>NZ_CP021251.1:1800000-2100000 GCF_002155265.1 Corynebacterium pseudotuberculosis
GTCTCATAATGGTGGGCATTTCCGGCTTCCGTAGTACCTCCCATGTCGACTTCTCTAATGAGCCCGCGTAATTGTAGGGTTCGCATTACGCCATCTACGTTAACGCCTCGTACCGCAGATACTTGAGCGCGCGTCGCAGGTTGTCGATAAGCGATAACCGCCAGCGTTTCTAGCGCAGCCCGTGAAAGCCGAGACTGGGTGCCATCCAATAAAAACTTCTCTACCGCTTCTGCGTTTTCCCGAGCTGAATATAATCGCCATCCTTCTTCGGACTCACGCAATTCTATTCCGCTACCTCTGTGCTGAAACTCTGCGGAGATTTCTTGAATGCTTTGTTCAACTACTCCAGCATCAACATTGAGTGCTCTCGACAGGGCCATTACGCTAACAGGAGAATCAACAACTAAAAGAATAGATTCGATCTGAGAACGCAGCTGGGGAATCAGCCCGAGCCCTGGGGGCGCTAAAGAATCAGACACAGCCTTGTCTGTTCCAGTATTCTCCGAATATTCGGCGCTCATATCTGCCTCTTTTTAGTTCAGTTGATGTTTCAATTAAGCCAATACCGCACTTGTGTGTTTCTCTTTGCTAAATGACCCATTACCAAATAATCCAGCGAAAGAAATCATACAAGTACGGGTTAAGCGTCTAGATATTCTGTTGCGAAAATTCCGACTTCAAATCCGGCAAATTAAGCGAAGAGACAACCTCCGCAAAAATTTCGGGAGACATTTTTCCGGAGTCTTCAGGAAGACACGCCCACAAAGGTACGCCCGTAACTACGCTCATCTCCTCGAGATTAAGACGGGTAGCTAAATCTGGTTGCGTTGGCAAGCTTCCACCGATAAGACCCGCAACATGCAAGCCACGACGCCGGGCTGCTTCAACAGTAAGCTCCGCTAGGTTGAGCGATCCCAGCCCAAGACTCGTGACTACAACGAGGGGAGCGCCTAACGCCACAGCAATGTCTGCCAGGGTGACCTCATCAGCAAGCCGGACCAATAATCCGCCGGCACCTTCCACAAGAACAAGGCGATCTGGCGAGTCAAGCTCCCTAATCTTTTTTACCAAGGCATCAAAATCTAGCTGTTGCATATTTGCCCTTTTAGCTGCAAGATTAGGAGCTAAAGGCTCTGGGTAACGCACAAACTCAATTCCGACTACACCGGTCAGTTTTTCCACGGTTGCAATGTCGCCGTTCCCAGCAGTTTCCCCCGTCTGTACTGGTTTAACGGGGATCGCTTCTAATCCCGACGAAGCTGCGTGCAGTGCGAGTGCTGCAGTCGCAATAGTCTTTCCCACGTCGGTATTTGTTCCAGTAATAGCTACGATGGGCATGATGCTCCAATCCTTTGAAAACTAACAGGCTTCTAAACACACAGACGACGTTGCTCAGCGCTAACCACTGCTGCGACAGCCTCGCAGATACTATCAATTTGTTCATCTGTAACTATAAAAGGAGGTATCGTATACACCAGGCGACCAAACGGCCTTAACCATACTCCTGCAGCCACTGCGGCTTCCGTAGCCAGCCTCATGTCCACAGGTTCTTTCATCTCCACCACCCCAATTGCGCCTAGTACTCGGACATCAGCGACCACCGGAGATTCGCTCAACGGTAAGAGTCCTTTTAAAAGCCTTTGCTCAATATTTGGAACCTGCCTCCGCCACTCTCCCCCAATAACCAATTCGAGTGCAGCAGACGCAACTGAACAAGCCAAAGGATTAGCTATAAAAGTTGGTCCATGCATCAAAGCTCCCCCACCATCTGGAGTATTAATTGCTGCGGCGATCTTTTCTGTTGTAATCGTTGCCGCCAAGGACATAAAACCTCCGGTAAGAGCCTTGCCAACACACAAGATATCCGGGGTGGCACCTGCGCCTGTAGTGGCAAATATTTCTCCAGTTCTACCAAAACCAGTAGCTATTTCATCAGCGATAAAAACGAGGTCATGCCTATCGCAAATATCGCGGATGCCCCGGATCAGAGAATCATCATGAAAGCGCATCCCCCCAGCGCCCTGTACTATAGGCTCAACGATAATCCCAGCTGTTGAACTATTTATATGTTCTTCTAAAAGAGCAAGGTATTGCTTAATATCGCTTCTCGACGCCCCACGCGCAGGAGGCGCTGGCGCAAAATCATTGGAGGCAACCCTATCTGCCCACATCGAGTGCATCCCTCCGTTTGGGTCGCACACGCTCATGGTTGCAAAAGTATCGCCGTGATAACCGCCCCGCCATGTGAGCAGGCGATGGCGCTCTGGATGACCGATGCCTCGCTGATATTGATAAGCCATCTTCATCGACACTTCTACGGCGACAGATCCCGAGTCTGAAAAAAAGACTTTTTCTAAACCGTTATCGGTGATGCTTATGAGCTTCCGAGCTAGTTCAATCGCTGGTGAATGCGTAAGACCGCCAAACATAACATGGCTCATTGTCTCAATCTGTTGATGCGCTGCTTCCTTTAGTTTTGGGTGACCGTGTCCAAATGCCGCTGCCCACCAGGAACTCATGGCGTCGATAAGCTTAGAATCATCGCTCAGCGTGAGATAAACGCCCTCTGCGGAGGTAACGAACTGTGGGGTTACGGGGGTAGGCATTGAACTATACGGATGCCAAATATGGTCCTGATCAAAGTGAATTTGCTGATCAAATGGATTCACAATCTCACGCTTCTCATCTATGTAGTTAGAGCTTCAAAACAAAAATTTATTTTTCTTTGCGTTTAACCCTTTTTTCCGAGCGTTACACGCCATAATGCATATTATGACTTATCTTGAACAACGTTCAACTGTGTATAAAAGTGAGTTTTGGCATCACCCCATCGCGGTTCGTTCAATTATCAGTATTGAAGCTTGGGAACGTTTCAGCTTTTATGGCATGCAGGCCATTCTTGGCTATTACTTGTACTACACAGCCACTAACGGCGGACTAGGGTTAGCAAAATCCGAGGCCACTGCGCTTATTGGAGCCTACGGGGCTCTTGTTTACCTCTGTACCTTTGCAGGGGGATGGATCGGCGACAGAGTTTTAGGCGCAGAAAAAACACTTTTCTTGGGTGCCTCGCTCCTAGTCATCGGACACCTAATACTGTCTTTAATCCACCCCATCCCGGGGCTAGCCACTGGCCTAACGCTCATAGCTTTGGGATCGGGCTTTTTAAAAACAGCAGCAATTACTGTTCTAGGAACCGTTTATAGAGAAGATTCCCACAGCGATGCGCATCGTGAAACTGGGTTTCAGTTCTTCTACTTAGGAATCCAAGTAGCAGCAGTAGCTGGACCATTGCTTACAGGCTGGTTAGCACTAACCTATTCCTTCCACGTTGGTTTTCTAGCCGCAGCTCTTCTCATGATTATCGGCATGGGCATTTATGCGTCGCTACGACGTCGCGCTTTAGAAGAGATGAGTGAAGAATCTAGAAAATGCGTGCAATCGCCAACGCACCCGATAAGCAAGAAGACATCACTTACGATCACGGCTCTTGGAATATCTGCTCTCGTCCTCGTAGTACTTGCCGTAGCCTTAGGTATCCTCACCGCAGCTTCATTGGCGCATTTTCTCCTTGGCATAACTATCACCGCAGCTGTTTTCCTTATGGTGACGATGTTCCGGTCTCCGCATACTACGCAGCAAGAACGGCATAGCATTCTTAATTACATCCCCATATTCTGTGCGTCTGTGGCTTTTTGGGCCATTATGAATCAGACTTATGGCGTTCTAGCTGTATACTCCGATGTCCGACTCAACCGAAGCATTGCTGGCTTTGAATTTCCTGCCGCATGGACTCAATCATTAAACCCGATCTTCGTTCTTACGCTTTCAATTCCCCTCGCTTACCTGTGGGCAAAACTCGGCTCTCGCGGCCCCACCGCTGCTACTAAAATCTCCATCGGAGTTATCGTCGGCGGTTCTGGCTTCCTAGTACTCATTCCTTTTGCAGGCGGCGGACCTAATTCCACACCACTCCTTGTGCTTGCGCTGAGCATTCTCATCACCGCGATAGGAGAATTATTCGCAGGCCCCATAGGAATGGCCGCAACGGCAAAACACGCACCAAATGCCTACCGCACTCAGTTTTCTGCGCTGTACTTCCTCACTATGTCTATAGGAACCGCACTTGCCGGAAGTATTTCTTCCTACTACGATTCCGAATCCGCTTCTGCTGAGAGAACCTATTTCCTTGTATGCGGAAGTTTGGCAATCTGCATCGGGGTATGCACATGGGGAGCTGCTCAAAAGCTGTCAAAAATTACATCATGATAGGACTTGGTGCAATATTTTACCTGGCTTGTTGTCCCCGAGAGCTCCCGTAATCACCAGTCTTTAGGAAGAAAAATCGTTGAGAGCGCTTGGGCAAACTGCTCAGGCGCCAACGAGCCAACACCGTCGTTGAGACTTCCTAGAAACGGCACCCCTGTTGCTCGAGATACTTCCACGAGAGTCAGACGCGTGCGCAAATCGGCTCCCGAAGGCAATTTTCCGCCCAACAGCCCAGCTACGCGAGCGCCACAAGCACGTGCAAAAGCCACCGCCTGCACAGCAAGTCCCACAGCGCCCGAGGCCATTCCAGAAACCACAATCATTGGGGCATTCAATTCTGCGGCAATATCTGCAATTGTTTTGCCGTTTAACAACGGGACGCTTAGCCCACCAGAGCCTTCAAGAACCACCGTAACCCCGGAATCAGAAAGCTCCCGAACCTTCGCTAGCGGATCCTCTTCAGTAGAAAAATCTTTTCCACGAATGCCTGTCAGTTTTTCGATCGTGCCGATGTCTGCTCCTGCGACCGAAGTTCCTAAGCGCGCGACCTTAACAGGAACAACATTCCTCCCCTTCTCTCGAAGAACCTGAACGATCGCTGCCGTCGCAGTGGTTTTGCCCACGCCTGTAGCCAACCCAGATACCACAACTACGCTCACAAGTTTCACCCCTCTCACCGACACTAATAAGCAAATTCTCCTTCCCCGATAGTAATCCTTTCTAAGAAACTAGCCATCACTACCCCTTCGCAGGAACGCTTGTCTTTAGACAAAACCATAAAATTAGTTTGTTTCTAAGCCGTTACTCCCAGTTAGTTGATGCAACTACCGCTGGATCTACATCAAGTCCGGTCCACGATACGGACAACTCGGACAAAGATTCCTCTTGTAAAACACTCACTGCTTGAGCTTTATAGAGTTCTAAAAGAGCTAGGAATCTTCCCACGATATGCATCGAAACCGTACAATCTCGCGTTAGATCAAAGAAAGAAACCCATTCGTCTTTGCCTGCTGAGCGCAACGTTTCCAGGATTTTTCCTGCTTGTTCAGGCACAGAGACTGACACTTGATGGATGTGATCTGTAGCAACAGTATCCGGTGGTTTAGGTCTAAAAACGCTAGCCGCAAGCTGGCCAAAGGTATCAGGGGTGTGCCCAAGAACCACTGGTGGCAGCAAACTAGCAAATTGCTCTTCCATAGCTACTGCTCGCGGAAACCTACGACGTGCATCTCGCTGCCATGACGCAAAGATATCAGCTACTTGCTTATACGCCTGATACTGCAATAACCGGGCAAAAAGAAGGTCGCGAGATTCCAATAAGGCTAAGTCTTCTTCGCTCTCTACTTCGCCCCTAGGCAACAGGCGAGCAGTCTTAAGGTCCAATAACGTTGCCGCGACCACCAAAAATTCGGTTACCTCATCAAGCTCAGAATATTCTCCGAGTTGGCGAGTATACGCAACAAATTCATCCGTAACTTTAGATAGAGCAACATCAGTCACATCCATCTTTTTAGCGCTGATCAACTGAAGAAGCAGATCGAAAGGACCTTCGAAATTGTTGAGGACAATCCTAAAACCAGTAATTTCTGGTTGATTATCCGGAATACGCGATACCGCCACGTTTTATCTTGTGCGCTCGATGACTTCACGCGCAAGCTGTCGGTACTGATGGGCTCCTTGTGAACTCGGAGCCCAAGTAATGATCGGTTCACCGGCCACTGAGGTCTCCGGGAATCGGACTGTTCGAGTAATCACGGTATCAAACACACGATCATCGAAGACTTCCACGACCCTTGACATCACCTCGCGGGCATGTGTGGTGCGTCGATCAAACATCGTGACCAAAATGCCCACAATGTCAAGATTAAAATTAAGACGATCGCGTACTTTTTCCACAGTGTCTGTAAGCAAAGCAAGCCCACGCAGCGAGAAATACTCGCATTCCATAGGAATGATCACGCCATGAGAACACGTCAAAGCATTAACTGTCAAAAGCCCCAACGATGGTTGACAATCCAAAATAATGTAGTCATATTCCTTCATCACCGGACGTAAAGCGCGAGCTAGCGTCTGTTCCCGACCTACCTCGTTAACAAGTTGAATTTCTGCCGCTGACAGATCAATATTCGCCGGTACCAAGTCAAGACCAGGGATCGATGTGTGATGGATCGCTTGGTGAATCGAAGTATGAGTGTCCACGAGGAGGTTGTAAACCGTAATGTCCAGCTCCTCATACGGAATGCTCAAACCTGCAGATAAGGCCCCCTGCGGATCAAGGTCTACGAGCAAAACTTTTCGACCTAGCTCAGCTAAGCACGCACCCAAGTTGATGGTAGAAGTAGTTTTACCTACTCCGCCCTTTTGATTACACATGGAAATAATCTTGGCTGGTCCATGTTTTTCCAAAGGCGCAGGGTCAGGAAACTCTTGGAGCGGACGCCCAGTGAGTCCCATTTTCGAGTCTGGTGTATCGAACAGTCCCGAATCACTCATGTCTATTCCACTTCCTTGACAGTCGACGACTCTTACTTCCCGTTCACCCCACCATGCACCCCAATATCAATCGGGTCTTGTTCATCCTCGGCGAGACTACAACCTAAATTACACTGTTGATATTAATCGTCTGAAGAGGAATCCTTTGTAACCCCGGCAAGACGCGCCGAACAGCAGGCGATTACTTCAAAAATTCAAGTCAAAACACTTGACTAGAATAGGCGTTTAAGCCCGCGGATGAGACTGTGACCATACAATTCGCAGATTATCTGCCGTAATATGCGTATAAATCTGTGTGGTAGTAACGGATGAATGTCCCAAAAGTTCTTGTACAACGCGAACATCGGCTCCACCTTCAAGTAGGTGCGATGCATAACTATGGCGCAAAGTGTGCGGCGAAATATCTTTTTGCACGCCTGCTCTACGCGCAGAACTTTTAAGAATTTGCCATGCACTTTGCCGTGATAGCGCTCCACCGCGTTTATTTAAAAAAAGCGCATGACTTTTCCCCTTTGTTAGCTGTGGCCGCGCCCGTACAAGGTAGCGTCGTAACGCTTTCTGCGCCATCGAGCCGACAGGAACAATGCGATGTTTATCTCCTTTTCCCACAATCCGCAACATGCCTTCTGTTTCTTCCAGCACTGTCACCTCATCCACTGTGAGATTCATAATTTCTGATATCCGAGCACCCGTGCCGTAGAGGAGTTCAATCAAAGCTGCATCGCGTAAGTCCTCGGGAGTGGCTATATTGTCCGTAGGAATCGCACTGATAAGTTCCTCTACCTCTGTAACCGACAGAGTGTCTGGTAGATGTCGCCCCGTGGATGGCGGAGAGACTTCCCCAGCTACGTCAACAGATATCAGACCCTCCATCATTGCAAATTTATGGAGTCCCCGCGCAACCACAAGTGCACGGCCTGCCGAGGAGGCCGCCAAAGGCTGCTTGCCTGTGTCGGGATCCCCGCGCCGTAGATCAAGAACATAGGATTCAACATCACGAGAGGTCAAGATGCCTAAATCATCAATGCCGCGGCTCTCAATCCAATCAAGATACCTTTGCACATCGCGTCGATAGTTACTAAGGGTATTAGCGCTGACGCCGCGCTCTATGGCTAAATGCGTTAACCAACGATCGGCGGCTATTTTCGGGGATGTCATAAAGAAGTTTTCAGGTCACGATTTTTCCCAGCGTTTTTCCTCCGGTTAGCTAACCGGACAGGCCGAAGCACGAATGGCTGGTCTGCTTCTCGGAGAGTCCGAGGACGCATACGATGCGCCTGCAACCCTAAAATCCCAGATATTGCAATGGAATTAACAATTTCTCCAGAAAAAATCATATCCACTGCCTCTGTAAGTGGTATCCACTCCAGGGTCATATCAGCTTCTTCATCTTGAGCTTCAGGTTGCTCCACGTGAGATAAACCGTGAGCAAGATACACACGAACTGCCTCATCACAAAACCCAGGGCTTGTAACTAGATCAACTAATATTTCCCAGTTAGCCGCAGCAAGACCGGCTTCTTCCTCCAGCTCACGCTGCGCTGCTCTTAGAGGTGACTCATCTGCAATATCGAGCAAGCCGGCAGGAAGCTCCCACAGATGTTGCCCAACGCTATGACGATATTGTTTTATCATCGCGATTTTTTCATCTTGAACGGCAGCAACTGCGACTGCTCCAAAATGCTCAACAATTTCACGATATGCGTTGGAGTTATTCGGCATAGTGACAGAATCGCGACGAACCGCCAAAATCGGAGCATCTATAAGCAACTCAGAGCTTGTAACAGTAAAATGATGAGCCATAGTACTCAACTTTAATAGCATTCGCGCATATCAATAAGCTTACTAATACGCGCGACACAATACTTATTGTTTATCCTCACTCGGAGCCGGCGCCGTAGCATCGGCGTTTCCTGCAGCGCCATAGGCCCCAGCGCCACCTGAAAGCTGTTCTTTAAGAGCTAAGATGGTGGCAATTCTTCCCCAGGAACGGTCAATAGAGTCCACTGAAGAAACTTGAGAAGCCGCCTTCTTATTAGCGCGTAATTTCCCTATTGCTCCACTATCGGCCGCCATATGAATCCGGCCGGCAAGTACAACACCAGAACCACGCGCATCAAGAGCTTCCACAAAAGATACTTGGTTTTTTACCACAAAATCTGCTCCGGCACCGTCGCTATCTCCGCCCAGAACCACAACAGCTTGAGCTGGCAAAATCGTTCCTTCTTCATAAGAAAGATATCCGCCCTCCCGCAGAGCGTTAAGGACTAGATTTCGCTCATCACGAGTCGCCTGTTCTTTGGCATCTTGCGGATTAAGCGTTAAGGCGCTCCCCAACACCTCACCGGCATGCGTCCCCGGATCAAGTTTATCTGTGGATAATTGGGCACCAGCTGGCAAAACCGTAGAAACGATGTTTTTTAACCCGTCTGCTCCATCCTGAGTAAAAAATTTTTCACTCAACGAGATCGTTCCTGAGTTAATCGCTCCAGCTCTCTTAAGATCCTCTCCCAGGGCTTTTGCGTCCTCATCTGAGGAACCAGCCATCCTAATCAGGAGAATAGGTCGTTCCTTAAGAGAACCAGGTAAGACCGACGCAGCGAGTGTGTCCACAAAGTGGTCTGCGCTGCTTGCTTGTGCTGCCTGGATATCTGCACGTTCGCGAGCCTCGTTGCGCTCTTTTTCCAGAGTAAATCTTTGTTGGCCGCTCCCGCCAGACAGGTTCGGAGATAAAACATAGGTGCCCAAGCCGAGTCCTATGGCCAAGCCGAAGGCAAGACCTGCGGTAACTGCCGCCGAATGACCAGATTTCCGTGCCATATTCCGCTTTCCTCCTAGGAGCTATTTGAACAACCCTTGGAAGGCCAAGGCAATGTTATTCCACGTATCAATGAGGTTTTGCGTAAAACTTCCATCGCCGGCTGTGCCTGCGATTACAACAACTGCCGCAATAGCCACTAAAACCCCGAGTATCGCCCACAGCCAAGCAATGCTTCCGCCAGAGCGGACCGTGTAAAGCTTCTCAATGGCCTCAGAGTCTACGAGCCTCGCACCAATTTTTACTCTTGTAAGGAGTGCAGCTGGCGTAGCATAGGTCCGCTCAGAGAAGATCGATTCCAAATCAAAGTGAGCCCCACAGCTAACAATCAAGTCTGCACCGTGGAAATCAGCAAGCAAAAGCGCCAGGTCGGTAGCAGTATCTACCGACGTTGGGAAAGTCATCGCACCGATGCCTAAATCTTGGATGCGCTCCAGCCCTAAGGCATGTCCGTCCGGCTCCGCAGGCAATATGACGCGCGCGCCACTTCTTAGCGCTTCCGCTCCCACGCCCGAAGGGTCACCAACTATATAATCAGGCTTATATCCAAGTTCCACGAGTGTATCTGCGGCAGAATCCACGCCAATCAATACTGGCTCATACTCACGGATAAAATTACGTAGATTTTTGACCTGCCCACGGTGCTGCGGACCAGGACTTACCACAAGGACTTTCTTTCCCCTCAGATTCGCCCCAGTGTCTGGTACACCTAGGCCATCAATAAGGAGTGGAGCCTCAGCATGAATAAATTGGATGGTGTTGCCAAAATATGCTTCCATCCGTTCTACAAGTGACTGCTGCGCGTCAACAAACTGTGCTTCTGCACGCACTGTATCAAGAACAGAACCTGAGGCAATAAGCTTCTCGCCATAAAAAAGTTGGCCATCTTGCGTTAGTCGAGCTTTCTTGCCGTCTTTAAGAGTCGTCCAAATGTCCACACCGACGCCTTCAACAAGAAGGATCCCCGCATCAAGCAGCATCTGCGGACCAAAGTTCGGAATAACGCCGGTGGAAAACTGCCCAGTGTTCACAACAGCTGCAGGTTTCGCTTCTATCAGTTCTTGGGCCAGAGGCCGAGAAATATCGGGGGCATCAATAACTGCGATATCCCCTTTGCTCAGACGTCTAAAGCCTTTTCCTCGCGACGAGCAGTCGCGTGTCACTGCATGAAGGCCTGGAAGGTCAGCGGATCGAGAGAACAGACTCATGGGTTGCATTGTCCAATGAAAACTTCTTAACCCGGTGAGGCGCGCGGAAGATTATCAAAGAATAAAGGAAGAAATATGACTTTTCTTCAATTTATCCCTTTTCAGCTCTCCACTCCAGGATCTCTGACCTAGCTTTATTTAATAATTCCGCCGCATGAGCCCGGCCGCTTTCTGTGTTTTCAAGGCCGGCGAGCATACGGGAAAGTTCTTCAACACGCCGATCATCGCTAAGATTTTCAACTCCCGAAGCAACAGAAACATCACCTACATTTTTAGCTACATGCAGGTGCGTATCAGCGTATGCAGCTACTTGAGCCAGATGCGTTACAACAATAACCTGGTTCCATTGAGCAAGCTTTGCTAACCTACGGCCAATCTCTACTGCGGCACGGCCCCCCACTCCCGCATCAACCTCATCAAAAACAAGCGTTGTTCCTCGAGCACCCGCAGAAAGAATCACCTCCAGCGCCAACATCACGCGGGACAATTCTCCGCCAGATGCAGAAGACGCAAGTGGTCGTGGATCCGTTTGAGAATTCGGAGCTAGCCGAAATTCAATCGAGTCGGTACCGTACATACTAAGGCCAGTATGTTGAATATCAACCGAGAAAATAGCCTTAGGCATGGATAGCCCTTGTATTTCTTCTGTGACTTTAAGACTCAGTTTTTTAGCTGCTTTAGATCTAGCTTGAGATAACTTTTTATTAGCAGCATCTAGCTTCTTAGCAGCGCGAGAAACTGAACGTTTAAGTTCTTCCAGCGCTTCCGGAGATACATCAATAGACTCCAGTTTTTCTTCAGCTTTCATGCGCCACCGCAGCACGCCTTCAATGTCCGGAGCATATTTACGGGTCAAGGCCTTCAATGCTTGTTGACGCTGAAGAGATTGCTCTAATTGGTCTGCATCCATAGGCAGCTCGCTCAAGTATTTTCCCAATTCTCCCGACAGCTCCGCAAGGATTGTAGTGACTTGGTCTAGTTGCTCAGCGATCCCTCTTAATACTGGATCTGAGCTATTTTGCACTGCAGAAAAAGCTTGTCCCACTAAATCAGAGGCGGCAACGGCGTCACTGCCCTCATACCCACCGAACTCGCTGAGAGCCTCCGCTCCGTCGATAGCCCCCAATGCCGTAGCGGCTTGTTCTCTAAGCTCATCTACGTCTTGCAATCTACGAATGAGGGATTGGATCGCAGCGTCTTCCCCAGGCTGCGGATCAATATCAGAAATCTCCTTGATGGCAAACTCTAGTCGATCTACCTCTTGAGCGAGTTCCATTCTTGATTTAAGACGGCCTTGATAGTCCCTATCAAGCTTCCTCCAGTTTTTAAAAGCATGGGCACATTCTTCCGCCAAAGGAGCTATAGCTGGATCAAACCGATCTAAAGCGTCCCGTTGCCGATCCGAGTTTAAAAGTCTTAATTGATCGTTTTGTCCATGAATCGTAAGTAGTTCGGCAGAAAAATCCGAAAGACTAGCAGCGGGGACAGCTCGTCCGCCTAAATACGCTTTAGAGCGCCCTTGAGCGCTCACGGTACGCGACGCAATAACCTCCCCATTTTCATCTAGAATCCCTCCTACTGAATCGACAATCTCACGTCCATGCTCCGCGATAGTTCCGCTGACGCCATCCAGGACAAAACGTCCCTCCACTGCGGCACGATCCGCCCCCGAACGTACACGTTGCGCATCAGCCCGACCGCCCGTGAGCAACCTTAAACCGGTTACAACCATTGTTTTACCCGCACCGGTCTCGCCTGTAAGGACAGTCAGTCCACCGCTCAGCTCAAGTGAAGCGTGAGGTATCGCACCGAGGTTTTCAATGGCAATGTCTGCAAGCATGTTCACATACTACATCAAACACCCCAGTCTGTGCGAACACTCGTTCTATTAAAGGAGGTTATTTTTAGGAATCAGGGCAATTTTTTTCCAGTAATCGAACATTTGATGGACCGCGCCACCCCTCAACAGGAAGTCGAAGCTTAGACACCAACCGGTCTGCGAAAGGCAGGTTATCTAGTCTCACCCATTTAACAGAGCGCTGCCCTTTGCGGGCCTCAGTTCGTGCGCCCGGTGGTACTGCGATTGAACGAAATCCGTCCATTACTGCCATCGCGGGGAAAGAATGGGGCTTAGATTCCACGGCAACCAAAGAGTGTGGGCTAACAACCAAGGGCTTAGTAAAGAGCGCATGCGCATTATTGGGTACCACTACGATTGCATCAAGTTCAGGCCATAAAACAGGACCACCAGCAGAAAAAGCATAAGCAGTAGAACCTGTTGGAGTGGATATGATCACACCGTCGCAGCCAAAAGAGCTTACGGGACGCTCATCCACTTCTAGCGTTGCATCGAGCACGCCGCGCCTGTTGGTGTTCTCAATGCTTACCTCATTCAGTGCCCATCCTCTCTCTAAAAGTTTTCCTTCTTGATCGCGTACTTCAATATCCAATGTCATTCGTTCTTCAACGCGGTAGTCTCCTCGCATAACACGATGTACGGCCTCATCAAGAGAGTCCTTCTCCCATTCAGCCAAAAAACCTACGTGTCCAAGATTGATTCCGAGAACTGGAAGGTCGGCCGCGTGCGCGAGATCGGCCGCCCGTAAGAATGTCCCATCTCCGCCTAAAACCAAAATAAGTTCTACGCCGCTTGTCGCCTCTAAGGAATGCGTCACCCTTTCGAATTGGCTCAACACTGGATGGCTAGCTACCGTAGTGTCCGCCTCAGGCACCAAAATACGAACCGCGATCTCAGCATCGTGAAGGAGTTCAGCGGCAAGAGCTGCAGTGGCCACGTTAGAATCGCGGCCGGTATGAGGGACGAGCAAAATAAGCCGTTTATCAGAACTATTCAACACGTTCATTGCGGTCCTTCCATAACAGCCTTATGGATCATTGAACGCAGCGTATCTGAATCCGCAGCCGTTTTACCGCCGTCTTTTTTTAGCCATAAGAAAAATTCGACGTTCCCGGAAGGACCTGGCAACGGAGATGCCACCGCATCTAACAAGCTCAGCCCCAGACTTTGTGCAAACTCAGCGACCTCCACCGTTACGTCTTCTCGCAGCTGTGGATCACGCACCACACCACCGCTTCCAAGGCGTTGCTTACCTACCTCAAACTGAGGTTTGACCATGGGAAGTAAATCTGCGCCATCGGCAAGACAAGCCACGATAGCCGGCAATGTGAGCTTCAAAGAGATAAAAGAAAGATCTCCGACCATCAAATCACATGGGCCTTGGATGGCTTCTATGTCTAAGTTTCGTATATTCGTCCGGTCTAAAACAAGCACTCGATCATCATTTTGCAAACGCCATATGAGCTGACCGTATCCAACGTCTACGGCTACAACTTGAGAGGCTTTACGACGCAAAAGCACATCGGTGAAACCGCCCGTTGATGCCCCTGCATCCAAAGCTTTCTTGTTTTCAACAGTCAAGCCTTTGGGTTGAAAAGCATCAAGAGCTCCGAGCAGCTTATGTGCTCCACGGGACGCCCAATCGTCGATAGCTGATTGCTCAACCCGTATCGAGACTTCTGGTTCCACTTGCGTCGCTGGCTTAGTGGCCAAGATCCCCTGGACATACACTTGTCCGCTACGGATCATCTCCACAGCATGCTCACGCGAACGCGCAATTTTACGATGCACCAGCTCAGCATCAAGGCGTTTTCGAGAAGCCACTTACAGTCAAACCTTCCTACGGTAAAAATTACTGAAGCGCACTGTGAAGGACTTCATGCGCACGAGCTAAAAGTTCAGATTCGGTTGCGAGGTCGTTCGGGACCTCCGATAATATTTTCTCTAATTCGCTCCTGACCTCATCCGGGCTTATCTTTTGAGCACGAGGATCATGAGGTTTCGGTGTTTCTGCCATTGATCACTCCCATTCTAAAAGCACACGCCCAGCATGCTCACCACGGGTAAGTAGCTCTCCATTCCAAGCATCATGTTCCCAAGCTATAGCAGCTACCGTACGTAACGCCTCCATGTGAGTTGAAGTCGATGCCCCACCGCTTAACTCAATATCGTTACCGCGCCAAACTGCCCGAAAATCTCCTTGTTCCCCAGGTACAAGTTTTTGAGGCTCTTCAAACAGATCAGATAAGTCTAAGCCTAGGTATGTTGGTCGTTCACTAGCAATGGCACGTAGCAGATCCCAATGCTTAGATACGCCGGTCATTACATGAAGGGTCGCTATATCTGCAGCTACGCCTCCCGCAATGTCAGTATTTAAACGATCCCCAATAGCTAACGGCTTAGAGACCCCCAAGCGCTGAGCTGCTGTGTTAAACATCGCAGCTTCCGGTTTACCAGCAGAAACAGGGCGTGCTCCCGTTGCATGAGCAATAGCTGCAACCATTGATCCGTTTCCCACGCACAACCCGCGTTCAGTTGGTAGGGTCGAGTCTAAATTCGATACAAAGTAGCGAGCGCCATTCCTGATAGACATGGCGGCTTCAGAAAGTTCTGCCCACCCGGTTTTAGGATTATGGCCATGGAATACAGCACGTGGTTTTTCTTCAGCAGACAATGCCACTGTATAACCAGCGTTCCGTGCTAGTTCTTTAAAAGAATCGGTTCCAAGCACGTACACGATATCGCCAGGCTGCAGGTGCTCTGCGGCAAGGTCGATTGCTGCTTGGGCTGAAGTTACCACGTCCTCGGGATCAGCCTCAATACCGATTAGACTAAGCATCTCGGCCACAGCGCTAGGGCCACGAGACGCGTTGTTGGTGATAAATGCTACAGGCAGCGTATTTTTTTCAAACGCCTCTACCGCCATAGGCAATGCCCTGCCTCCTTCCCAGACGGTTCCGTCAAGGTCAAAGAACAGAGCATCATGATGCTGGAGTAAAGACATGCCCTCCAGCTTAGTTCACATTGATAGAAGCAAATAATTAGGTGTTAAGCGAGCTCCTCCAAACGTTCGCTCGCGTCCGTGTAACCATCCACATCCTGTTTTTCTGCGATTGCAAACCACTCTTTAGCATCCGATTCCCGTCCTGCAGCTAGCAACGCATTGGCATATGCGTAAGACAAGCGCACTGCTCCCAGACCGGTCCCTGCAGCATCAGGATTCTCACGCTGCAAAATAACGACTGCTGCATCAGGCTGGTCTAAATCCAGACGTGCGCCTGCCACTACGATCGCAAGTTCGATCCGAGTCTCTACGTCCAATGATGCTGGGTCTTCATCTCGAGCAAGCTCGATAGCTTTTTCCGGGCGACCAAGTCCTCTCTCACAGTCAGCCATAACCGCTATGAGTCCAGGGCCTCCACTCATGCGACGCGCAGCTCGCAACTCAGCGAGAGCTTCTTTCCACTCTCCGGCGTGATAAGCGGCAATGCCACAGGTCTCTCGAACAACCGCTATGCGTCCAGCACGATCTTTTGCTGCACGCGCATGATTCAAGGCAAGCTGTGGATCATCTGCCATCCATGTAGCCGCCATAATCATATGCTTAGCCACTGCGTTCGCATTATCTTTGGCTAAAACCTTAAGGTCTTGCAACACCATAGGATCCAGATCGCGCACATCAATATCATCCGGCAGATCCGGCTCATTCACACGATTATTGATGCGCTCTTCACGGTAACCTGGTCGAATTGGCCCACGCTGTTGTTTATTACGATCAACTCCGCCGCGTTGCGAATGCCGACGCTCCCCGTTCCGTTCGCTATACGGTCGAGAAGAACGGTCCCCGTCTCCACGCCGGTATTCTGAGCGCCCACCACGTTTAGGCTCTCCGCTGCGGCGTTCACCAGTCTTCCAGTCTTTACGACGGTCTTCTTGGCGGGGGACTCTTCTATCGTCATCCCACTTCGGGCGTTGCCGACGGTCATCACGGCGTTCCTCAGAACGTTTACCTCGATCGCCAAAACGCTCCTTACGATCTCTATCGTAGGGTCGCCCGGACTTACGATCGTTCTCATCC
The DNA here is from genome assembly GCF_002155265.1 of Corynebacterium pseudotuberculosis. Taxonomy (NCBI): domain Bacteria; kingdom Bacillati; phylum Actinomycetota; class Actinomycetes; order Mycobacteriales; family Corynebacteriaceae; genus Corynebacterium; species Corynebacterium pseudotuberculosis. Next base: position 1,816,724 of record NZ_CP021251.1, read on the forward strand.
CTGCGTCGCCCGTAGCTTTCTCGACGTCCGTCACTCTGGCTTCCAGGGCGTCGATTGCTTCCCTCATGTCGATCATTACGACCCCACGAGCTCTCACCACGACGTTCCCGTTCACCACCTTGACGGCGGCCATCGCGAGACTTAAAGCCGCGTTGCGAGCGGCCTTCACGGGAATGAGAATCAGCCATAAAAATCCTTTATTAAAATGCGGAAATAGGGTGTGTGTAACGTAGAAGAAGAAAAACCTCCTCCTACATAACACACACCCTATATAACCACTCTTTGTTATCAAGTTTTGTGGTTGGCGGCGACCTACTCTCCCACACCCTCCCAGGTGCAGTACCATCAGCGCAATCGGGCTTAGCTTCCGGGTTCGGAAAGGGACCGGGCGTACCCCCGACACAATAACCACCAACACATCCATACAACACAACACATCACATGTCATGTCAGACACTGCACAGTGAACACAAGCAACAACACAAACACTCTTTTTTCAAACGCTCCAGGCACAACACATCCACACACAAATGGTTGTTTATCGGTAAATTAGTACCAGTCACCTCCAAGTGTTACCACTCTTCCAGATCTGGCCTATCAACCCCCTCGTCTCGAGGGAACCTCAAAAGAAACCTCATCTTAAAACAGGCTTCCCGCTTAGATGCTTTCAGCGGTTATCCCTTCCGTACGTAGCCAACCAGCCCTGCCACTGGCGTGACAACTGGCACACTAGAGGTACGTCCGTCCCGGTCCTCTCGTACTAGGGACAGCCTTCTTCAAGTTTCAACGCGCACGGCGGATAGAGACCGAACTGTCTCACGACGTTCTAAACCCAGCTCGCGTGCCGCTTTAATGGGCGAACAGCCCAACCCTTGGGACCTACTCCAGCCCCAGGATGCGACGAGCCGACATCGAGGTGCCAAACCATCCCGTCGATATGGACTCTTGGGGAAGATCAGCCTGTTATCCCCGGGGTACCTTTTATCCGTTGAGCGACACCACTTCCACAAGTAGGTGCCGGATCACTAGTCCCGACTTTCGTCCCTGCTCGACCTGTCAGTCTCACAGTCAAGCTCCCTTGTGCACTTACACTCACCACCTGATTGCCAACCAGGCTGAGGGAACCTTTGGGCGCCTCCGTTACATTTTAGGAGGCAACCGCCCCAGTTAAACTACCCACCAGGCACTGTCCCCAACCCAGATCATGGGCCAAGGTTAAGGTGCTCAATCCGATCAGAGTGGTATTTCAACTTGCGACTCCACCACACCTAGCGGCGCAGTATCACAGTCTCCCACCTATCCTACACAAACCGAACCAAACACCAATACCAAGCTATAGTGAAGGTCCCGGGGTCTTTTCGTCCTGCCGCGCGTAACGAGCATCTTTACTCGTACTGCAATTTCACCGGGCCTGTGGTTGAGACAGCAGGGAAGTCGTTACGCCATTCGTGCAGGTCGGAACTTACCCGACAAGGAATTTCGCTACCTTAGGATGGTTATAGTTACCACCGCCGTTTACTGGGGCTTAAATTCTCCGCTTCGACCCCCAAAAGAGATCTAACAGGTCCTCTTAACCTTCCAGCACCGGGCAGGCGTCAGTCCGTATACATCAACTTCCACGTTTTCGCACGGACCTGTGTTTTTAATAAACAGTCGCTTCCCTCTATTCTCTGCGACCACCATCAGCTCCATCAGTCTGTCACCAACAATGGTCCCCCTTCTCCCGAAGTTACGGGGGCATTTTGCCGAGTTCCTTAACCACAGTTCACCCGATCGCCTTAGTATTCTCTACCTGACCACCTGTGTCGGTTTAGGGTACGGGCCATAATGACACTCGCTAGAGGCTTTTCTCGACAGTACAGGATCACCAACATCCCCAAAAAAGGGTACGCATCACGCCTCACCCTTACAAGCAGCACGGATTTACCTATGCCACGGGCCACACGCTTACACCACAATCCAATAAGTGGCTCGGCTACCTCACTGCGTCACCCCATCACTTGGCTACTACCAACGAAGGTCCCACGCACAACCACACACACCCACACAAAGTATGAACACATGCAATTAATGGGCGGTTAGTACCACTGATTCACCACTTGTCGCATCACCACGGGTACCAGAATATCAACTGGTTATCCATCGACTACGCCTGTCGGCCTCGCCTTAGGTCCCGACTCACCCTGGGAAGATTAGCTTAACCCAGGAACCCTTAGTCATCCGGCGGAAAAGTTTTCCACTTTTCATTCGTTACTCATGCCTGCATTCTCACTCGCACACACTCCACACCCGGTCACCCAAATGCTTCACCACATGCACGACGCTCCCCTACCCAACCAACAAAAAGTTGACTGCCGCGGCTTCGGCGGTGTACTTGAGCCCCACTACATTGTCGGCGCAGAACCACTCGACCAGTGAGCTATTACGCACTCTTTCAAGGATGGCTGCTTCTAAGCCAACCTCCTGGCTGTCTTCGCGATCCCACATCCTTTTCCACTTAGTACACCCTTAGGGGCCTTAACCGGCGATCTGGGCTGTTTCCCTCTCGACCAACGGAGCTTATCCCCCGCAGTCTCACTGCCACGCTATAACATTACCGGCATTCGGAGTTTGGCTGACATTGCTAAGATTGTAGTCCCGCTCAACCAACCAGTAGCTCTACCTCCAGCAAGAAACACGCAACGCTGCACCTAAATGCATTTCGGGGAGAACCAGCTATCACGGAGTTTGATTGGCCTTTCACCCCTACCCACAGCTCATCCCCTCAGTTTTCAACCTAAGTGGGTTCGCGCCTCCACAAAGTCTTACCTCTGCTTCACACTGGCCATGGGTAGATCACCCCGCTTCGGGTCCAGGACATGCCACTAACAACACCCTCGTTAGGATTCGCTTTCGCTACGGCTACCCACCAAAAGGTTAACCTCGCGACATGCCGCTGACTCGCAGGCTCATTCTTCAAAAGGCACGCCATCACCCCACAAAAAAGGCTCTGACGGATTGTAAGCACACGGTTTCAGGTACTATTTCACTCCCCTCCCGGGGTACTTTTCACCATTCCCTCACGGTACTCATCCGCTATCGGTCATCACAAGTATTTAGGCTTACCGGGTGGTCCCGGCAGATTCACAGCAGATTCCACGAGCCCGCTGCTACTCGGGGACATGCACAACCAGCGCACACATGCTTTCACGTACAGGACTCTCACCTTCTACGGCAGGCGTTCCCACACCACTTCCGCTAACACATGCACAAACCAGCAAAAAGATGGCAGCCTTTTCACGCACACACCCCACAACACCACACACGCAACCCCTGCCAGGTATCACACGCACATGGTTTAGCCTCATCCACGTTCGTTCGCCACTACTAACGGAATCACAATTGTTTTCTTCTCCTACGGGTACTGAGATGTTTCACTTCCCCGCGTAAACCCCCACAACAGCTATGAATTCACTGAAGGGTAACCACACATAACTGCAGCCAGGTTTCCCCATTCGGACACCCTCGGATCAACGCTCTATTGGCAACTCCCCGAGGCCTATCGCGGCCTTACACGTCCTTCATCGGCTCATAATGCCAAGGCATCCACCGTGTGCCCTTAAAAAACAACACACAAATATGCAAACAAAAAATACCAAGAACTAAAAAGAATAAAGATTATTACTCGCGTCCACTATACAGTTCTCACACAACACAACCACCCACCACACCAACAACAACCCACACAGGATCACCACCAGCACAACAAGCAGCCACAAGAATCAACACCACAGTGCATCATCCCAGACACCCAACAGCATGCCAACACAACAAACAACACTTCCCACAATCAACACAACACACAACAACACACCATCACACAACCATGCACAGCCACCAACTGTTAGCAGCACACAATCACACACAACACCGATCCACCCGGATTAAAAAAATAAACAACAAACACCAACCAGTGCCCATTGAAAAACAAAAACTCCTTAGAAAGGAGGTGATCCAGCCGCACCTTCCGGTACGGCTACCTTGTTACGACTTCGTCCCAATCGCCGATCCCACCTTCGACCACTCCCCCCAGAAACTGGTTGGGCCATGGGCTTCGGGTGTTACCAACTTTCATGACGTGACGGGCGGTGTGTACAAGGCCCGGGAACGTATTCACCGCAGCGTTGCTGATCTGCGATTACTAGCGACTCCGACTTCATGGGGTCGAGTTGCAGACCCCAATCCGAACTGAGGCCGGCTTTCAGCGATTCGCTCACCCTCACAGGCTCGCAACGCGTTGTACCGACCATTGTAGCATGTGTGAAGCCCTGGACATAAGGGGCATGATGATTTGACGTCATCCCCACCTTCCTCCGAGTTAACCCCGGCAGTCTCTCATGAGTCCCCACCATCACGTGCTGGCAACATAAGACAAGGGTTGCGCTCGTTGCGGGACTTAACCCAACATCTCACGACACGAGCTGACGACAACCATGCACCACCTGTATACAAACCACAAGGGAAAACGTATCTCTACGCCGATCTTGTATATGTCAAGCCCAGGTAAGGTTCTTCGCGTTGCATCGAATTAATCCACATGCTCCGCCGCTTGTGCGGGCCCCCGTCAATTCCTTTGAGTTTTAGCCTTGCGGCCGTACTCCCCAGGCGGGGCGCTTAATGCGTTAGCTACGGCACGAAAGTCGTGGAAGACCCTCACACCTAGCGCCCACCGTTTACGGCATGGACTACCAGGGTATCTAATCCTGTTCGCTCCCCATGCTTTCGCTCCTCAGCGTCAGTTACTGCCCAGAGACCTGCCTTCGCCATCGGTGTTCCTCCTGATATCTGCGCATTCCACCGCTACACCAGGAATTCCAGTCTCCCCTACAGCACTCAAGTTATGCCCGTATCGCCTGCACGCCCGGAGTTAAGCCCCGGAATTTCACAGACGACGCGACAAACCACCTACGAGCTCTTTACGCCCAGTAATTCCGGACAACGCTCGCACCCTACGTATTACCGCGGCTGCTGGCACGTAGTTAGCCGGTGCTTCTTATACAGGTACCGTCACAAAAAGCTTCGTCCCTGTCGAAAGAGGTTTACAACCCGAAGGCCGTCATCCCTCACGCGGCGTCGCTGCATCAGGCTTGCGCCCATTGTGCAATATTCCCCACTGCTGCCTCCCGTAGGAGTCTGGGCCGTATCTCAGTCCCAATGTGGCCGTCCACCCTCTCAGGCCGGCTACCCGTCGACGCCTTGGTAGGCCATTACCCCACCAACAAGCTGATAGGCCGCGGGCTCATCTCGTACCGAAAAAACTTTCCACCACACACACTAAAGTGCGGTCCTATCCAGTATTAGACCCAGTTTCCCAGGCTTATCCCAGAGTACGAGGCAGATCACCCACGTGTTACTCACCCGTTCGCCACTCGAGCACCCCCGAAGGGGCCTTTCCGTTCGACTTGCATGTGTTAAGCACGCCGCCAGCGTTCGTCCTGAGCCAGGATCAAACTCTCCACAAAAAATCAGTCCAATAAAAGACCAACCAGGCTTCGTGAAAAGCCCAACCAAAACTGGCAAAAAACAAACAACCAACAAAAAAAAACATTTCATTGATCATTCAACAAAAAACAATGAAAAAAGTACAACAAAACAGTGACCATCGATGCCTTGACGAGACAACACAACAATCACCCAACACCCACACCACAACACCCCAAGCACAACACCCAGAGCATCACAGCACAAGCATCACACGTTTCCACAGCCACCAACACCCACACAACACAACATCATGCACGCATCAGCACCATAACAACGCCTCATGTCAACAACATTTTTTCCACAAACAGCACAATCTTTTACAAGCAAGCCACACTTGCCGGTCGATACTGCACCATCGTGATCATCACACAACCATGTAACAAAACATATTGCTGCCACTACACAACGTAGCTACCGCCATGTCAACCATAAAAAATATTATAAGTACATTGGCACACTATTGAGTTCTCAAACAACACACCCACACCCACACACACCAACCACAAAGCCAGCATGTACTGAATGTAAGAATAATTTTTGTTTATCGCCTGCTCGTTTTCCTCTCGCCTTACACTCACTAATCAACAACCACTGTGTGGTGTTTGCCTCTGTGAGGGGCGCTGTCGGTCGCGGCGACTCACATAAAGTTACACACCCTCAACACAACACACAAATCCCCAGGTGAAAAAGCATTTTTTAACACGACTCAATCGCAAAGCATTTTGCAGATTGCCTCCTAGGGCCGATTTTCGGCATTTCGTCGCAAAAATTCATAAGACATAACGAGATTCGACCTCCCCGCCCTGGGAATAAAACACGCAAAAGGGCCTTAAGAAGAATTTCTTCTTAAGGCCCTTTTAATAGCTAAGCGTTAAACCGAACACCTGCAAAGTTCTTTTTACCTTTACGTAAAACAACCCATGATCCATGAAGCAGATCTTCCTCGGATGGTTGCCATGTTTCGTCGCTAATGCGAACATTGTTTACGTACGCGCCGCCCTCTTTCACTGCACGCCGAGCAGCACCTTTGGAATCCGCAAGGCCTGCAGCAACGAGCAAATCAACGATTGTCCGAGGCTCACCTTCTTCGACCTCTGCAACTGGAGTTTCAGAAACTGCTCCAATCAATGTTTGCTCATCAAGATCTTCGAGTGAAGCCTTCCCAAAGAGCGCTTGAGCAGCTAATTCCACAGCCTTAGTAGCGGCTTCTCCATGGACAAGCGTTGTCATCTCTCTAGCGAGTCTCCGCTGAGCCTCACGCTTATGAGGAGCCTCGGCTACCTGAACTTCCAACTCCGCAATCTCAGATTCCGTTAGGAACGTAAACCACTTGAGGTAGTTAATAACAACAGTGTCTCCGGCGTTGAGGAAATACTGGTACCAAGAGTAAGGGCTAGTCTGCTCGGGGTCGAGCCATAGCTTTCCCCCACCAGTAGATTTACCAAATTTTTGCCCTTGCGCATCAGTTACCAATGGAACCGTCAAAGCATGGACTTTGGTGCCGTCAACGCGCCGGTTTAAGTCAACCCCGGAGATAATGTTGCCCCACTGATCTCCGCCACCAATTTGCAGAATGCAATCGTACTTTTTGCGCAGGTGAACAAAGTCATTCGACTGCAAAAGCATGTAAGAAAATTCCGTGTAAGAGATGCCATCGCTAGCTAGACGACGCTTTACTGTCTCACGATCAAGCATCGTATTCAGTGAAAAGTTCTTTCCTACATCACGCAAGAATTCAATCACTGACATTCCCGCGGTCCAGTCAGCATTATTGACCATGATTGCATCGTTGTTCTGGCCGGATTCAAAAGACACAAATCGCCGAAGCTGTCCTTTGATTGCTTCAAGATTCTGCGCGACCTTATCTTCTGTAAGCATGACGCGCTCTCCCACTTCACGTGGGTCTCCAATCATGCCTGTGGCTCCGCCAGCGAGAGTCAGCGGCCTATGCCCAAACTGCTGAAAACGACGCAGCATAACCATAGGAACTAAATGACCTGCATGTAGAGAATCTCCGGTGGGGTCAAAGCCACAGTAAAGAGTAATGGGCTGTTCGCATGCTTCTCTAAGCGCATCAATGTCTGTGGAATCGTTAATTAAACCGCGCCACAGGAGTTCATCAACGATATTGCCATGCTGGGACATGTAGATAGATTCCTCGGTTGTGTGAGTATTTGGAAATAAACGGAAAACTAGTGCGTTTTCCCCTGGGGCCAAGTAATCGCTTCATTTTCAAGCATTACTGGAATATTGTCTTCAATTCGGTAGGCAATGCCGAGGCGATCGTTAACCAAGACATTGTCCTGCTCCAGATAGCGCAACGGCCCTTTGTCTCGAGGACACGCGAGAACTTCTAGCAGTTGGGGATCAATACTCATGGTTTTCTAGCGTACAACATCAATGTATCAACTCGATGCTTAACCGATGGATAAGGCCAAAGCCCCGACGCCTAGTTAGACAGAAGGATAGGAATCGGGACTTTTCTGCGTAGCTCTTTTACTGACGGACAGGAGTTTCAGCCCAACGACGGAACTCTTCAGAGGCTAGTTCAACACGCTTCCGCTGTTCGAATACCTGTACCCCTGCAGTACCTCCACGCGTTGTGCGCGAAGCGACGGCACCTTCTACTGTTAATACATCTCGAACTGCAGGCGTCAAACGCGAATTGACGCTAGCAAACTCCTCATCTGTAAGCTCATCGAGTCCCACTCCACGGCGTTCTGCGAGCCGCACGCATGACCCAGAAGCCTCATGGGCCTCTCTAAACGGCACCCCTTCACGGACCATCCACTCAGCTAGGTCTGTAGCTAGAGTATAACCAGCGGGTGCAAGCTCAGCCATACGCTCTTCATGGAATTCAAGGGTTGAGACTAGACCAGTCATTGCCGGCAACAATAAATTCAGCTGTGAAACCGAATCGACAATAGGCTCTTTGTCCTCTTGAAGGTCACGGTTGTATGCCAAAGGCTGAGCTTTAAGGGTTGCCATGAGTCCAGCAAGGTTGCCGATTAGACGACCAGTCTTTCCTCTAGTCAGCTCCGCCACATCAGGGTTTTTCTTCTGTGGCATGATCGAGCTTCCGGTTGACCATGCATCAGACAGCGTGACATAACCGTATTCCGGTGTACACCAATAAATAATTTCCTCAGCAAGACGCGACATATCAACCGCGATCTGAGCCAAGACGAAGGCCGTCTCGGACGCAAAATCACGAGAAGAGGTAGCGTCAATCGAATTCTCTGACGCGGAATCAAAACCCAGTTCTTCTGCAATCGCCTCAGGATTAAGCTTTAACGAGGAGCCTGCGAGTGCTCCTGAACCATATGGCGATACCGCTAAGCGCTTATCCAAGTCTTGAATTCGACTTATATCACGCAGTAATGGCTGTGCATGCGCTAGCAACTGATGCGCTAACAAAACCGGCTGAGCAGCTTGGGAATGGGTCTTTCCCGGCATGATCGCTTCCGGATGCGCGTCCGCTTGACGCACGAGGGCGTCGACAAGCTCGGTAACCCCCAGAGCAATACCGCGTACCGCGTCCCTCACCCACATACGGAAGAGCGTCGCAACCTGATCATTCCTCGAGCGCCCTGCACGCAAACGCCCGCCGATTTCGGGACCAACGCGATCGATGAGACCACGTTCCATTGCGCCATGTACGTCTTCATCACTGGGCAAAGGGACAAAGGATCCATCTGATACATCTTTGCCTAGCTGATCGAGTCCAGAGAGCATAGTCTCTAAATCCGACTTGCTAAGAAGCCCTGCTTGGTACAAGACCTTGGCATGAGCCTTGGATGCAAGAACATCATAGGGAGCAAGAACCCAGTCAAAATGAGTGGACACGCTCAGGGCAAACATCGCCTCACTAGGGCCGCCGGAAAACCTTCCTCCCCACAGCGCACCTTCATTTGTTCCATGCTTGTTCACGTTAGCGAGCCTCGCGGTCACGACGATTTGAGATCTTGGAAGACAAACCGTGTAGCTCGACAAACCCCTTAGCCAGAGTCTGATCAAACGTATCGCCGGTGTCATAAGTTGCTAAGTCAAAATCATAAAGTGAGTGAGCAGAGCGGCGGCCATTAACAATAATCTTTCCAGCATGAAGCACCATGCGGATATCTCCGGAAACATGTTCTTGGGTGGAGTCCACAAAAGCATCGAGCGAACGCTTCAGTGGCGCGTACCATAGGCCGTCGTATACTTCCTCGGACCAACGGGCGTCTATACCGCGCTTATAGCGGGCTACTTCACGCTCAAGGGTGACGTCTTCCATGGCCTGGTGAGCAGTGATCAAGGCAATCGCCCCCGGAGCCTCGTAGACCTCGCGAGATTTAATACCGACAAGACGATCTTCGACCATGTCCAGTCGTCCAATCCCCTGGGCACCTGCACGACGATTAAGCTCTTCAATCGCTTGCAGAACTGTAACCTTGCGACCATCGATGGCTACAGGAGCACCGGCCTCGAAAGTGACAATCAGTTCATCGGGGGCATTACCTAACGCAGGATCTTCTGTATAGGAGTACAGATCCTTTGTCGGAGGATTCCACAGATCTTCCAGGAAGCCCGTCTCCACAGCCCGCCCCCACACGTTCTGGTCAATAGAGAACGGTGACTTTTTTGATTGTTCAATAGGAAGATTAATTTCCTCCGCAAACGCGATGGCCTTATCGCGCGTCCACGCATAATCACGTGCAGGGGCAATAATCTCTAGCTCTGGTGCCAGATTGCGGAAACCAACCTCGAACCGGACCTGGTCATTTCCCTTACCAGTACAACCATGTGAAACGTGCGTACCACCATGTTGCTTAGCAGCTTCTACCAGGTGTTTTACAATCAACGGACGTGAGATAGCAGAAACCAACGGATACTGCTTCATATACATGCCGTTTGCTTTGATCGTGGGCAAACAATAATCATTAGCAAACTCATCTTTAGCATCGATCACTATGGATTCAACCGCACCACAGTCGAGCGCGCGCTGCCGTACAGACTCCATATCCTCTCCGCCTTGCCCTAGGTCAAGGGAAACCGCAACGACTTCGCCTCCTGTCATTTTTGCCAGGTAAGGAATAGCCACAGAAGTATCAAGTCCACCGGAGTACGCCAGAACGACACGATTGGTCATGTTTGCCCCTTAAAAATCTCAACTGAATTGAATATGAATTAAATTTTGACCAATATGCAGATTTTATGAAAAAGATGCAGACTTAACGCCACCAACTTTATCCATAAGTTTGATTGTTCTACATATATGAGTTCTTCTCTAGATAGTTTATGCACTCATCCCCATAAATTGCGAAGCGAGGTTTCCTGCCCCAAGGAAAGGTGCCAGCACACCTGCGCTCCAAGAAACTGTTTCAATGCTTTTGCGCCTATAAAGTCGATTGAAAAATATGCAGATTAGTTCCCTGAGCGCCTTTGGCTAAGGAATTCTCCAAGTTCCTGACCAGTCATTGGATCTCGAGCAAGCACAAAAACGGTATCGTCGCCAGCAATAGTCCCAACTACCTCTTCCATTCCCACACGGTCGATAAAGGAAGCCAAGAACGGGGCACCCCCAGGTGGGGTACGTAATACGGCGATGTTGCCGGAATGGTCGACAGAAACGAGCAAGTCGTCAAGCATCTTGCGCAGCTTCTCCCGAGTGCCTACCGTCGACGGCACTGCTACCTCATCTGCAGCACCCACCGCATAAAACGCACGCCCACCCTCAGGACGAACCTTTTTTGCCCCGAGCTCATCTAGGTCACGAGATAGCGTCCCTTGGGTGATTTCAACGCCTTTTGCCTTAAGCAAATCGGACAATTGCATTTGACTCGATACTTGGTTTTGTTCGAGCAAATCAAGAATCAAGGCTTGCCGAACCGTTCGCGTAATCGGGCTAGTGCTCATGGATTCTTCCTCACAACTTTCTCTTCGCTCCCCTAGAGTTATGAGGGGCGCCGAACTCTTTGATATCGCTTTTAAGCTTCTGTCCTAGGCTGTCGGCTGGTGTTCCAGCAGCCAAGACATAAGTGCTTTCTGCGCGTGTAGACGATTTTCCGCCTCATCGAAGACCACAGACTGCGGGCCATCGATAACAGAAGCAGTAACTTCATTTCCCCGATACGCAGGAAGACAATGAAGAAATATAGCGTTCTCATCAGTACGATCCATAATGGCATCATTAACTTGATAAGGGATAAAGGGGGTTCGACGATCAATACCGTCTTTCTCCATCCCCATAGACACCCATGTATCTGTAATCACTATATGCGCTCCTGATGCTTCATTAAGATCATCAGTTACGGTGACCATTGCTCCGGTTTGCTCAGCACGTCTTTGTGCTCGGGCTACAAATTCTTCCTTAGGATGAAAATCCGTTGGAGCAATGATGCTTATATTTATACCCGCTGTGGCAAAACCGATAATATAAGAGTTCGCCATATTATTGCTGCCGTCCCCCAAATAGACAGCTTTTTTCCCGCGCAATCCCTTCGGCCCTTCTTCTGCGCAAAGGTGCTCGATACAGGTTTGGAGATCTGCCAAAATTTGGCAGGGGTGAAGATCATCAGACAAAGCGTTAATAATGGGCACAGTAGCAGTCTGAGCCATTTCCATGAGGTTAGAATGAGCAAACGTGCGCCATACAATGGCCGATACAAACCGGGAAAGGACTGCTCCGGTATCTTGATACGTTTCCCCTTTGCCCATCTGAGAGGCATTTGTGTCTACAACAATCGCATTGCCACCTAGCTGTGCGATTCCTGCGTCAAAAGAAAATCGCGTCCGCGTGGAGGTCTTGTCAAATAAGACCGCAACCGACTGTGGTCCTTCCAACGGAGTTAAAGAATACGGGTGCTTCTTTAACTCCGCAGCCAGTTCTAATACTTCGCATTGTTCTAAAGGTGTGAGATCATCATCTGCCAAGAAATGCCTGGCTAATGCCTTCCCAGATCCTGCAGCGTCAAAGGAGGAAAAGGCTGTACTCGTATTCATTAGTATTCAAGATCCCTTCATTGAGTAGGCGTCGTTAAGAAATCGAGTAGGCGTTCTATCCGATCGACCGCATCCGCGATTTGTTCATCTGTAATAACTAACGGCGGCGTGATTCTCAGTACGAATTCCGATGGAGCATTGAGAATCAGGCCAAACTCTGCAGCCCGTTGTGCAGCAACTTTTGCTACAGGCTGTTTAAGCACCACTCCCAGCATGAGACCTCGGCCGCGCACATGATCAACAAATTTCAAGTCTGACAGCTTGTCTTTTAAAAGCTTTCCTTTAACACGGACGTTAGTAACAAAATCCTCCTCTATCACACTCAGCACTGCCCCCGCTGCCGCGCAGGCAACAGGATTTCCGCCGAAAGTAGTTCCGTGTGTCCCCGGCACGAATAGATCCTTTGCTTTGCCATGAGCCACGCATGCTCCAATAGGCAATCCCCCGCCCAATCCTTTTGCCATGGTAACCACATCAGGCAGCACCCCTTCGTGCTGAAATGCAAAGAAGTCCCCGGTGCGGCCAACACCAGTCTGAACCTCATCGACGACCATCAAGATGCCGTTGTTGGTACAAAGAGACCGAACTTCTTGCAAAAATCCACTAGGAGCTGGAATTACACCTGTTTCTCCCTGGATCGGCTCTAGAAAAATTGCCGCTACATTTTGAGGATTTACATCAACAAGTTTGCGCAGGTAATCAACATCCCCATAAGGATAGAACTCGACGCCAGCAGGCAATGGTTCGAAGGGAAGTTGTTTTTCTGGCTGTCCAGTTAGAGCCAGTGCTCCCATCGTTCTTCCATGAAAACCATGCTGTGCTGCAAGAATTCGACTTCGACCACTCAGCCGGGCAAGCTTAAACGCAGCCTCGTTTGCTTCCGTTCCCGAGTTACAAAAGAATACTCGTGAGTCAGAAGCTACGGCTTCCGAATGCGGCTGATACTGGCTAAAACGCTGAATGATTTTTTCTGCAGCATTCACCACAGGTGCAGAGGCAAAAAGGTTAGAAACATGAGAAAAACTCTGAACCTGTGCTGTTACAGCCTCTGTGATAGCCGGATGCCCATATCCCAAGGAATTCACAGCGATTCCAGCAAGAAGATCAATGTGTTCTCTGCCTAAAGAATCAACAACTATCGCCCCATCGCCATCGACGAGTTCCAACGTTGGAGTCCCATAGGTGTTCATCAAAACGTCGGGCCATTTTGCTTGTGCCGAGTGGTACTCAGCGTGCTTTTCGGCGTGACGTGTATTTTCTTTCTGCATTATTTCCCGCCTTGAGAGTGCCTAAAAATTGTTGCTTCCGGGGTTGCTGCGTCCTGAGTTACCATCGTGCCGATACCACCAGAGGTCAAAAGTTCCAGGAGAACTGCATGCGGAGTACGTCCATCAATTACATGCGCTGCGGGTACACCTTTTATAACGGCATTAAGACAACTTTCCATTTTCGGAATCATTCCGGAATCTAGTGCAGGCATAATCGTGCGTAGCTCCGCTACGCTAATTTTGGAAACAAGAGACTCTTGATTCGGCCAATCTGTGTAAAGACCTTCTACATTGGTGAGAATAAGTAGTCGTTCCGCCCCTATAGCTGAGGCCAGGGCCCCTGCGGCTGTATCCGCATTAACGTTGTATATTTCGCCGTCATCACCGGGGGCAATCGTGGATACTACAGGTATTCTTCCAGCCTCGATGATGTCCATCAGACTGGCAGGATTAACAGCCGTAATATCCCCTACTAAGCCAATATCAGTAGCTTTTCCGCCCACTGTTACAAGCCGTTTTTCTGCTTGAAACAAGCCCGCATCCTCGCCTGATGTACCAACCGCATAGGGACCATGGGAATTGATCAAACCTACAAGGTCTCGTCCCACCTGGCCAAAGAGCACCATCCGTACCACCTCCATAATTTCAGGAGTGGTAACCCGAAATCCTCCCTTAAACTCTCCCTCTAACCCCAATTTATTCAGCATTAAGGAGATTTGTGGTCCTCCACCATGCACCACAACGGGCTTTGCCCCAACAGTACGTAGGAAGACCATGTCTGCAGCAAATGCAGCTTTTAAGGAATCATCCACCATAGCGTTGCCACCGTATTTCACAACCACAATCTTGTTATGGAAATGTTGCAACCATGGCAAGGCCTCAGCTAACACCGTAGCTCTATCTTGTGCGCTGAGATGGTCAAGCATATCTGTCATAGGAAATAGCTTTCTCGGGTTTGGCGGCTAGCGCAGATCGCGATTCTCACGTTGTTCCGCATACGCTAGGAGGAGTAAGCAGAGTTGATTTCCACATATGAATGGGACAAATCCGTTGTTCTAATAAAGGCTTTTCCTGTTTTACCTGTGCCTAAGTCGACGCGAACATCGATATCGATCCCACTTAAATCCACTTCTCGAGCATAAGGTGTTCCTGTCGATGCAAGACACACAGGATGTTCATTAAAATAAACTGATATATTATCCGGATCCATATCTGCCTCTGCCATCCCGATGGCTGCAAGGACTCTCCCCCAGTTTGGATCCGATCCAAACATCGCGCATTTAAACAGGTTGTCCCGGCCCAAGGTGCGCGCGGCTTGAAGTGCTTGTTCATCGTTGGAAGCACCAGTCACCGTAATGCGGACCCTCTTAGTCACTCCTTCCGCATCCGATTGCAGCTGATCAGCTATATCAGCACACACTGCATATACCGCAGTCTCAAAAGCTTCTACGTCAGGAGTTATACCCGAAGCACCATTTGCCATGAGTAGCACGGTGTCATTGGTAGAAGTAGAACCATCGATATCGAGTGTGTTAAAAGTCTGCGCCGCAGCTTTTTCTAGTGCAGATTGTGCAGCTTCTGCGGAGACAGAGGCATCAGTAGTAATGCATACCAGCATCGTGGCTAACGAGGGCGCCATCATGCCTACGCCTTTGCCCATTGCGCCTACTGACCACCCGGATTCTTTATGCACTGCTTGTTTACTTACGGTGTCCGTAGTCATAATTGCTTCTGCTGCTTGTTCGCCATGGTCACCTAGACCGTTGACAAGCACAGGAGTCACCGCCAGTAGCTTTTCGACGGGCAAAGGTTCTCCGATCAACCCTGTAGAGCAAGCAGCAACGTCATTAGCTTTAAACGAAAGCGAACGTGCTACTGCGTCCACGATAGTCTGCGCGTCCTGCTCACCTTGTATACCGTTGCAGGCATTAGCGTTGCCGGAGTTAAAGACGATAGCTTTCAAAGTTCCATCGCTCATGGACTTCTTGCTCAGTTTCACAGGAGCTGCCACAATTTTATTCCTAGTGAAAACTCCAGCTGCTACATACTCTGGTCCTTGGTTGACCACCAACGCCATATCCTTATTACCTGAAGGCTTAATTCCTGCAGTTGTTGCGGCAGCCAAAAAACCTTTAACGGCGGTGATGCCATTGGTACTCATGGCAGTGCCTCCTTTTCTTCTCTCCCTGTGAATCGCTATGTTGTTCGTCCTATGGCGCAATCCCAGTACGCGGAAGCCCCGAAGTTTCTTCCCAACCCAAAACAATATTCATGCATTGCACCGCAGCACCGCCTGTTCCTTTTGTCAGATTATCGATTGCCGACGTAATGATTAATTTTTCCGCTTCGGAATCCAACGCTACTTGGAGATGACACATGTTAGAACCAACAACCGATTGGGTCTGAGGTTGCATCCCAGGAGGAAGCACCTGTACAAAGGGCTCCGCCGCATAGCAACTGATGTATGCGTTATAGGCATCGGTCTGAGAAACCCCTGGCGCAATCGGTGCTACCGCAGTGGTGAGAATCCCCCGAGGTAATGGCGCCAGGATGGGAGTGAAACTAATGGAGACCGGTGACCGCGAATATTCTGACAAATTTTGCACTATTTCCGGAGTATGCCTATGGCTACCCGCAACGTTATATGCGCGCAACGAGCCCATTGTCTCCGCGCCTAGCAGCCCCACAACGGGTTTTTTCCCGCCTCCTGAGACCCCCGTGACAGAAACAATAGATATATCCGGCCTGACAAGGCCCATTTTTATAGCTGGCCATAACGCCAACGTGGCGCCTGTGGGGAAACACCCAGGCACGGCTATCCTACGCGCACTCCGGATTTGTTCACGATGCCCCGGCATCTCAGGAATTCCATACGGCCAAGATCCTGCGTATTTTTCCCCATAATAGTGGTCCCAGTCATCTTGATGTTGCAAGCGAAAATCTGCAGCGCAATCAATAACTATGCAGGAATCCTCACATTCTCTAGCTATTTTCGCGGAATGCCCATGAGGTAAAGCCAAAAAAACCACGTCATGACCAGCAAGATGCTCCGGAGTAGTTGGCTGCACTATCCGACTCGCGAGCTCCGGTAGGTGAGGCATGAGTACGCCCAGGCGCTCTCCAGCAGTAGATGATCCAGTTAGTGCGCCTATTTTCAGTTCCCCACTCACGTAACGAGGATGATTAAGCAAAAGGCGGAGAATCTCTCCGCCTGCATATCCGCTTGCCCCCGCTACTGCTACCGTGATTGTCATGCCCCTACTATATACATAGTATTCCGTAACGCGTAAGTATTCCGAGAATATTTCCCCAATACCCCTATCCAGAAAGCGCAAACGCGCCACACATCCAGTTCTTGGATACGTGTGACGCGTTAGATCGAGCTCTTTGGTTAAGCGCGCATAGTCGCGCCAAATATTTGTTTGGCGGCTTCAACTGCTGCGAGGCGACCTTCGGAGCATTCCTCGTCAGTAAGAGTGCGGTCTTGAGCTCGGAAAACCAAGGAGAAAGCCAGGGACTTTTTATTCTCTCCGAGGCTATCAGAGCGGTAGACGTCGAAAAGCTCTACTTTTTCCAAAAGCTCGCCCGCAGCTTCCACAATTACCTTCCGTACTGACTCGGCCGGCACGTCTTCATCTACAACAAGAGCCAAATCTTGATGCAGGGTTGGGAAAGCGGACAATACTGGAGCAGGGAAATCATTATCAAACGGTATTGCAGTGATATCGAGTTCCATCGCACAGGTACGTGGTGGTAAGCCCAAACGATCTAGGATCTGCGGATGCAGCTCGCCCGCATAGCCTACAACTGCATCTCCAACGCGTAGCTCTGCGCAACGACCAGGATGCCATGGAAGATAGTCTGCGTTGGAGACCTCAAGCTCCACTCCGGCTGCCCGTGCCACTGTCCGTGCGGATTCCAGAGAATCAGCATATGTGTAGTCACGACCCTGCCCCCACGGACCCTCATTCTCAATCTGGCCAGTGGCAACGGTAGCTACATGCAGTGGCTGGTATGGAAGAGACTGTAAAAGTTCCTGTACGTCTTCCGCACGGGGTCGTGTACGCACATCAAGTATCGGCGAAACCCCCTGGCCTCGGTTAAAGGCAACCTGTTGCAGTCCAAAAAGGCTCACAGAATGCTGACCCCGAGATACGTTACGCGCAACCGCTTCCAGCATGGAAGGCAATAACGTGGTGGCAAGGATTGCATAATCAGAATCCAACGGATTTTGCACCTTAACTACATTCCTACGCGCATCGTCTACAGGCAATCCCCACAGATCGAACGTATCGCTCTTAATAAAAGGAGTAGGAAGAATCTCCGCATATCCGTTATACGCCAGGGAGTGCCCTATAGCGCGACGACGCTTCTGCGCAGGACTTAACCCGGCACCCACGGGTGCAGGAGGAACAATAGAAGGAATATGCTCTAGACCTTCCAAGCGCAAGACTTCTTCCACCAGATCTGCAGCCATCGTAATATCATGACGCCACATCGGCGGTGTCACGATAAGCTCGTCTTCTTCGCGCTCCACAAAACAGCCGACCTCTTCCAAACGAGAAACGACAGTTTCAGGAGAATAATCCACGCCCGCAATTGCTGCCGGGCGATGAGCAAGCATACGTACCTTTGTCATAGCAGAAACTTCGCCGATCAGGGTGCGCTCTGGTTCGATCATTCCGCCTGCAATCGATACCAACAGTGCACACGCGGCGTCGAGCGCTACTTCCACTAACGTGGGGTCAACACCGCGCTCAAAACGTCGAGAAGCTTCCGTGCTTAGCTTATGCCTGCGCGAGGTCCGAGCAATCGTAATCGGGTCCCAGTTAGCTGCCTCAAAGTATACGTTTGTAGTCGTCTCGGAAATCTCTGAAATATTTCCGCCCATTACGCCTGCAAGAGATTGGACTCCAACGGCGTCTGCGATCACTACGTCTTCTGCCATGAGCGTCCGTTTGACATGATCGAGAGTTTCCAGCTGTTCGCCGGCATGAGCACAACGTACGACAAGATCACCAGTAATCGCATCCGCATCAAAGGCATGCATAGGCTGCCCCAAGAGCAACATAACGTAGTTGGTAACGTCAGTAGCAGGATTGACTGGTCGCTGCCCAGACAACATGAGCTCGCGCTGCAACCAGAATGGGGATTCTGCGGTGGGATCAATTCCTGTTACTTTACGCAGACCAAAGCGTACTGCTTTAGTTTCAGGCCTGAGATCAACCGAAAGCGACTGATTAGTTGCTGTAGGCACTGCGGAAACATCAATGCCGGCAACTTTAAGGTCTACAGCAGGGTCAGCGTATTCAAGGTTAAAAGCAGAGGCTAATTCTCGGGTCAAACCTCTTGCAGAAAGCGCATATCCGCGATCTGGCGTGACATTAACGTCAAAAATAGTATCTTCTAAACCTAGGATGCCGCGGGCGTCATCGCCGGGGGTTCCCGTGCCTTCTGGCAAGGTAATAATCCCCGAATTCTGTTTGTCTGCAAGACCTAATTCAGCTGCCGAACAAATCATTCCAGCCGACATCCGCCCATACGTTTCTCGGGCAGAGATGGCAAAATTACCAGGCAAAACTGCACCTGGTAGAGAAACCACCACGAGGTCACCCTCACTGAAATTACGTGCGCCGCATACGATGGA
The DNA here is from genome assembly GCF_002155265.1 of Corynebacterium pseudotuberculosis. Taxonomy (NCBI): domain Bacteria; kingdom Bacillati; phylum Actinomycetota; class Actinomycetes; order Mycobacteriales; family Corynebacteriaceae; genus Corynebacterium; species Corynebacterium pseudotuberculosis. The sequence continues at coordinate 1,836,146 of NZ_CP021251.1, forward strand.
CTGAAGATCACCCGTCCCATTAGCATTGCCCACATTTACGTGGCAATGACGGATGGGTTTTTTAAAGCCTGTAAGCTCCTCGATCGTCTCCACCCGCCCAAGCACCAATGGCCCGGTTGTCTCCGCGATCTTTTTATAGCCTTCGGTCTCAAACCCAACGCGAACATAGCCTGCGTCTAGTTCTTCCGGGGTCACGGACCATCCCTTATTGGAATGTCCCAGCAATCTAGTTACCCAGTTTTGCGAGATAAGCATGTAAAACTAACTCCTGTTTTGTCTTGAAAGATTCTCGGTGCTCGGGTTCTACGCTTGGACACCAAAAGGAAGAGTGAAGCGCACATCGCCTTCCACCATGTCACGCATATCACTCAATCCATTTCTAAACTGAAGTGTTCTTTCAAGTCCCATGCCAAATGCGAAACCGTTATAAATTTCTGGGTCGATTCCAGCTGCTCTAAGGACGTTGGGGTTGACCATTCCACAGCCGCCCCATTCAATCCACCCAGCTCCGCCTTTTTTATTGGGGAACCAGACATCAACCTCTGCGGAAGGCTCAGTAAACGGGAAATAGTTAGTCCTCATACGCGTTTTTGTTTCTGCGCCAAAGAGAGTCTTAGCCAAATGATCCAGGGTGCCTTTGAGATGTGCCATCGTTAGACCTTTATCTACCGCCAGGCCTTCGATCTGGTGGAACACTGGTGTATGGGTAGCGTCAAGCTCATCAGTTCGGAACACTCTACCCGGGCATACAACATACACCGGAACATCGCGAGAGAGCATCGTCCGCATCTGTACCGGTGAGGTATGAGTACGTAGTACTTGACCGGACCCTGGTTCCCCCACGTGGAAAGTATCCTGCAGTGTACGAGCCGGATGGTCGGGGATGAAGTTAAGAGAATCAAAGTTAAAATACTCTGCCTCTACTTCTGGCCCTTCTGCGACTTCATAGCCCATTCCCACAAAAATGTCAGCAATAGTTTCGCTGAGCTCTGTGATCGGATGCAAGGCACCGAGTTGTCGACGAGTAGTAGGCACTGTGACGTCTACGCGTTCAGCTTTTAGTACTTCTGCATTCCGCTTTTCTTCCAGAACAACCTTGGCTTCGGAATAACGCTTTTCCACGCGTCCCCGGGCCATGTTAACTAATCGGCCCGCTTCTTTTCGTTTTTCTTTTGCAATCGATCCCAAAGCACGACGTGCTTGTGGAATCGGCGCAGAGTCACCAAGGTGAGCTCGACGCGCCTCAGCCAAGTCCTCCAAGGTCTGAGCAGTGGTAAAAGCCTCAATAGCCGCTTCCGCAGCGACATTCAAGCCTTCTTCGGTTAAGTCCACCGACGAATTATCCGGTTGATCAGACACTCAGCGCTCCTCTGTTGGGTCCATAGTCTTTCGAGTAACCCTCACATCATACCCACACTGGGAATGGAGAAAATGAGTCAGGGCAAGCGAGTCGCAAGCCCCTCCTACTATGAGGTTCCTTCCTGATCCCTCCATCTAGCGCATTCAGCTTATCTACAGGTGGTTTTGGTCCGAAAGGAGGGTCTTTGAAGACTCATAAAGGCACACTGAAGCGGCAGTCGCCAGATTCAGCGATTCGGCTCTGCCCCGGATAGGAATACACACACGATGGTCGGCCTTCTCCATGAGAGATTCTTCTAGGCCGTGTGCCTCATTGCCCATAAGCCAAGCAGTCGGATGGGAAAGCACGTCCCCCGCATTATCCAGGCTTATTTCCCCTTGTGCAGTGGTAGCAAGTATCTTCAGCCCCCGGGCTTTGAGGGAATCCCAAACCCTCTGCAGATTAGGTTCACGTACTACCGGTATGTGAAAAAGAGAGCCAGCACTCGATCTCACTGCCTTAGGCCCTTGTGGATCCACCGTGTTCCCAGCAAAAATGATGCAGTCGGCTCCCATTGCATCTGCTACGCGAATAAGAGTTCCGGCGTTACCTGGCTCCGATGTCTCTACGGGGACACACACTAAACGCGGCTGTCCTTTCAACGCAGACTTAATATCCCATAGGACAGGTCGGCATACCGCAAAAATTCCAGTGGTATTTACCGTATCCGACAAACTTTTGGCAGCGCGATCGGTAATCGGATGGACATATATTCCCATATGCTTGGCAGCAGTGATCACATCAACAAATTTTTGCGCTGCTGTTTCCGTTACAAATACGTCAGTAGCTGCTCCCGTGCTTACGGCTGCTTCGACGCTGTTCTCCCCCTCTGCTAGGAACCGATCTGCCTTTTTTCTTCCTGCGGTGCGTAGAAGCTTAGCGGCGTTGATTACTCGGGGGGTTCTTTCGCTAAAAGGCTGATCAAAATCCAGTTCCATGGGAAAAACCATATCAGCAATGCATGTTGCCACCTGACGTCCCACTCTTTACTGCAAAAATTACGCAAGTGAGTTGTCTATCACATCTGTTAAAATTCAATACTCAAGAATTTCAATGTTAATTTTAAGGTTGAAAAGTATGTGGTACGTCACCAATTTCTGATGTCCCACCGCCATATCTTTTAGGAAGGTTTCTCTCAAACACCATGGGCAATAAAGTCATCTACGGAGCGCTAAGCCGAGTTTTTTCTATCGTTCTCATTGTCGTCGGAGCTGCCGCCATCTTCGGCGGCACATACGCACATGGTTTTGTGCGCGAGCAGCTAGTCCAAGAAAAAATCACCATGCCTACACAAGAAGGTATAGACAAGCTCAAGGACCAAAAGTCCAGAGAAATCCTAACCCAGTGGATCGGCCAAGACCTCACCACAGGACCGCAGGCCAAGGCTTACGCAGATAATTACATCTGGCAACATATGTTGGCTTCTGCTGATGGGAAGACGTTCCAGGAGATGGGAACTGTGATCAACGAGGCAAAGAAGAAGGGAGCCTCCGAAGAGGAAATAGCTAAGTTGCAAAAAATACGCGATTCCCTTTTCCAGGGAGATACCCTACGTGGCATCCTACTGAGCGCTTATGGATGGTGGCTCGTTGGATCGATCGCTATGTGGGCGGGCATCGGAATGGCAATTCTTGGCGTTGTTCTAGCCATCCTAGGATTCGGAGTTATGCGCACCAAGCGTGCTTAATTCATTCATCATCTCAAGCTCCTCATCCGCTCGTTGTAAGGCGGAAGAGGAGCTTTTAGCATGCAGTGAGCTTGTCAAGGTTTGCGTGGCATACGTGTACCCCATAAAAATATCCGCCTCGTAAGTACTTCTACGAGCGGATATCCTGTTTAATTTTAGAGCTAAATTAAGCAGCCTTAGGAGCGTTAACGTCCTCAGGAAGCGCAGCCTTAGCAGCTTCGCAAATCGCAGAGAATGCAGCGAAGTCGTTCACAGCCAGGTCAGCAAGAACCTTACGATCAACCTCGATCTCTGCAAGACGAAGACCCTGAATGAGACGGTTGTAGGTGATGTCGTTCATACGAGCTGCAGCGTTGATACGAGTGATCCACAGCTTACGGAACTCAGACTTACGCGCGCGACGATCGCGATAAGCGTAGGTCATGGAGTGGAGCCACTGCTCCTTTGCCTTACGGTATAGGCGGGAACGCTGGCCGCGGTAGCCTTTGGCGGCCTTGAGAATCTCGCGACGCTTCTTCTTAGCATTCAGTGAGCGCTTAACACGTGCCACAGTGAAAACTTCCTTATCGTTTTTAGGTTCTTAAAGAGAAATGAGGATAGTTGGAGGCGTAATTACGCCATACCCAAGAGGCGCTTGACGCGCTTGGTGTCAGCCTTGGAGACGTCCTCAGTACCCTTCAAGCGACGAGTGCGAGTGGAGGGCTTGCCCTCGAGAAGGTGGCGACGGTTGGCGCGCTCACGACGCAGCTTGCCGGAGCCGGTGACCTTGACGCGCTTAGCGGTGCCCTTGTGGGTCTTCTGCTTCATGGAATTTACGTCCTTTTAGTGTCTTTAAAGTATTACTTCTTGCCCTTGCGGACCGGCCCGAAAACCATCGTCATATTACGACCATCTTGCTTAGGCTTTGTCTCCACAATGCCAAAATCTGCGACATCATCCGCAAGACGCTCCAGCAAACGGAACCCTAGTTCCGGGCGAGACTGCTCACGACCACGGAACATAATGGTGACCTTCACTTTGGAACCCTTTTCAAGGAACCGGATCACATTGTTCTTTTTTGTCTCATAATCGTGATCGTCGATTTTGGGACGGAACTTCTGCTCCTTGACCACGGTCTGCTGCTGGTTTTTCCGAGCTTCACGCGCCTTCTGTGCCTGCTCGTATTTGAACTTTCCATAGTCCATAATCTTGCAAACGGGCGGTTTAGCATTAGGAGCAACCTCGACAAGATCAAGGTCTGCTTCGTAAGCGAGCTTGCGGGCGTCGTCGATACGCACGATGCCCACCTGTTCTCCGTTGGGGCCGACAAGGCGGACCTCGGGAACTCGGATGCGCTCATTGATGCGAGCTTCAGCGCTGATGGGGACTCCTCAAGTAGCAATTAATGTGATGTACCGCGCCCATCGCCCGTAGATTTCACCTAAATACATAAAGACATAGAAAAACCCGTCCATCTTTAAACAATGAACGGGAGATCCATGCATATGCGACTTTCACGTCACATCATGTACCCTTTTACCTTTGTCCTGCAGACATATGTCTGCGGCTTCAGGTGGGATGATCTCCACTTGCGACCTGAATAAATAAAGCCGTTCAACTTGAAAACAAGTAAGACTTTACCCATCCAGGCGGTAGTAGAGATAACCATATCAACACTAACACCTACATACAAATCGGCGATTTTACTAGGCCGGCTGTTTACCTAAGACTTCCTTTAAAAAAGCTCCAGTGTAAGAACCTGAAACGGCCGCAACGGCTTCCGGCGTTCCTTCTGCAACCACAGTACCTCCACCAGACCCTCCTTCTGGGCCCATATCGATAATCCAGTCAGCAGCCTTTATTACATCCAAATTATGCTCGATTACTATGACCGAATTTCCTTTATCCACTAATCCCTGGATAACAAGCATGAGCTTTCTAATATCTTCAAAATGAAGTCCTGTTGTCGGCTCATCCAAAATATAAATAGTTCTCCCGTTGGAGCGTTTCTGCAACTCTGAGGCAAGTTTTACGCGTTGTGCTTCACCTCCAGAAAGTGTGGTCGCTGACTGCCCTAATCTGACGTACCCCAAACCCACTTCTGTCAAAGTTTTAAGGTAACGGTGAATCGAGGTGATTGGCTCAAAGAATTCAGCAGCCTCACTTATCGGCATATCAAGGACTTCGGCGATATTTTTTCCCTTGTACTTAACTTCCAAAGTCTCACGATTGTAGCGAGCGCCCTGACAAACCTCACACGGAACATAGACATCAGGCAAGAAATTCATCTCAATCTTCAAAGTTCCGTCGCCCTGGCACGCTTCGCACCTCCCGCCTTTAACGTTGAAAGAGAAACGGCCGGCTTTATAGCCTCGAACTTTGGCTTCAGAGGTCTCCGCGAACAAGGTTCTAATTTTATCAAAGACCCCTGTATACGTTGCGGGATTGGAACGAGGCGTGCGCCCGATGGGAGATTGATCAACCTGCACTAATTTATCTAGGTTCTCCATCCCTTCAACGCGTTTTGCCCTCCCCGGGACATTTCGTGATCTATTCAGCTCATTGCCTAAGACCTTTGCAAGAATCTGATTGATTAACGTTGATTTACCCGAGCCCGATACTCCCGTAATACAGGCAAGTACTCCCAAAGGTATTTCAACATCAATATCTCTCAGATTGTTTTCTCGCGCCCCCACAACTTTGAGCTTGCGGTTTGGATCAATGCTTCGGCGTTCATCCGGCACTCCGAGGACTTTTCGACCAGAAAGATAGGCACCAGTGATGGATTCCTCGCACTCAATGATTCCCTGAGGCTTGCCCTGGTAAACAATTTGTCCACCGTACTCACCGGCCTTTGGCCCTACGTCGATAAGCCAATCTGCTGCACGGATAGTGTCCTCATCATGCTCTACAACGATGAGGGTATTACCAATATCGCGAAGCCGCTCGAGCGTAGCAATCAAACGCTGGTTATCTCGTTGATGCAGTCCAATCGAGGGTTCATCGAGAACATAGAGAACTCCAGCCAGCCCGGAACCAATCTGTGTAGCTAAACGAATACGCTGGGCTTCCCCTCCAGACAATGTGCCTGCGCTCCGGTTTAGAGTGAGGTAGTTCAGCCCAACATCTAGCAAGAATTTCAACCTAGCATTAATTTCCTTCAGTACAGCTCCGGCAATAATCTCTTCACGCTTACCCAGCACCAAGGACTTTAAGAATTCAGCCGCATCATTAACGGAAAGCTCACTCAATCCTGCGATAGAAAGCTCACCATGAGAGGTAGACCTGATACGAACAGCTAAGATCTCCGGACGCAAGCGAGCGCCGCCACATGTTTTACATGCATCTTCGCGGGTGTACTGAAGTAGCCGATCCTTCTGAGATTCAGAACCGGTTTGCTCTAACTTTCTCTCGATATACCCCAAAACGCCTTCAAAAGGCGCTGTCCAATTTCGCACTCGGCCATAACGGTTTTTATAACGTACAGTCACCTCATCAGAGCTACCGTTAATAAGTGCATTTTGTTGAGCTTTGGTTAACTTGCTGAAAGGAGTTTCGGGATCAAACCCCAGGGCCGCAGCAAGTCCTTCAATAAGTTTTTGAAAATATTTATGATTTGGGCTCGAGTTCCAAGGCTGAACGCAGCGCACCACGGGAGCGTCTTTATCTGGAATCAGAAGATCGACGTCTACTACCGTTCGGGTTCCTAAACCATCGCAATCAGGGCACGCACCATAAGGAGAATTAAAAGAGAAAGAACGCGGTTCAAGCTCATCCACACTTAATACGTGGCCATTAGGACACGCCATTTTCTCCGAGAAACGACGAACTCGATGTGGATCAGAGGAATCTAAGGACACAAAATCCAAAGCAACAACCCCATCGGCTAATCCCAATGCTGTCTCTACAGAGTCTGTTAAACGCTGTCGCTGCGATGGCTTCACCTGAAGTCTATCCACAACCACGTCAATATCATGCTTGATTTGTTTCTTCAGCTTAGGAGGCTCTGTTAAAGAATATACCTCGCCATCAACCTGCACTCGTGAGAAACCTTGAGAAGCTAAGTCCGCGAAAAGATCAACGAATTCACCTTTGCGAGTGCGTACTACAGGAGCCAGAACCTGGAACTTTAATCCCTCTTCCATTGCTAATACCTGGTCGACGATCTGCTGTGGAGTCTGACGCTCAATTACTGCATCACAGACCGGACAATGCGCAGTGCCAGCTCGAGCAAACAAGAGTCGGAGATAATCATAAATCTCTGTAATCGTGCCCACCGTGGAGCGCGGATTACGGTTAGTGGACTTCTGATCAATAGAAACAGCAGGAGAAAGACCATCGATGAAATCCACATCCGGCTTATCCATCTGCCCTAAAAACATTCGGGCATATGAAGACAAAGACTCAACATAGCGCCGTTGTCCCTCGGCAAAAATCGTGTCAAAAGCTAAGGATGATTTTCCTGATCCCGATAGCCCCGTGAACACGACCATAGAATCGCGCGGAATATCAATATTCACGCCTTTTAGGTTGTGTTCCCGTGCACCACGTACTACAAGACGATCTGCCACTCTGTTCCATTCCTCATCATTGCCGAGTGATTAATACTCGTTATACCCAATAGCCCATGTTTCTTCATCAATACTCTGTTTAACCGCAAGCTATCACCGCTCCCCTCCCCAGAAGAAAGGCTCGGGACTCCAGCCTCTTTTACATAACTGACTCATGCAACGTTGTATTCCCGACTCTGCACGCGGCCTTAGGCATCCACAGACCATAGTTTTAAACCAGACTACACCACATTCGAACATATGGACGCTTTTTCAATTCTTCGCTATCGTAGAATCTATGAATAACCAAGACATAACGCTTGCACACGTTTCAGTATCAGAGATGGATAACAACTGCTATCTCCTTTGCATAGGCAAAGAAGCATTGCTTATCGACGCAGCCGATAACCCACAAGCCCTATTAGATTTAGCCGCCGAAAACAATGTCTCCATTACTGCAGTTCTTAGCACCCACAGTCATTGGGATCATCTAAGAGCACTCCCTCAAATTCTTGAGCAGACAGGTGCCAAACACTTTGCGCCGCAGCCAGACGCTGCAGATATTAACGCCCCCGTAGATGTCTTGCTCACGGACTCAGATGTACTCCCATTCGCCGGCCACCATTTTCCGGTCCATATTCTGCACGGGCATACCACGGGCGGAGCAGCAATTGCAGTTCCCATCGGAGAAAACATGCATTTATTTGTAGGCGACTCGCTTTTCCCCGGCGGTATAGGAAAAACAAAAAACCACCAGGATTTTATACAGCTTTTAGACGATGTATCGACCAAACTTTTCCAAAAGTACCCCGATGATACAGTGGTCCATCCCGGACACGGCAAGTCCACAACGCTAGGGATAGAGCGCCCACATCTCGAAGAATGGCGAGCTCGCGGCTGGTAAGTCAGGGTACAAACGCTTATAGAGCAGATAGGCATAAAAGCTTCCTACATTCACAATTAGGAAGGAAAATTCCACCAACACAACGTATTGATATGTACCATGGCTTAAGTAGGCGTTGGATAACGCGCACACTGTTGCTACGGCATGCGCCAACTCGGATCGCTACCTTTCTGGTGATTATTTAGTGCGTTATCACCAAAATCCCCAACGGCTGCGCGTCGAATAAATTATGAAGGAGACTTTGCCCATGATTCGCAAGATCGCCCGACCGATGCTCGCTTCCGTTTATATTGCCGACGGCGCGGACACCGTTCTTAATAGTCAAGCTCACGTGGAAGGGACTCAGACCGTTCTCGGTCATCTTCGTGCAGTTCTTCCGCGAAAATACTACCGCCAGATACCAGATGACCCTAAGCTGATCACGCAGGCCGTAGGTGGCGCAAAGATTGGCGCAGGAACGTTACTTGCTTTGGGCAAATCTCCACGCCTCGCCGCAGCAACGCTTGCAACCCTAAGTGTTCCCACGATTCTTGCTCGCCACGCTTTCTGGGAAACTCAAGACCGTGAAGAAAAGACGGCTCGCAAACAAGGTTTCCTTACCAGCGTCGCTTTGCTCGGTGGGCTGGCTATCACCAGCGTGGATACAGCAGGAAAACCAAGCCTAAAGTGGCGTGCCGATAAAGCAGCGCAAAAAGCCAGTGCTCAAATCCAACAGGCACTTCCAACAAAATCCGAAACAGATAAGCTGGCTGAGCAGGCACAAGAAACTGCATCAGCTTTTGCATCCACAGCTAAAGATTGGATTGGAGACGCCACCGATAAGGTAGCCGAATATGCCCAATCTGCCCAGGATTACGTAGAAGATAATAAGGATGACTGGCTCACAACGGCTCAAAGCAACGCAAAGCTTGCTAAGAAAAAAGCTGTAAAAGTTGCAGCTAAAGCTCAAGAACGAGCTGCAGAGGCTTATGCCCAAGCTGAAAAGTCCACTGGCCGTTCCGCTAAAAAAGCCAACAAGAAAGCGTCTCGTTTACAAGACCAGGCAGAAAAGCCTTGAGCAAAGCAAAGAAGCGTTTCGACGGAGCTTTCTAGTTCCTGCCAAGTACGTAGACTACGCCGAATCGAGATACACGATTCGGCGTTTTAGTTTTCCTGGGCTCCTCGCGCGTCCTTGTTTGTTTTAACGCTATGCTAGATAGCTCTTCATACTTTTAACAAAGAAAGCTCTGTCTTGTAGACAGGGCATCAGATGAACTTATCGTCGAGTTTTATACACGTAATTGGGAAAGGCTGTGTATTGAAGTCTCAGCAGGGGTCAGAAAATAGTCAATCTGATGCAATCGTCGCCGAACAGGGATATGTGGACAAGCTTTTTGGCAAACTTGATGCTGAGGTCTTGCGCGCAAATGAACGACTACGTCAGGTCATGCTCCATGTAGATCCTTCGAACCCCGATGCAGAAGCCTTAGTACGCCGAGAGACAGAATACCACTCCCTCAATCAAAAGATTGATCGTCTTAACATTGCCCAACTAGGTCTGGTCTTTGGCCGCATCGATGTTTACACAGAGTCAACTGACTTAATCGATAATCCGTTGCCAGGACAGCCCCACGTCGATCGTCGTTATATCGGCAGGATGGGCCTAGATGATAAAGATGACGATTATCGAACACTATTACTTGATTGGCGCGCGCCCTTAGCTAGGCCTTTTTATTTAGCTACAACCGCCAACCCAGAGAATGTCTATGCACGAAGGCACATCCGCACACGTGGGCGCACAGTTATAGGAATCGATGATGAGTTTCTCTCTGGAGATCAGGCTACAGAAATAACCTCAATAACCTCCGCGAGCAGCGTTGTCAGTGAGTCTGCGCTCTACCGAGCGATGCAAGAAGCCCGGACTGGACACATGACTTCCATCGTGGAGACGATTCAGCGCGAACAAGATCAGATCATCCGCGACGAGACACGCGGAGTGATGGTTGTTGAAGGCGGTCCAGGTACCGGAAAAACTGCCGTTGCGCTCCACCGGATTGCTTACCTCTTGTACACATGGCGGGATCATCTAGCTAAATCTGGTGTACTTATCATCGGCCCCAATCGTACTTTTTTGGATTACATCTCTCGTGTGCTCCCTGAATTAGGAGAAACTGGAGTTGTTCTTTCCACTGTCGGAGATCTCTACCCAACAATTTCAGGTAATGCCTTTGAATCAATCCTGACACGGGAGGTCAAAGGTAGTGAAGAAATGGTCACCATCTTGAGCAGGACCGTGAAAAGTTATCAAATGGTTCCTCCTGATGCGCAGGAAATCATCATAGATGGCAACATCGAACTCACAATCCCATCCCGCATTATCAAGACAGCGCGTACTCGTGCTAGGAGAACACGTAGACCTCACGATGAAGCACAACCGCTTTTCAAAGAAGCCCTAGTTGAGCAGCTCACCTCGATCCTTGCTCAGAAAATAGGTTCGGATCCTCTCGGAGGCGCGAATCTTCTCTCTGCTGCAGATCGAGCACAGCTTCACGACGATCTCCTCGAGGATCCAAACGTCGAGAAGCTCGTGCATGACTATTGGCCGGTGCTTGAACCGGAGCAGGTACTCGCTGATCTACTCGAAGATCCGCTAGCTATTGCACAGGCGGCTTTTGACTACGATGAGGAAACACAAGCCGCGCTCTTACGTCCACCACATAGCCCCTGGGCACCTTCCGACGCAGCGCTTCTCGACGAACTCGCCATTCTTCTTGGAATACCAGATCCTGAAACTCAGCGCGCCGAAGAGGAAGCACAATGGCGAGCGCAAATTGAAGAGGCCCAGGACGCCTTGGAAATTTTAATGGGCTCATCAAACACGGACTTGGACGACGAATCCGATGCCGAAATCCTCTCTGCGCACGACGTTATCGACGCAGAAACACTTGCAAAAGAGACAGGAAGTCCGCGATGTACGCACCACGGCACAACGAGCTCAAGAAGACCACTTGTGGGCTTATGGTCACGTGATTATAGATGAAGCCCAAGAGCTCACCCCCATGGAATGGCGCATGGTTATGAGACGAAGTCCATCGAGATGGATGACACTCGTAGGAGACACCTCACAAACAGGTTCTCCTGCTGGCGTTGATTCTTGGGCAGAGACTCTCAGTCCTTTTGTAAAACATCGTTTTCGCACCCACCACCTAACGGTTAACTACCGCACTCCCCGAGAAATCATGGACGTAGCTAATCGAATTCTCGCATGTTATTCTCCCGAGTCTGAGCCCAGTACTGCGATTAGAGAATCCGGCAACCCGGTTCAGTTTCTACCCTTAGAAACTGACTCGATTGCTATTGCCCGTGCCTTGCGAAAGTCCGATCCAGACCGGCTCACGGCAATTATTGCTGCAGATAACGCCGTCCGCGAAGGGATTTTGGGAGTAAGCAATATTAAAGGACTTGAATTCGACCACGTCATCGTCGAGGACCCACAACGCATCGTTGGTTCCTCCCCTCAAGGGTGGCAAGACTTGTTTGTTGCTCTTACTCGTGCGACACAGTCCTTGACCGTTATTGGAGAATTGCCTATTTAGGAAGAAATAAAACCCAGTACCTTATTGCAAAAGGCATTGGGTTTTATTCTTGTGCGAAAGTTTAGTTCACTGTGTGAACGATCATCACATCGCAATCTGATTGCCGTGCTACGTCGGCAGGCACCGAACCCAAAAGGCGACCTGTTAGTGAGTTGATACCGCGGTTGCCCACAACCAATAGTTCGGCATGAGTTTCCCGAACAATTTCCATGAGAGCTTCCACCGGAGTTCCTGGGTGAACTTTTGTCTCAACTTTAGTAACGCCAAAGCTTTTCGCGTGCTCCGCCGCAACCTCCAGATTCTTCTGAGCAGGATCGGTGCCAAGGACGGCAACAGAGTCTTGGCGGAGCGTCTTAGATGCTTCTTCCTTACTCTGGTAGTAAGCGCCCCCAATAACAAGGGTGCTATCTAATGCCGCAGCAATCTTAGCGGCTCGCTCGACAGCAAGCATCGAAGACTTGGATCCATCAGTACCAACGACGATAGTTGAGTAATCACTCATGAGAACCTTTCGATAGTTCATCTCGAAAATACGGCGCAAGGCGCAACCAGCAAACCTAGTTATTGGGGAGGCTGCCAAGTGGGCCAACGAGAACAGAGTTTAACAACCGGCGTTGCTCAGCTAAGCGGAGGCGTGCTGTGCTTTTGCAATCAGAAGTCAAAAACAATGATCAGGATCACGAACAATAGAAATATACACAGGGACCACTGCCATTTTGAGGTAAAAAAGTTTTTAAGTTTTTCTCACAAACATGGTCAATTGGGACCATTCTCCAAAGAATTTTCATCACATTCCCGATATAAAGAAAGCATAAAATAGATTCTAAGTGCGAAAATAAAGAGAAATTAAACTAAGAGAAATTTAAAGTCCTAATTCTCGCATACCACAAAGTTCTTTTTTCAAATCAACGATCTCATCTCTCAACCTACCCGCAAGCTCGAATTTCAATTCCCTAGCTGCCTCCCCCATTTGTGCGGTGAGTTCTGATATGAGCACCTCTAACTTATCCGCAGGCATAGCAGAGAGATCTCGTTTTTCTGCAATAGCTGCGTCAGCAGAGGCTTCCTGGGAAGCGGTCTCCCCTCGTGCTTCTTGAACCTGGTCCAAAATATCCGCGATTTTCTTTCGCAATGGCTGCGGATCAATACCATGTTCCGTGTTGTAGGCGATTTGTTTCTCACGACGTCTCTCAGTCTCATCAATCGCATATTGCATAGAGTCAGTAACTCTGTCGGCATACATGATGACTTCACCGGAGACGTTTCTGGCGGCACGTCCAATGGTTTGAATGAGTGATTTTGTAGACCTTAAGAATCCTTCTTTGTCTGCATCAAGGATTGCTACAAGCGAAACTTCCGGTAGATCAAGCCCCTCCCTGAGGAGGTTAATGCCTACTAGAACATCATATTCGCCCAGCCTAAGCTGCCTTAAAAGCTCTACCCGCTGCAATGTATCAATATCCGAATGGAGATACCTCACGCGAACATTATTCTCCAGAAGATAATCAGTGAGATCTTCCGCCATTTTCTTAGTCAGCGTGGTTACCAAAACACGTTCTTGCTTCTGTGTTCTTTGTCTAATCTCATGAATTAGGTCATCAATCTGCCCCTTCGTGGGACGAACATCTATCTTCGGATCAAGCAATCCAGTAGGTCGAATAACCTGTTCTACATATTCTCCCCCAGCTGCAGCAAGCTCATAATCCCCCGGAGTAGCAGACATATACACAGTCTGTCCGACCCGTTGTTCAAATTCTTCCCACCGCAAAGGACGATTGTCCAAAGCAGAAGGAAGTCGGAATCCAAATTCAACAAGATTACGTTTTCTCGACATGTCTCCTTCAAACATGCCACCAATCTGAGGAACGGTTACGTGAGACTCATCAATAATCGTAAGGAAGTCTGCTGGAAAATAATCAAGCAACGTAGCGGGAGCAGATCCGGCTTCTCGACCATCAAGATGCCTTGAATAGTTCTCAATGCCTGAACAAAAACCAACCTGTTCGATCATCTCAAGGTCATACTCGGTACGCATCCGCAGTCTTTGAGCCTCAAGAAGTTTTCCTCGGTTTTCCAAGTCTGTAAGCCGATCCGCCAGCTCCTCTTTGATCCCCTCGATTGCTTTTGCCATTCGTTCCAGACCAGCAACATAATGTGTGGCTGGGAAAATGCGTACTTCTTCTACTCGTCTAATCACGTCACCGGTCAACGGGTGAATATAGTACAAAGCATCAATCTCATCCCCAAAGAACTCCACGCGCACAGCGACTTCTTCATAAGCTGGAATAATGTCTACGGTATCTCCCTTGACTCTAAATGTGCCACGCGTAAAACCGATATCGTTTCGGTCATACTGGATATCCACAAGGAGCCGTAGAAATCGATCACGCTCAACTTCTTCCCCGACCTTAAGCATGACTGATCTATCAAGGTATGACTGCGGAGTTCCCAAACCGTAGATGCAGGAAACCGATGAGACTACAACGACATCCCGACGAGATAAAAGTGAACTCGTTGCACGGTGCCGCAAGCGTTCCACATCGTCGTTAATCGACGAGTCCTTTTCTATGTACGTATCAGTCTGCGCTATATAAGCCTCTGGCTGATAATAGTCGTAGTAAGAAACGAAGTATTCCACCGCGTTATTGGGGAGAAGCTGCCGCAGCTCATTAGCCAGCTGAGCAGCTAGGGTCTTATTAGGAGCCATAACGAGCGTTGGACGCTGCTGTTGTTCAATCAACCATGCCGCAGTCGCAGACTTACCAGTACCCGTTGCCCCCAGCAATACGACGTCGCGCTCACCACGATCGAGTCTCGCATCGAGTTCTTCAATCGCAGCAGGCTGGTCGCCCGCTGGTTTATACTCCGAGACAACATGAAATGTCCCGCTTGTACGCTCGATCTCTCCGACCGGACGAAAATCTGATACGGATAGTTCAGGATGTTCTGCAGCAACAGCCATAAAACGAGTCTACGCGGTAGCGCCATCCCAACGCCGTTATATTTTAAAATTCCACAGACGTATGTCCAGCGTCTAACCAGGCTTGTGGCATATATACGCATGTTGGATCGGATGCCCTGAGGTCTCCTGTGAGCGCATATGCTGTTGAGCGTGAACCACCGCAGAGATCGTGGTACTCGCATACCGAACATTTTCCATGCCAATGATTTGGGTCACGAAGAGCCTTAAAAGCTGGCGAATGAGCATAAATATCTTTGATTGAGGTTTCTTTAACGTTGCCGCAATGCAATGGCAGAAAACCACTCGGGTATACGTCTCCAATATGGTCAATAAAAACAAACCCAGAACCCGAGTTCACTGCCATAGGAGGCCTGGGAGTCCTTGGACGCTCTGGAGTAGCCCCTAGGAGCCTGGTGGTCTCCGCTGTGAGATAGTCATAGAGCTCTCCGCCTTTATACGGTGGCAGTTCTCCAGATTCACGCAGTTTATGTTGAATGACCACGCGGCGATACTGCGGTGCTTCCGTGGTTTTGATGGCGATCCTATTGGAGACGTCAGCAAGCCAATATAATGCGTCTTCCCGCTCTTGCGGGTTCAAAGCGTGTAACGCAGCACCTCGCCCTGTGGGAACCAGGAAGAACACGTACCACATCTTCGCCCCCATCTCCATCACGGTTTTCAGGAGCAAAGGCGCCTCGCGAATATTATTTTTGGTCAGTGTTGAGTTAATCTGCAACCGGAAACCCGCATCAAGAATTGTCTGGGCCATTGATACGGTAGCATCGAAGGTCCCGCTAAAACCGCGAAAAGCATCATGCGTCTGCGCAGTAGCACCATCCAATGACATTGACATTGCTTTTCCGCCGAGGTCATGGAGCCTGTGAATGCGTTCCGAGGTCAGACGCGGCGTAACCGAGGGAGACAGAGATACTGACAATCCCTGTTGCGTCCCATATTCTACGAGTTCTTCTAAATCTTCACGCTCAAAAGGGTCACCACCTGTAAGAACTACTAATGGACGCGGTTTATCATAAGAAGCTAAGTCCTTAAGAAGCGCAAAACCTTGTTTCGTGGTGAGCTGTCCCGGATGAGGTTTATGCTGAGCATCCGCGCGACAGTGCTTGCAAACAAGTCCACAGGCTCGCGTGACCTCCCAGATTGCGATGAAGGGTTTATGGTTTATATCGCCGCGTATCCGTCGTACTGTTTTAAAAGCATCAGGTTTACCCCGTAAAGGCGAAGACTGCGATGTTGACAGCGATTTTATCGGAGACGTGACCATGAATGGTTCCCTTCAGCACAATAATCAATCATCCTTTTAGATGATTCCAGCCACAAACTATCCTCCTATTTTTCCCGTCGTTATTCTAGGAAGGGCACCCGAAGAAAGCCAGGAAAACAAAGTGAGAATGAACACGCCGATATCACTCGCTTTTCTGTGACAACGCCTCCTGCAATAGCTTTTCCCACAACGTTTCTATTTGGGATTCGAGTTCTGCGATTGTACGGGAATTATCAAGAATAACGTCAGCTTTCTCCAGGCGCTTAGAATCGCTCATCTGGCGCGCGATTCGTTTCCGTGCGTCTTGTTCATCAATGTTGCGGAACGCAACCAAGCGTTGAAGTCGGGTCTCAACCGGAACATCAACTACTGCAACTAGGTCTACATCCCTTACAAGATCCTGCTCAAGCAAAAGCGGATGATCAAGCACTACTACTTGAGCCATCTCTTTCTGCGCTTGAACAATACAATCCGCAATCCGACGGCGGATTTCAGGATGCGTAATTTTATTCAGAAGACGCGTGTGCGCCTCATCAGCAAATGCTCGACTCGCAAGCAAAGAACGATCGAGAATACCGTCCACTACTACGTCATCTCCAAAAGCTTTTGCCAGCTCTCCTAGAATCGGAGATCCCGGTTCCACAACCTCGCGAGCAATCTGGTCGGCGTCAATAATACGTGCGCCTTTACCCGCTAATGCCTTTGATACCGTGGACTTCCCACTCCCCATCCCCCCAGTTAATCCTAGAACTATCATAGGTTAAGCCTAGCGCCGTTACGTTGCATCTCATAAGAAAACCGCCCCCTCAGTCTTACCAAAGGGGGCGGTGAATCTCCTTGCATACAAGGAAATAACGAGTTAAGCCTTCGTAGTGATAACCGTGGTATCAAAATCAACATGTGCTGCGGGGGCACTGTTAACCTGATCAAATTTAACAGTATTTGTTACCAAAACCGGGGTAATCATGTTGTACCCCTTGGAGGCAATGAAGTCTTTATCAAAGCTGATAAGCTTCTGCCCTTTGGCCACATGCTGTTTCTTTTCTACGTGTACAGTGAAGCCTTCCCCGCCCAGCTGAACGGTATCAATGCCGACGTGGATCAAAAGTTCTACTCCATTGTCCAACCGCAGCCCAACAGCATGACCAGATTTTTGCACAGTCAAAACCGTCGCATCTTCAGGCGCAACAACATCCGCTCCGGAAGGAATGATGGCAATACCTTTACCCAGTTTCTCGGCGGAGAAGATGGGATCTGGAACCTCAGACAATGCAACAGCTTCGCCTTCAAGAGGGCTACTCAGTAAGGTAACAGCGCCGGCTTCCAGAGCCGTCTTAGTTGCCACTGCTGTTGCAACAGCTGCGCCACCGGCAGCGGGAGCCGCAGCTGGGTTAACGGCAGGCTCAGCCTCATTCTGAGCAGCAGCACGGTTAGCCGCAAGAGTTGCAAGGATTTCAGCCTTTTCTTCCTTGCCTCGATAGTCGAAGAAGATAACCAGGAAGAACGAGGTGAAGAAGGCTGCAGCGATGGCGATAGCATAGCCACCAATTGGATCCATAGCTGGGATCGTAAGCAGTGAGGTGAAGACGAAGGCAGAAGCCTTGATGTCAAAAATGCCAGCAACAACGCCACCTACAAAACAACCGGCAAGCAAGCGCGGGTAGCACTTTTTAAAGCGCAAAACCACACCATAGAGCGAAGGCTCAGAGATTCCGCCCAGAAGACCGGCCATCACACCACCCAGCGAAACCTGACGCATTTGTACGTTACGCTCCTTGATAGAAAGAACCAGTACGCCAGCGACAAGACCGAAGCAAGCAAAGTTCCATGTACCCATGGGACCCTGAATAAAGTCGTATCCCAGAGTTGCAAGGTTAGAGACCATAATTGCATTAAGAGGCCAGTGCAGACCCAACGGCACCAGGAATGGGTAAAGCAGCGGAATAATGATTGCTAGCACGAATGGCGAGAAGCCATTAACTGCATAGAGGAAGTTGGAGATAAGGTTGCCGATTCCAATACCAAATGGCCCAAGAAGGAATGCAGTCGCAGGAACCATGATTAGCAGGGAGAAGAACGGTACGAACACCATCTGAACTGCACTCGGGATAAGCTTCTTCAATCCCTTTTCCACAAAAAACAGGCCGATAGCTGCAAGCAATGGCGGGAAGACCTGGCCGGAATAGTCGTTCAAGACCAGTGGCATGCCAAAGATGTGAACGGTATCGCCGGCTTTACCCATTGCCAAGAACTCGGGAGTAAGCAAAGCAGCCGGAATAGCGGCTCCCACCCACTCATTAGCACCAAGCTTCTTTGCAGCAGTTGCGCCAATCATAACCGGCAGGAAGTAGAAGACAGAGCGCCACATTGCGTGGAGTAACTGGTAACCAGCAGGCTGCTCCTCAATGGGAGCACGGAAGTCTTGCCAACCGAAGGTATCGGCAAGAACCAGCATGGTGATAATCAGCGAAGCGCCCAGCAGGGCCCACAGGATAGGACGGAAGGTATCGGAGAGGAACTCAAAGGAGTAGTCCACCCACGAGTACTTACCACGCACTCCACCGTATTGCTTTTTAGTAGAAGTATTTCCGCCGTCAGAATCGCCTGCAGCTTTGGAGGACATACCCGGCAAACGAACAATGTCCTGATAGTAATTAGCAACGCCGCCGCCCATTACTACCTGGAGTCCGCTGGAGCCTTGAGGAACTACACCAAGGACATCACTATTAGAGTCCAGAGCCGTCTGGTCTGCCTTGGACTGATCATGAAGCTGGAAGCGAAGACGCGTAGCACAGTGCGTGAGCGATGCCACATTATCCACGCCACCAACCTTGTCCAAAATGAACTCAGATGTCTGCTTTGTAGACGCCATGAGCCTACCTTTCAAACGTTGTGTTTGTTCTGTTCCCAACGTCGACACCTGTTTAAATAGTCACAGTCGGAACAAAAACCGGAAAACAATCACAATTCTAGTAAGAAAACGGGCCGGATACAACACAGAAACCACAAGCTCAGAAACCCCCATCCCCCTCTATTCCCCCCGCTCAGCCCCTCTTTACCCTTACGGTACAAACTGCTCTTCCGCCAAAGTCCAATAAACTAGAGAACTCATATTGCGAACCAATACCGCAGAAGCACAACGACCCATACAGCGATACGTCGCTTTCCTCCAGCGCATCAAAACCCTAAGAACATAAATAAAGCACCTAAGGAATGTTCCTTAGGTGCTTTATTTATTGAAATACTAATTCAAGATTAGTTACCAGCGAGCTTCTCGCGAAGAGCAGCAAGCTGCTCATCAGAAGCCAAGGAGCCACCCTCAACCTCAGAAGTTGCCTCGGCCGGAGCTGCCTCAGCGGTCTCAGAGGAGTAGTTAGCTTCCTCACCAGCTGCTGCTGCCTCTGCAGCTGCAGCTACGCGGTTCTTTTCAATCTGAACAGTGTGCAGCTGGAAGCGACGCTCAGACTCTGCGTAACGTGCCTCCCATGCCTGACGCTGCTCATCAAAGCCTTCCATCCACTCGTTGGTCTCCGGATCGAAGCCCTCAGGGAAGATGTAGTTGCCCTGCTCGTCGTAAGAGTCAGCCATGCCGTACTTGGATGGATCGAACTCTTCAGTGTAATCCTCGTCAGCCTGCTTGAGGGAGAGGGAGATACGACGACGCTCGAGATCGATGTCGATGACCTTGACCATAGCCTCGTCGCCGACGTTGACAACCTGGTCCGGAACCTCGACGTGGCGCTGTGCCAACTCGGAGATGTGGACCAAGCCCTCGATGCCCTCTTCAACACGGACGAATGCACCGAATGGAACAAGCTTGGTGACCTTGCCCGGAACGATCTGGCCCACAGCATGAGTGCGAGCGAAGACGCGCCATGGGTCTTCCTGCGTAGCCTTCAAGGACAAGGAAACGCGCTCACGGTCGAGATCGACGTCGAGAACCTCAACGGTAACCTCATCGCCGACAGCGACAACCTCAGATGGGTGGTCGATGTGCTTCCAGGAGAGCTCGGAGACGTGAACGAGTCCGTCCACACCACCGAGATCGACGAATGCGCCGAAGTTGACGATCGAAGAGACAACGCCCTTGCGGACCTGACCCTTCTGCAACTGGTGAAGGAACTCAGAACGGACCTCAGACTGGGTCTGCTCGAGCCATGCACGGCGAGACAAAACAACGTTGTTGCGCTGCTTGTCCAGCTCAATGATCTTAGCCTCGATCTGCTGCCCGATGTACGGATCCAGATCGCGAACACGACGCATCTCAACGAGAGATGCAGGCAGGAAGCCACGGAGTCCGATGTCCAGGATGAGACCGCCCTTGACGACCTCAATGACGGTGCCGGTAACTGGCTCGTCTTTCTCCTTGAGCTCCTCGATGGCGCCCCATGCACGCTCGTACTGTGCGCGCTTCTTGGACAGGATCAGACGGCCTTCTTTGTCTTCCTTGGTAAGAACAAGAGCGTCGATCTGGTCGCCGACCTCGACGACCTCGTCCGGGTCGACATCGTGCTTGATAGAAAGCTCGCGAGAAGGGATAACACCTTCAGTCTTGTATCCGATGTCGAGCAAAACCTCGTCGTGGTCAACCTTAACCACGGTGCCCTCGACGATGTCACCATCGTTGAAGTACTTGATGGTTGCGTCGACAGCTGCGAGGAAATCCTCAGCTGAGCCAATATCGTTGATGGCTACCTGAGGGACGTTGTTGGTGGGCATATGTTAAGTGCTCCGAATTAGGTAGGAATAGTTGATGGACAGGAACGTGTCTCTCAAAAAATCACTGCTCAAACTGCAATTTTGATCTCACCAAAGCCGTACATTGCCCTCCTACTTGGGACTATATATGGATTAAGCACAGACACGCTCGCTCAAGGATAGTGCATTTCCCCAGCTAGATCAAGATCGCCCCCTCTGTGTTTCTTCCCCCATTACGGACACAGGTTAGTCTTCAAGACTATGAGCAGTTTAGACCCCTGCACCCCAGATGTGATTACTGTTTCCTCCCATGAGGCCGCTCATGCGAGTCAAACATGGTGGGATAGCGATGCCCAGCATTATCACGACGAGCACCAAGAATACCTATCTAGCTTTTATTGGTGCCCTGAAATGCTCTCCGAAAAAGACGCCAACCTACTGGGAAACGTCCGCAATAAACGGGTATTAGAAATCGGTTGTGGTTCTGCGCCTTGCTCACGATGGCTCGCACAAAACGGGGTTGGATTTATCACGGGTTTTGATCTCTCGCTCAACATGCTACGACATGCAGATCAAGACGGCACTCCACTCCCGCTGGTCAACGCTGACGCACAATCCCTCCCGTTCAAGGATGCATCCTTTGACATAGCTTTTTCTGCTTTTGGTGCTTTCCCCTTTGTCCCCGACATCACCGCAACGCTTTCCGACGTTTCCCGCGTTCTCACTGCCGACGGACGCCTAGTCTTTTCCGTCAACCATCCCATGCGCTGGATTTTTCCCGATGATCCTGGACAATCTGGGCTTATAGCTTCCATCCCATATTTTCAGCGCAGCTACATAGAAGAAGACGAGGAAGGACGTCCTACATACGTAGAGTTTCAGCGCACAATCGGCGATTGGGTACGTGCACTCATTCAAACGGGTTTTAGTCTCCAGGACATTATCGAGCCAGAATGGCCCGATAATGTCACTCGTTCCTGGGGTCAGTGGTCACCGCTTCGGGGAAAAATCTTTCCGGGTACCGCCATATTTATAGCCCATAAAGCTTAAGGTTTATACCCGGCACCTAGTGCGCGGCGACTTCCCAGTTGGGACCACTACCTGCTGAGACTTCAAGTGGTACGCGTAAGGAAATGGCTGCATCCATTTCCTTTTCTACTATCTCACGCACTTGCTCAAGCTCGTTTGGTGCGATTTCCACCACCAGTTCATCGTGAACTTGCAGCAACACACGAGAGACAACCCCAGCTTTTTTCAACTCTTGGTCAACACGAATCATTGCGACCTTAATAATATCCGCCGCCGTTCCCTGGATAGGGGCATTAAGCGCAGCACGTTCTGCATTTTCACGAGCCACACGATTATCTGAGCCGAGCTCTGGAAGGTATCGGCGTCTGCCAAATAATGTAGAGGTAAAACCATCTTTCCGTGCTTGTTCCACCACATTATCCAGATACTGTTTCACCCCACCAAAACGCTCGAAGTAGCTCGTCATAATCTGTTTAGCCTCACCGGCAGGAATATTCAACTGTTGCCCCAGGCCAAAGGCTGAGAGGCCATAGACCAGGCCATAACTCATCGCTTTTACTCGTCGACGTAGCTCTGGTGTTACCTGATCCACCGGAACCTCAAAGACTCTGGATCCAACGTAGTTATGGAGATCTTCCCCCTGACGGTAAGCCTCGATAAGACCCGGGTCCTCCGAAAGATGCGCCATGACGCGCATCTCAATCTGAGAGTAATCTGCGGTGAGCAGCGTTTCATAGCCTTCGCCTACAACGAATGCCGATCTAATTCTTCTGCCGTCTTGTGTGCGAACTGGAATGTTTTGGAGATTAGGTTCTGTTGAACTTAGACGCCCAGTAGACGCAACAGTCTGATTAAAAGTGGTATGGATACGGCCATCCGACCCGACTGCCTTAATCAAACCTTCAAGAGTTGTTTTCAGTTTCTGATTCTCGCGGTGCGCGAGCAGATGGTCGAGGAAAGGATCTGGGTGTTTCACAGCCAATGCTTCAATCTCTTTAGCTGCTGTGGAATACCCCGTTTTTGTCTTCTTGGTTTTAGGCAACCCCAGGGTTTCAAAAAGAACAACTTGGAGTTGTTTAGGGCTAGAAAGATTTAAGGATGGATCACCCGCAATATTTCGGGCAGCCGCTTCATGCTCTTGGACTCTCTCAATAAAAACTTTTAACTGTTCTTCTAGGGTTTCCACGTCAACCGCGATACCTGCGGCTTCCATACGCGCAAGAATCAAGACCAACGGTAATTCAAGATCACGATAGAGCTCAAAAGAATCGATATCTTCCAGCTGCTTGGTTAGTTCCTGTGCAAGCTCAAGGATCGCAATGACAGAATCAATAAGCTCTTCAGAGTCGGGGGCGTCGAGAAGCGAAAGCTGTCCCTGAGTTTCGTCTCCAGATAGCTGGCGCTGAAGATGCCGCTGATAAACGTCTTTCAAATCATAGGTTCGTTGCCCTGGCCTAAGCAGATAAGCCGCAATAGCCGTATCGTGGGCAACCCCATTAAGCTCAAATCCTCGGCCAGAGAGCATATGGAAAGTTGCTTTTGCTTCATGCAAATACTTGGGAGTCTCACTTCTCAGCCACTGCGCCAGAGCTTTTTCATCTTGCGGGTCAATATCCGAAAGATCAACCGCAATTACATGGCGTTGTTTATCTGCGATAGCTAAGGCTTCAGCATCTCCAGTCGCTGGGGTACCTCGCCCACGTACAAATAATGCAAGACCTTGATTTTTATGTTGGGCCAACCAATCTTTAAGAGATGCCTGGTCCACAGTTACTTCCGCACGTTCTTCCGTGAGTGCTGTGGTTGTATCAGCTCCTACTGCGCTCATCACACGTTCACGGAGGTTGGTACCAAATTCCAGCTCATCAAATTTTTCCGCCACGCCTGCTACCTGAACAGGTTTAAGTCCCAGCTGATCCGGAGAATACGGCAACTCTAAATCTTTGATCATCTCAGTCAGCGTTCGGTTCATCCGAACCTGTTCTAAACGCTCGCGTAAACTCGTGCCGGCTTTGCCTTTGACTTCATCAGCACGCTCCAACAGCTCATCAAGACTGCCGTACTCCACAATCCATTTGGTTGCCGTTTTAGGCCCCACACCTGGAATGTTGGGAAGGTTATCTGAAGGGTCGCCTCGCAATGCCGCAAAGTCCGGATATTGCGCAGGTGTAAGACCATATTTTTCTTCCACGGCTTCAGGAGTAAAGCGATGTAAAACCGAGACCCCGCGCATAGGATAAAGAACCGTCGTGGTTGCATTGACAAGTTGGAATGAGTCACGATCCCCGGTCACGATGAGAGTCTCAAACCCCAGTGGCTGCGCCGCAGTTGCCAGGGTAGCAATTACATCATCTGCCTCGTAGTTCTCTTTTTCCAGGGTAGTAATTCCCAAAACCTCAAGGACGTCCTTAATGAGCCCAACTTGTCCTTTGAACTCGGGAGGTGTGGCTTCACGCTGAGCCTTATAATCGGGGAACATATCCGTGCGAAATGTCTTCCGGCCGACGTCAAAGGCCACCGCCACGTGAGACGGCTTCTCCTCATTCAAAAGGGAAGAAAGCATCGATAAAAATCCATAGACAGCGTTGGTCGCTTGCCCACCCGATGTGGAAAAGTTTTCGGCCGGCAGCGCATAAAACGCACGGAACGCCATCGAGTGGCCGTCGATAAGCATTAAACGATTGCTAGTTGAAGTCACACGGTTAGTCTAGTTATTTTTTGATTCGCTCACCTCTCCATGCCCATCGAGTGCAGATTATGCGAAAAACACGAACTTTCCCCCATCTACGAGCGGATTAGTCTTTTCACGGCCCCGTCCGCTAATATTTTTCCACAGCGCCCCTGTATCCCAATTGGCAGAGGAAACGGATTCAAAACCCGTGCAGTGTGAGTTCGAGTCTCACCAGGGGCACCATATAGCAGCGTCATTTACCGGCATCACACTGGTAAATGACGTTTTTGCATTCACAGACACCCAAAAAACACGAGCTTAACCGTCTCAGATAGACAAATAAGTTTGTGAGCCATCAGGACTTTCTTTACAAAACCGTCTAAGGTGTCAAGCTGTACATTTTTATTTAACAATTACAGTGGCCTCCTTCCCGTAACGGCCACCTAGAAGAAAGCGGTTCATGGCAGCCACACCTCAAGCGACTACCAGGTCCTCATCCTTCTCCGGTTCCATTTTGCATCTCATCGCAGGCGGACTTATTGGCCTTGCAGAGATGGTTCCCGGTGTCTCCGGCGGCACCGTTGCGCTCGTCGTAGGCATTTATGAGCGAGCTATTCACAACGGTCACGCCTTACTCCATTTAGTTCGGACCTTGATTACTAACCCAGCTCAGCTCAAGGAAGCAGCGCGACGCGTGGAATGGGTATTCCTCGCCTGCGTCGGTTTTGGCATGGTCGCCACAGTTCTTTTGCTTTCTTCTGTGATGCATAATTTTGTGGAAAATCATGGGCAATCCGCCCGCGCCCTCTTCCTAGGCATGGTGGCCGTCTCCATCACCGTGCCTTTGCTTATGATTTCCCGGAAGGACTATTCACAAAAGCGCGTGTCCATTATCGCGGCTTTTATTATCGCAGCAATTCTTACCTTTATCGGCACCGGCTTTACCTCAGAGGAGAAAACTGATCCGTCTTTGATCGTAATCTTTTTCGCCGCAGCTATAGCCGTATGCGCCCTAGTTCTCCCCGGCATTTCTGGCTCTTTCATCCTCTTGTCCTTAGGGCTATACGCCCCCGTAATTGGAGCCGTGAGCGATCGTAATCTCACAGTAATGGCCGTATTTGCGCTTGGTGCACTCACCGGGATCGCGTGCTTTATCAAGGTTTTGGATTATCTAATTACCACTCACCGAACAATCACACTAGCCACCATGGCAGGTTTAATGTTTGGGTCATTACGAGCCCTCTGGCCATGGCAGGACGGCTCCGGGTCGCCCATGGCTCCTTCCGGAAGCATCGGCATAACGATTCTTTTGATCCTTGTTGGCGGCGGCATCGTGGCAACAATTATGTTGGTAGAGCGTCGTTTTAATACCAAGTCCAAGATGCAAGAAGAAAAGGCTTAGCCTCAGAGTTCGCTACTAAGACTTCTCTTCTCTAATCCGCCATGCGCGGAACTACAAAGCCATGGATTCAGCACCCCTCTTGCACAAGATATTGCAAGATGCGTCATTTTCCATGGCTTTTAGCCTGTCGATTAAACATAATATGTAGGAAGCTGTATTATTTGCTCCATGAAATCCCGCACCCGTGTTTTGGCTTTGTGTACTGCGATTACGCTTGCCTTCTCGCTCAGCGCGTGCGTGACCAATGAGGAACAAGGTCACCCCGACGGCTGGGAAGAAGTCTCGCCCCCTGCAGTACCCGAAATTGCCGCCCTCGTTCCTCAACCATTAGCGGAAAAAGGCACACTGGTAGCAAGTGCCAATCCACCATTCGCACCATTTGAATTCAAAAATTCTCATCATGAGATCATCGGAATGGAAATGGATCTTATGCGCGCAGCCTCATCAGTGATGGGGCTGAAATATCAGCCGATCGAGCAGGATTTCTCACTCATCCTCCCTTCACTCAGTGCTGGAACCATCGACGTAGGCGCCTCTGGTTTTACGGATAATGAGGAGCGACGTAAAAATTATGACTTTGTTGATTTCCTTTATGCGGGAGTTCAGTGGGGGCAACAAGTCGGTTCATCTGTAGATCCGAATAACGCATGCGGTTTGTCCATCGCAGTGCAACGCACAACGGTTGCAGATACAGATATTGTGCGGCCGCTGAGCGACGATTGCGTAGCACAAGGCAAAAAGCCCATCGAGTTACTTGCATACGAAACCAGCGACCAAGCCGCAACCGCGCTTGTCCTTGGTCGTGCCGATGCCTTCGTGGCAGATTCTCCAGTGCTGGCATGGGCGATTTCCCGGGCCGAAGGAAAACTAGAAACAGTCGGGTCCATCAGCGATGCCGCTCCTTATGGCTTTGCCGTCCCTAAAAAATCGCAACTCGGCGTAGCACTAGCTGCTGCGATGCAACACCTCATCAAAACTGGTGACTACCAAAGAATCCTCAAAATGTGGGGAATTAATGAGGGCCTTGTTAGCTCAGCGATGATCAATGAAGTACCCGTCACTTAATAGGCGCGCCTCTAGTGACCATCATCCCTAAAATATAAGGAAACTACATGACTTCCCCACAACCGAAACCTATCCAAGCAAAACCACTACGTCATCCCGGTCGCTGGGTTGCTGCCATTCTTATTCTTTTGGTATTTCTCTGGTTCATCATCAGTGCAGCAACCAATAAAGCGTATGGGTGGGACACCTACATTCAGTATCTCTTTGATACTCGAATCGCTTTAGCCGCAGGACATACTCTGGCTATCACTATCTTGTCCATGATATTGGGCGTTGTTTTAGGTTGCGCTGTGGCTGTCATGCGCATGTCTCCTAATCCGGTCTTACGCATTGTCTCGTGGTTCTATCTTTGGATTTTCCGCGGAACCCCGGTGTACGTTCAGCTTGTTTTCTGGGGTCTTCTCGGCTCGTTATATCAAACGATCAACCTTGGTTTTACAGAGATATCTTTGGAAAAAGCCCTTTCCAATATGTTCCTCCTTGCTGTTTTAGGCTTGGGACTCAACGAGGCCGCATATATGGCAGAGATCGTCCGTTCCGGACTTCAGGCTGTTCCCGAGGGACAGACTGAAGCTTCCAAGGCCTTGGGTATGAGCTGGTGGATGACGATTCGTCGCACTGTACTCCCCCAAGCAATGCGCATTATTGTCCCGCCTACCGGCAACGAGTTTATTTCTTTGCTCAAGACCACGTCTTTGGTCGTAGCAATTCCTTACACTGCGGAGCTTTACGGCCGTGCCACCGATATCGCTGCCGCACTGTTTGATCCTGTACCGCTACTTTTAGTAGCTGCGACATGGTATTTGGTCATTACCTCGCTGTTAATGATTGCTCAAAGCTACCTGGAAAAGTACTTTGATCGAGGCGCAACGCGTGAGCTAACGGCCCGCCAGCTTGCAGCTCTTGCCGACGCAGAAGGAACCCTCCCCAAAAATGTCAATATCGTCGCCGAGCCACCCACGCGGTCTCATCGACACCCACGTAACCCGCAGAAAGGCGCTTGATAATGACTGATAATCTCATGATTAGTGCGCAACAATTGTGCAAGAACTTCGGCCAGATTCAAGTTCTCAAGGGCATCGATCTTGAAGTTCCTAAAGGATCTGTAACCTGCCTCATTGGCCCTTCGGGCTCTGGTAAATCCACGCTTTTGCGGTGCGTTAATCACCTAGAAAAAATCAACGCTGGCCGCTTATACGTGGATGGTGAATTGATTGGTTATAAAGAGCGTGATGGGATTCTCTATGAGATTTCTGAGAAAGAAGCCGCTCGTCAACGCGCTGATATCGGCATGGTCTTCCAGGGATTCAACTTATTCCCGCACAGAACTGCAATCGAAAACATCATAGAAGCCCCCGTACATGTAAAAGGTGTCGCGGAGTCCGAGGCACGAGCAAAAGGCATGGAGCTACTCGCGCAAGTCGGTTTGCAGCATAAGGCAGATGCTTATCCAGCTCAGCTTTCAGGCGGCCAACAACAGCGTGTAGCTATCGCGCGTGCAGTAGCCATGGAGCCCAAGCTCATGCTTTTCGACGAGCCCACCTCCGCCCTCGACCCAGAGTTGGTAGGGGAAGTTCTACGGGTAATGCGAGATCTCGCTGAAGGCGGAATGACCATGTTGGTGGTCACCCATGAGATGGGTTTTGCGCGTGAGGTTGCAGATACTGTCGCTTTCATGGATGGAGGCGTGATCGTTGAGATTGGTGACGCTCGTCAGGTTATTGATAACCCCCAACACGAACGCACCAAGATGTTCCTATCCAATCTGCTTTAAAGCATTGTAATTTTTTCCCGAGACTCCGCGCCCGCAGAGTCTCGGTTTTTTGCTAAATACGTACAGTTCCGCTGACGGTAAGTGAGCAATACCCGCCTACCCAGAGGGCGTCGGCACGCTGCGAGATAAAAAGCCTTCCTGCTCGTCCAAGTGCACTCCCCTGCCGCACCGAGTAAGAGACAGGAACTCTCTCCTCATCAATAAGCCATTGTGCGAGTCCCGCGTTCAGACTCCCGGTGACCGGATCCTCTCCTATGGATGGATTGAAAGCACGCACTTCCATAGCATCCTCATCGCTAGCGTCTAAGAGGCTAACAACACCAAGCTTGAGCCCGCCCATCAGTTCATAATTAGGCTTGATATCTCCCACTTCGACCGCGTCATTAAGTAAAACACCGATCCACCCCGTCCCGTTGTCGACTCGTTGAATTTTTAGGATGTGATCACAATCGATACCCAAGGCCTGCGGAATTTTCTGGATGTGCGCTGGGGAAAGTGGCGAGCTATCAAGCAAAGCAGGTGCCTGAAAAGACAATAATTCTTTATTCAGTTGTATCGGGATTAGTCCCGCAGAGCATTCCTGGACAATATGAGTTCCCTGCATCGCTCCGCCAGCGGCAAGCCACGCGGCGGCAGAGCCCAATGTGGGGTGTCCGGCAAAGGGAAACTCTTGGGTGGGGCTAAAAATTCTGAGGCGATAATCTGCTTTGGTAGTGGTCGGTTTAAGAAGAAAGGTCGTCTCCGATAAGTTCGTCCATGCAGCAAAGCTCTGCATCTGGTGTTGAGACAGCTGATCGGCGTCATGAACTACAGCAACAGGATTACCGCTTAACGGTCCGGTGGAGAAAACATCGACGTAGGAAATACGCATGTATCAAATATATGGTCTTCAGCTCAGAAGAGCCCGACCAAGCCCCGGACAAGCACCATAATCCCTCCTAGCGTTGCCACGCTCAGAGAAATCTTTCTTGCCGTAGGACGAGGGATTTTTTGAGAAGCTCTCGCACCAATAGAAATTCCGGTGATCATTCCGAATATTCCAAAGAACCATACCCAGGAAGACACCGACGCCACCGTTCCCGCACCTGACACTATTTTTACTGTCAACGAAACCAAACCGGAGACGATGAAGATCGGCTGTAGGGTCGCTGCGAAAGGTACTTGTGACCACCTGGATACCTGCGCATATACGGTAATAGCAGGTCCTGCGATACCAGCAAGGGTATTCATAAAACCCGCGATAACACCTGTTATTACGGCAGGAATTTTTCCTTGAGCATGAGGAATACGCTGAACGCCAAAAGTCACTATTGCTAGTGCACTCAGCAGCAAGGATCCCACCACAACCTGCAGCGTTGCTCCTGATACAACTGTAATAAGCCAGGCACCAGGAATCGCCCCAAGTACAACTACGGGAGCAATAAGGAAAAACTTTTGCCAGTCAACATTCTTACGCACGATCACCGTGGTCATAGTCGCGTTTATAGCTGCTAGGAGGTTAACAACCAGTATTCCTTCCACCGGCCCCATGGCCACGCTAAGAATCGAGCCAGCGACTAACCCAAGCCCCATACCTGAGACCCGCTGCAATAACGATCCGACAGATACGATCGCAAAGACTAACAGCGCGAGACTCATACTGCTCCTAGCATCAAAAGGTCTGAGTGTGACTCAACCTACCAGAATCACACCCGGATCTTGATACGCTTTCTATCTTGCTGGGCCGTCTTATGTGCTTAACCGAGTTTTTGTTTCATTGCTACGGAAACTGCGGATGGAAGCATGTCGTCAACATTTCCACCGTATTTAACAACTTCTTTGCATAAGGTCGAGGATATATAACCATAAGCCGGATCAGTCATTAGGAATGCCGTATCAATCCCGGACAGCTTTCTATTCATCTGCGCCATCGGAAGCTCATACTCATAGTCAAGCGCCGTGCGTAGACCTTTTACCAAGACACTCACGCCATGAGCGTTTGTGTAATCAACTAAAAGTCCCGCCCAATGGTCTACGGAGACATTTTCCAGCCCTCCAGCTTCGGCTACCGCTGCCCGAATCAGATCTTTGCGCTCTTCAACGCTAAACATGCCGGAGGGCTTATTGGGATTAGCGGTAACCAGTACCGTCACACGGTCATACATCTCGGCAGCACGGCCAATAATATCGATATGCCCTTTTGTCACAGGATCGAAGGAACCGGGGCAAACGGCGTGTATGGACATCAAACATCCTTATTTATGAAGGGTAACGTGCAAAAGTACTGCGCTAGGTTATTCTGCTGCAAGCTCTTGATGAAACACCGCCATGTCCATGCGTGCGATTCCAAAAGTCCGTTTTTTCAACTTCTGGGTAGTGGGAACAAAACACGAGGGCCATGCGGTCTCTGGTGATTCGCGGTGGCGCTCTACGACAACCGCTGCGCCGTCGACAAGCGTAGGGATCAAAGCTATAAGCATCTCTGCTATGTCTGAATCAGGTAGGTCGTAGGGAGGATCAGCCAGCACCATATCAAAGTATTCTTTGGGAGCACTCGCCACATATGTGGAAGCCTTCATCTCTGCGACAGTAACATTAGGATGCCCAACAACCTGCATATTATGGCGAATAATCTGCACAGCTTTAGGGTTGTTTTCTACCAGTACTACTTCATCCGCGCCCCGGCTTGCAGCCTCTAGACCCAGTGCCCCGGATCCTGCAAAAAGATCCAACACACGTGAACCAACAAAACCAAAGCGCACCTGCAGTGAAGAAAAAAGCCCTTCGCGGGCGCGATCCGACGTAGGCCGTGTCCCGTGTTCAGGAACTTTAATTGTGCGTCCTCGCGCTTCACCAGAAATAATCCGAGTCATTTATGCCTTCTCCACGATAAGTAGCACGTCTCCGCCCATGACATCATCAAAATTGTCTTTACCCAAAGTGGCTACGATGCCTGGTCCCGGCGCGATGATGGGCGCCTCAAGCTTGATAGCTTCGACTGATGCTAGCTCTTGACCGGTTTCGACAGTATCGCCACGTCCCACTTTGTAATGGACGATGCCGGCGAAGGGGGCACAGATTTTCATACTTTTAACCATAGCGTACGGCTTGTGAGCTTTTTGAGTTTAGGAGGCTCAAAGCAAGGGCTCTGT
This sequence comes from Corynebacterium pseudotuberculosis, assembly GCF_002155265.1. Lineage (NCBI taxonomy): Bacteria > Bacillati > Actinomycetota > Actinomycetes > Mycobacteriales > Corynebacteriaceae > Corynebacterium > Corynebacterium pseudotuberculosis. The sequence continues at coordinate 1,868,254 of NZ_CP021251.1, forward strand.
AGTGCAGTGATCTATTTATGTTTTATCCAGATAGTCCTGCGAGTGGTCGTCGATGTCGCTCACCAGGGATCTGGCGATGTTTGGGTTTTGTTGAACTATGGCGGCGGCATCGTCGTTAGCTCGTTGGATCAATGCTTTGTCTTGGATAAAGCTAATTCGTTTTTGGGAGGCTCCCGATTGTTGAGTGCCTAGGATATCTCCTTCTTGCCGGTATTCAAGATCTATTTCTGCAAGGGCAAAGCCGTCTGCGGTGGCAGCAACTTTTTGGATACGTTGGCGGGCGGGAGTATCGGGTTCTGCTGTGGTGTGGAGGAAGCAAATAGATTCTTTGCCTCCGCGTCCAACGCGTCCTCGTAATTGGTGTAGTTGGGAGACTCCGAAATTCTCGGCTTCTCTAATCAGCATGATCGTGGCGTTGGGTACATCTATGCCGACTTCTATCACGGTTGTGGCTACAAGGACATCGATCGTTCCTGTGGCAAAGGCCGCCATTATGGTTTCTTTATCATCGGGGTGCATGCTTCCATGAAGCATCTCTACTCTAAGGTCGCTGAAGATCCCGTGTTGTAAGGATGCAGTGGTTTCTTCTACCCCGCCGTTGTTTTTCACCCGAGGGCATACAACATAAATCTGTTGGCCGCGTTCTACTTCTTCTCTGATGCGTTTCCACATGCGCTCGCTCCAGGTGGGGTTATCGGAGCTGATAACAAAAGTTTTGATCGGCCGGCGTCCTCCGGGGAGTTGGCGGAGTGTGGAAACGCTAAGATCCCCGAATGCTGTCATTGCAATTGTTCTTGGTATAGGTGTGGCCGTCATGACGAGCAGGTGCGGGGTAAGTTCTGAGTTTCCTTTGGCTCTTAAGTAATCACGCTGCTCTACTCCAAATCGGTGTTGTTCATCGACCACGCAGAGGCCGAGGTCATAAAAGTTCACGGTGTCTTGGATAAGTGCGTGGGTTCCAATGATTATGTCGGCATCTCCAGACATGATGTCTAGGAGGGCTTTTTTGCGTTCAGCTGTAGATAGCGAGCCAGTGAGCAATACGACGGTGAGTTGGATGTTTGCAGCAGCAAGAGTTGCTCGGATGCTGTGTGCGTGTTGAGTAGCAAGGACTTCAGTGGGCGCGAGGAGAGCGCATTGTTTGTGGGCGTCAACAGCCTGAAGCATCGCGATAAGGGAGACTATGGTTTTCCCTGATCCGACTTCTCCTTGTAATAGACGCGACATAGGGGTGTTTTTCCCTAGGTCTTCTTCGATCTCCTGAGCTACTTGCTGTTGGCCTTCTGTGAGTTGAAACGGCAAGGCTTTGAGTAACGTGGCGCGGAGACCTGTCTGTGAGGCGGGCATAGGAAATGCTTGACGACGCTTCATGTCCGCGCGTCGCAACGCCATCACTAAAGCTATGCTGAGTGCTTCGTTGTATTTCAGCCTATTAATGTATGGTTCGGCTCTTTCACAATCTGTCTCATGAGCCCCTCTTATCGCTTGATCGAGCGTGGGCATGTCATCTGGTTTAAAGTTTCCCAGTGGATCCACGATAGGAGGAGTTTTACTCAAAATCTCATGTATCGCCCCTAGTATCCGCCACGTGGGCATTGCTTTTTTGGCTGGATATACCGGTATGTATGCGAGCGAGTTGATGATATGGGTGACGTGATCAAACTCTCCTGTTGTAGATAGTGCTTGCAGGCCGCCTGAACTACGAGTCTTTGTGCCGGGGTCAGGGAAAAGAAAAAAGTCTGGATGCTGTAGCTGCGATTTTTCGCGGAAAAATTTAAGTTTTCCGGTGAACATTCCGCGTGCGCCTTTGACAAGGACTTTAGAGAGCCAGTTGGCTCGGAAGAATGTTGCGGTAGTGGTAACTGCGCCATCAGAGATTTCGACGGTGTAGATGAGGTTTCCGTTACGATCTCTTCGCTCTGAGGTAGAGACAATATCACCTATACACGTAATGATGTCGCCTTCTTGTGCATGCCCTGCGCTCAAGCCTGCCCCGTGTGCGGCATAGGCCCGGGGCAGATGCATGAGAAGGTCTTCAGCGCGGCGATATCCAAAGTGTCTAGCAAAAGCTTTGGCTTCTTTTTCAGGCAAGAGTTGCGTTAAAGGTCGCGTATCGTGCCACCCCAGCATGGGTTACTCCACCCCAATTTCTACAAGGCTATCCACGTGGTCGGCCAGATAGATAGTGAGGTCAAGTTCGGAGTTCGGCGGCAACATTGCGGCTACCGTGGATTGATTAAAACCGAGCGAGTTTAAAGCTATGATCGTGACGCGCTCTCCGCCGCCGTCAAGCATTTTCCGCAAGGCTTGCTGAACGCACGCATAAATATCTTCGTTTACTGCAATCGTTTCAGATCCCATTGTGGCAGCGTAATCGCCTTTGGCGCAGGCGCCCACGGCGGTCAAGGCAGCTTGTGAGGTTGCATTGATTTTAGCCGTACGCATTCCGGTAATGGCTTCGGCCATGGCATATGTGTCTACGGCGAGAGCCTGGTTGGAATCGTGCATTGATAGTGCCGCTAGTCCGCGTACTAGGCTGCCTGTGGGCAAGATAGTGATCGATTGCTTGAATGATCGCGTTGAACGCTCTACCGATGCCATCTCGCCTCTGGTGAGCATGCCGTTAGGCAACAAAATTACTTCGGTCGCTCCGCTTTCATGCGAGCGGGAAATGAGCTCGTTGACTATTGCCACCCCATCCGTCAAAGGGGTGGGCTCCTGTCCTAGATCTGTCGAACCAACGATAGCAAACTGCTTGCCTTTTCGAACCACCACGAGGGCACCAGCTGCGCTATAGAGCTGTGCAAGTGTTCCTTCCGGGGCAAGAGCTAGCACGATTCGGGTGGGGTGATCGACACTCCCAAGGGACGGCAGCACCTCAATTCGAAGGTCACTGACTCTCCCCATGGCGTATGCCTGCTCGATGACGCGGCCTGCATCGCATGTATGAATATGAATTGTCCCAGCTTTTTTGCCAATTCCAGCGATCACCAGGCTGTCGCCTAGTGGAAAGAGCTCACCACGTAGTGCATCAAGATCAGCGTCCTCAATGTAGAACATCACTTCCAGGAAAGCCTCTTGCTCATGCTGGGGAAAACTATGAAAGTGAGGTCTGCGAGAAAGTTCTGTCGGACTAGGACAAGCGTGGTCTGCGATAGGTCCCTGGGCGCTCTCCCCTTGGTGAGCTAGATTCATGGGGTCTGTTAGAACGGCATCAACAAGGGCGTCCAAAAGGATTACTAGCCCCTGACCTCCGGCATCGACTACCCCGGCTTCTCTTAGAACGGTGAGTTGTGAGGGAGTATTGTGCAGGGCGACCCGGGCAGCTTCCGCGGCTACTGTGACTACTTCATAGAGGTTGTCAGTGTCGCAGGATCGAGCAGAAAACGCGGCTGCACGCAGCACAGTGATCACTGTGCCTTCAACGGGGTCAGTGATCGCTGCAGCCACAAAGTCAAGCGCATTGAGAAGTGATTTTTGAACACAGGCCGCATTGATTACGCCTGAATTTGCTGCCTGTGCGATACCACGCAGCACTTGGCTTAAGACAACGCCAGAATTTCCGCGCGCTCCGCGAACAGCACCGGAAGCCAACGCTGTAGCAACGTCGGAAGCACTAAGTTCTTGTGACTCGGCGTTCGGGGTCTCTGCGCTAGCTTGGGCTATGAACTGATGGACGGCTTCTACAGCAGCGTGCATAGTATGCGCCATATTTGAGCCGGTGTCTGCATCTGGTACCGGAAACACATTCAGGCTGTTAATCTCGACCCGGCGCGCGGCGAGCTCATCTGTTGCGCATTCTGCCCAGTGTAAGAGGCTGCGCCCACTAAGAAACGTGATGTCCGGCATAGTAGGAAAGTTTACAAGCGCCAATCGATGCCAGAGACTCCGAGGTCTTGGAGCAAACTGTTTGTCCTGCTAAATGGACGGGAACCAAAGAATCCTCTCGAGGCAGATAGCGGTGATGGGTGTGGAGACATAATGCAGGGGGTATTTCCCAGGAATGCTTTGGTTGCTTGTGCATCTCGGCCCCATAGGATGGCGACTAAAGGGGTGTTTCTTGCGGCGAGGGCTCTGATGGCCACCTCAGTAACTTCTTCCCAACCGCGTCCTCGGTGAGAGCCTGCTTTACCCGGTTGAACGCTAAGTACCCGGTTAAATAGTGCAACTCCTTGACGTGACCAGGGGGTAAGGTCGCCATCAGTTGGAGCCGGGATACCTAGGTCTTGCGATAGCTCTTTAAAAATATTGCTGAGGCTCCTGGGCAACGGACGAACCCCGGGCTGAGTGGAAAAGGACAGTCCCATCGCGTGACCTGGGGTGGGATATGGGTCTTGGCCGACAATGAGAACTTTGACCTCATCAAAGGGATAGCTAAAAGCACGTAGCACGTCCGAGCCTGCGGGCAAGTAACCCCTGCCTGTTCTTATTTCCTCTCGGAGAAAATCTCCCATGGCGTGGATGCGTTCTTCTACCGGGGCCAACGGTTCTATCCACGATGGATGGACTGGTAAAGGTTGCTGATGGCGCGGGGAGGAAGAATTGTGTGCTGCACCGTTGTTCGATGCTGTGTTGCTCATCTTTGTTCCTAATAGTTATTTGGTGTGCACTAACGAGTTTTCAGTCGAGTTTTCGATGATGATTAAAATTTATAGGGTTTAAAAACTAACCCAGCCGTCGTCATAAGCGGGAGACTTTCCGCCGACGAGCACCTGACCGTGGTCGTGTCCTACATGGAAAAGTCTTCTTCCTACGGACCCTATCGCCCGGAACCCTGTAGGCGGAGCACCAGCAGTGGTGCCCATAAGGGTGTGGTCTTCGCCTCCTCCTAGGACCCATTGCCAAGGGTCTGCGTCGAGAAGCTCTGCGGCTTCAAGCATCAACGGCGTTGGTGCAATCGCCTCCGGGTCCAGGTCCATGGACACACCGGATTTCCTAGCCATGTTTCTTAAATCCACGATGAGTCCATCTGAGTTGTCAGTCAAGGAGCTCACTCCTGCTGAACGAGCCACAAAGCCGCGACCTTCCGGAACAATGGTCGCGCAGTGAGCGGTTACCAGTGGCAGGAATTTTTCCGGAATGTTTGTGCGTCCAAAGCGTTTAAGAAGCGCGTATCCGGCAGCAGACTCGCCGATCCCGCCCGATGCGATGAGTGTGTGTCCTGGCCGTGCACGGTCGAGGGAAAGCTCTGGGAGTGATCCTCCTAGTTGTCCCACAGCAGTCACTGCAATCACGATAGCTTCACCGTCGGTGATATCTCCCCCCACAAGCTCTGCGGAATAGTCTTTTACGCGAGAAGAAATGCCGCGGGCAAGCTCAGATACAAAATTAAGGCGAGTGTACGCCGGTGCTGAAATCGCTAAAAGAGCTGCTACTGGTCGCGCTCCCATTGCCTCGATATCAGCAAAGTTTTGGGTAATTGCTTTGCGACCTATCTCTGCCGGCGTAGACCAGTCGAGGCGGAAATGACGGTCCTGAACCAGCATGTCTGTGGTCACTACTGCCCGGGAATTCGCGGAAGCATGACCAAGTACTGCGGCATCGTCGCCGTTACGGGAGCTGGGGGCGTGTGCAACGATAACGTTGATCGCGGCGCGCTCTCCTACCTCTGCAAGCGTCGGATTCAGATGTTCTTTCACTATATATTCTCCTCCGTCGCGTATTTTATGCTCTTATATTCACAGTTTGCAGCAGTACACGATGCAATCGGCGGTGCGACCCGATCTTATTCATCGCGGAAACTATGATTATTCCTTATGCAGAATGAAGCTTCTTTCAAACGAGGGCCCATCGCACTCGCGTTGGCATTAGCCATTGTATTGGTCGTGGGGGTACTTGGAGGAGCAAAACTAGTTTACGAGCAGGTAGCTCACCGACCCGTAGCAATGACCTCTGCGAATTCCCCTGAGGCCGAAAGCCCTGAATGCGCGTCTCTTCTGGATAAGCTTCCTAACAAAGTTTTGGGGCATCAACGTGCCGAGCTCGCTGATCCCGCGCCCGCTGGTGCCGCAGCATGGCAATCAGACTCCACTCACCGAGTGACGTTGCGGTGCGGGGTCAACCTTCCGCTTCAGTACACACAGCTTTCAGAGCTTTCGCGTGTCGACGAAACATCGTGGCTGGAAGTCAGAGATACCACGCCTGGATCCACGTTTCGCACATGGTACGCGGTAGATCGTTTCCCCATAGTCGCGCTCACAGCAGATGACGCTGGCCTGGGAAAAGCAGCTTCTCCTGTCGCAGAGCTCTCTACGGCAGTTGCTTCTTTACAGAGGAAAGAGACGCAACCGCATCCGCTCCCGCTTCAGTCTTTGCGGGAAGATGCTAATCCTCACAAAAACGCTCACTCGAGTCGTTGTACGGAGTTAATTTCCGATTTGCCGGAACATATTGGGGAATCTCCGCAATATTCTCGCCGTAGTGTCTCAGGGCTTCCGGACGGCTCAGCTGTCTGGAGCGTACAGGGTTATGAACCAATTATGGTGCGCTGCGGCGTTGCCTTCCCCTCCGCATATGAGGCTGGAGCACAAATCCAACAAATAGATTCCGTAGCGTGGTTTGAAGACACGACTTTAGGAAACGGAACCACGGCATCAACATGGTACGCACTCGGCCGTGAGATTGTTGTAGCAGTCAGCGTTCCACAGAACTCTGGCAATGCAGCACTCGTGGAAATGACAAAAATCATAGAAAAACACACGGCAGAGTCGCCTGTCGTACGGTAGCCATGTCATACAAAGAGCTAGGTAACAAAAGTCTTGCTACCTAGCTCTTTGGTTAATGATCAGGCTATTGTCTTACTGCGCAAGGGCCTGGTCTATCAGATGAGAAAGCAGCTCTGCGTAGCCAATTCCAGTAGCCTCAAATACCTGCGGGTACATGGAAATCGGGGTAAAGCCTGGCAACGTATTTACCTCATTGAGAACTGGCCCCTGATCGGTGACAAAGAAGTCCACACGTGACAGCCCTCGACAGTTAAGGGCCTGGAAAGCTTCCAGTGACAGCGATTGGATGAGCGCAATTGTTTGCTGGTCAAAGGGCGCTGGGATGGTGGCTGTGACTATATTGTCCAGGTATTTGGTATCAAACCCATAAAAGCCTTCTTCGCCTTCATCGACGTCTTCTAGCTGTGCGGGAACTGAGGCGATCAGGGAGCCGTCGGCACGCTCCAGCACGCCGCACTCTACTTCCACGCCTTTGATCTCTGCTTCAACGATCACTTTGGTGTCATGCTCTCGAGCTAGAGTAAGCGCAGCATCGAAGTCGTCCCATTCAATTACTCGAGAAATTCCGATGGATGATCCGCCTCGTGCGGGCTTGACAAAAACGGGGAGGCCGAGCATCTGTTTATCCGATTCTGTCAGAGTTTCATCTCCACGAAGAATCACTTCTTTGCCCACAGGCAGGCCTTCAGCAGCGAGAAGTTTCTTGGTGTACTCCTTGTCCATGCCGCATGCGGAGCTCAGGACGCCGGTGCCTACATAGGGGATGCCAGAAAGCTCGAACATTCCCTGGATCGTTCCATCCTCACCGAATCGCCCATGCAGAGCCGGGAAAATCACATCAGCCTGCGCGTAGAGCGTTCCGTCTTCATATCTAAACTCACCGGCAGAACGAGGGTTGACAGAAAGCTTGACTTCACGGACAAACTCCACCTCTGGCATAACGCGGTCCACAGTCCGCAACTTGGTGGCGTCGCTTTCTCCCACGGTCCATACCCCATCACGGGTGATACCGACGGGAAATACCTCGTATTTTTGGGGGTCGAGATGAGACATAATCGCTCCGGCAGAAACGCAAGAAACGGAATGCTCTGAGCTTTGGCCACCATAAACTACGGCAACCCTGACACGGGGGTTTGGGGAAGGTTTCTGAGTCACAACACACAACTTTACCTTGTGTGTTACTCGGTGTGTGCTACTCGGATTTCTTTGTTCGCCCCATCAAAGCCACCACCATCTCATGAACACTCGCTCCCATATGGCATACGCCATAAACAGCATGAGTAATAGGCATATCTACGCCGTGAATTTCTGCGAGTCGAGAAATAGACATCGAGGAGATCACGCCTTCCGCCACCTGACCATTGGTAGCAGATTTTGCATCTTCTAAAGTCTTACCTTCACCCAGCCGTGCGCCGAAAGTACGATTACGAGACAACGGCGAGGAGCACGTGGCCACAAGGTCTCCGAGCCCCGCAAGACCAGCGAATGTCCGGGGATCGGCTCCCATCGCAATGCCTAACCGAGTAATTTCTGCTAGTCCGCGAGTAATCACAGTAGCCACTGTGTTTTCTCCAAGGCCCCTCCCGGCGGCCATGCCGCATGCCAAAGCAATCACGTTTTTGCAGGCTCCACCAATTTCACAGCCAATTACGTCTGTGTTGGTGTACGGACGGAAGTACGGTGCGGAGAGCGCAGCTTGAACTTTTTGCGCGTTCGCCTCGTCTGTGCAGGCAATCACTGTCGCAGCTGGTTGTTCCTCAGCGATCTCGCGGGCTAGGTTTGGTCCAGAAAGAACGGCAATCCGTGATTCAGGAGCCCCAGCAACCTCAGCAATTACCTGGCTCATGCGCTCAAAGGTATCTTTTTCTATGCCTTTAGCCAGGCTCACAAGGATTGCTTCCTGTGGGATCGCGGCCGCCCAGTGCGACAAGTTCTCACGCAACGTCTGGCTAGGAACGCCCAGAACTACGATCTCAGAATCTTCGAGGGCGTGTATAGGGTCATCTGTGGCATACAAAGTTGTGGGAAGGGCTATGCCAGAAAGGTACCGGTTGTTGGTTTGCTGCTGATTAATCTCGGCTGCAACCTCAGAGCGCCGTGCCCAAAGCCGAACATCACAGCCGGCATCTGCAAAAACCTTTGCCAGGGTTGTTCCCCACGACCCAGCTCCCATTACCGCAACTTTCACCGCATACTCCTCTGGTTGCACTATTGGATATTTCAGAGCTACCGCCGCGATGCGTACACTCTGTTTTACGTCACTCACGTCAATGTACATGGATATAGCAGCTTTGTTGCTTTCATCCTCTGGTTTTGTCTCCGTTCTACCCGAGAATTCCGAATACAAGCTGAATAAATAAAATGTTCATTGATACTTTATCAAGGATCTAGACTAGATAATTCTTCATTTTCCTCACCCAGTGCTATTTGCAACAGACTAAGGAAAGGCTGCAGCGATGCATAAAAACAGTCACACTGAAATGACTAAAGACCGGCAACCTTCACTTGCCATCACAGGAAGATTCCAAAGCATCGTGGCTGAGCCTGCGCAGGAATATAAGCGTTCTACGCTTGCGGCAGGGGCGGTCTTGTGGCGGGGAGACCATAAAGATCCCAATTCCATCCAATACGCAGTGATTCACCGGCCGCATTACAACGACTGGTCCCTGGCCAAGGGAAAAGTGGATCCAGGGGAATCTCTGCCGGTCACTGCTGCCCGCGAGATTGTGGAGGAAACTGGATTCCGGGTGAGGCTAGGAAAGCTCCTAGGCAAGGTTACTTATCCGGTCAGCGACCGGACCAAAGTTGTCTACTACTGGACCGCCGAGGTACTTGACGGGACTTTTAATCCCAATAATGAGGTAGATGAGATCCGCTGGCTCGATTTTAATCAAGCTCGCGCGCTTCTGAGCTATGACGTGGATAAAAACGTGTTGGATAAAGCTCGTAAGCGCTTTGAGCTTCCGGTTACTACTCGTATTTTATATGTTCGGCATGCGCGAGCTTTTCGACGCACCAACTGGGCGGGTAATGACAATCTGCGTCCCTTGGACAAAAAAGGACGCCGACAAGCCCAACTGCTCGCCCCTTTATTGGAGGCGTTTCACCCCACCACCATCTATTCCGCTCTGCCGGATAGATGCCAACAGACTGCCACCCCGCTAGCCGAGGCCCTTGACCTTGATATTTTTGTAGACGCAAAGCTTGGCGACGAAGGCTGGCTAGCAGACATGACCGATTCCCAAGCAGCGTTTTCTCGGATTATCGATCAAGGTGGAGTGTCCGTGATCGTCGCCCAGGGGAAAGTCATCCCTGACACGATCGCCTGGTTGTCAGCCTCTGGCAGTCTCCCGCTGGAAGACATACCAGCGAAGAAAGCCAGTGTCTGGGTTCTATCTTTTACCAACGGCGAGCTTACTGGAGCCGATTATCTTGCCAGCCCGCTTCCGGCAAAATAGCACAGCATCTATCGGATAACGGGCTTAAACGATGGTCGGGAACTCTCGTAACGGATAATTTCCGACTCTTTCCGCAACGTAAGTCCAATATCATCGAGGCCTTGAATAAGCCGCCACCGCGTGTAATCATCCACGTCAAAGGTGTAGACAGAGCCATCGCATTCCACGGTTCGGGTTTCCAGGTTCACTGTTACCTCTAACCCCGGCTGTTGTTCTAGCTGCTTCCAAAGAAGCTCAATATCGGTTTGTTCCATTTTCGCCGCTAAGAGCCCTGATTTTCCGGCATTTCCCCGAAAAATATCCGCGAATCGAGAAGAAAGCACCACACGGAATCCGTAATCCATGAGCGCCCACACCGCATGCTCGCGGGAGGAGCCTGTACCAAAGTCCGGACCGGCGACGAGCACTGAGCCTTGGGAATAGGAAGGCTGGTTGAGCACAAAGTGCGGATCATTAGTGCGCCAATTGTTAAAGAGACCGTCGTCAAAGCCCGTGCGTGTGACCCGTTTTAAGTAGACTGCCGGGATAATCTGGTCGGTATCCACGTTCGATCGGGTCAGTGGGACTCCGATGCCAGTATGGGTTGTGAATTTATCCATGCTTTATTCACTCCTCGTCCAAGTCCGCTGGGCTAGCCAATGTCCCTTTAATAGCTGTTGCTGCCGCGACTGCAGGTGATACTAAATGCGTTCTTCCCTTAGGGCCTTGCCGGCCCTCGAAGTTCCGGTTAGAGGTAGCGGCAGAGCGTTCGCCAGGCGCCAGTTGATCCGGATTCATCCCTAGGCACATTGAGCACCCTGCCGAACGCCACTCAGCGCCAGCAGCAATAAAGATTTTGTCTAGCCCTTCTGCCTCCGCTTGTTGCTTAATCATGGTCGAGGAAGGAACCACGAGCATCCGCACCGAGTCCGCGATGGTGCGACCAGCAAGAATCTCTGCGGCTGTGCGCAGGTCTTCCATGCGCGCATTGGTGCAGGAACCGAGAAATACGGTGTCGATCGCAATATCTCTTAACGGTGTCCCTGGGGTCAGCCCCATATAATCCAGTGCTTTGTGCGCCGCGGCTTTCTCGCTATCGCCAACAAAATCTTCAGGCGACGGGACGTTTTCACTGAGCGGAAGCCCCTGGCCTGGGTTTGTACCCCAGGTGATAAAGGGGGTGATTGCCGAGCCGTCGATGTCCACCACGGTGTCAAAAACAGCGCCCTCATCTGTAGGCAAAGTCTTCCAATACTCCACCGCCTGATCCCAATCTTGTCCTTGTGGGGCAAGCTCTCGGCCTTTGATGTAATCAAAAGTGATCTGATCGGGTGCGATCATGCCTGCACGCGCGCCGGCCTCAATGGACATATTGCACATTGTCATACGCGCTTCCATGGACAGTTTCTCGATGGCTTCACCGCGATATTCAATAACGTGGCCTTGTCCCCCGCCCGTCCCAATCGTGGCGATGATTGCCAAGATGAGGTCCTTGGCAGAAACCCCAGGCTGCAATTCTCCAGAGACATTGATCGCCATGGTTTTAAAGGGTTTGAGGGAAAGCGTTTGGGTAGCCATCACGTGTTCCACTTCTGAGGTGCCAATACCAAAGGCCATAGCACCAAAAGCACCGTGAGTGGAGGTGTGGGAATCGCCACAGACGATAGTCATTCCGGGTTGAGTCGCCCCCAGCTGGGGTCCCACTTGGTGGACGATGCCTTGCTGCAGATCTCCCATGGGATGAAGACGAACACCAAATTCTGCGCAATTTTTACGCAGTGTTTCCACTTGTGTGCGCGATACCAGGTCATTGATTTCTAACAATGACCCCGCAGCGATGCCTTCCGTAGGAACATTGTGGTCCTCGGTGGCAAGGTGCAGCTCAGGGTGCCGGATTGAGCGCTTAGCCATACGTAAACCATCAAAAGCTTGGGGTGAGGTGACCTCATGTAGGAGCTGCAGATCAATAAAGATAAGATCGGGTTGATCACCCTTACCGTACGAAATAACATGGTCACGCCATATTTTTTCTGCAAGAGTTAATTTTTCTTCTTTCGACGCCACGGGGCTGGTCATGGATCGAATCACCTCTTTACATAATTACTGCCGTTCCCAAGGGATGTATCCCATAAAATGGAATGCTAATATCGCATCATGGGAAAGATTAACATAGATCCAGCCGCCACAAGCGGCATTAAGGTTCTCGACCGCGCAGTAACTATCATGCTGACCGTGGCCGAGCGCCCCCTCTCTCTTACCGAGCTCTGCGAGGCCACCAATCTCCCCCGAGCCACCACGCACCGTTTGGCCACCGCGCTAGAAACACACAACATTCTCACGCGCACCTCCGATGGAAAATGGACCATCGGCGCTGTTCTCACCTCCCTCGGTGCAGGAAGTTCCACCAAGCTTATCGACGTTGCAACCCCCATCATGGCGCATCTTATGAACGTCACAGGCGAATCAGTGCAGCTCTATCAGCTCGCCGGAGCAACTCGTGTATGCATTGCAGCACAAGAACCTGCCATCGGCCTCCAAAACACCGTCCCGGTAGGCACACGGCTTCCGCTTACCGCAGGCTCGGCCGCTAAAGTCTTTCTAGCCTATTCTTCTCCTACGCTGCGCGAGGCCATGCTCAACGCTGAGGCACAATTTACCGCAGAAGACTTAGAAAAAGCCCGCGAGAACGGTTGGGCAGAGTCAATTAGCGAACGAGAGGTGGGCCTGGCCAGCATCTCCGCACCAGTCTTTGATAGTGAAGGACTATTCATCGCGGCGCTGTCCATATCCGGCCCCACCGAACGATTGCGCCCCGCACCGTCAACACTTTGGGCACGAGACCTTGTTCTAGCTGCTCAACGGCTATCCGAGTCCTTATAAAGACTCGAGTTTTTCCACCATAATTCTCAGCTGCCGCAGCACGGGATTGTCTTCTTTTAACCGGCCAGCAAGCACACGATACACACTCGCATACCACCATTGTTGGCGTTCTTTTCCCGCATTAAAACGATCCCATAAGGCATCCCCTAGTACGTCATAATCTTGCAATATTGACGCAAGATTATGAGACTTATCCGCAGCACATACGCACAAAGCAGCCTCGGAAGCTGAGCTAAGGTGCTGCAGATAGGCGTCGTTACGCTCCTGCCAAGAAGACAACGACGCATCCTTAGTCACTTCCCGCACTATGCTCAAGACTCGCGGGCCAAAAGCCTCCTCGATCTGCTCCGCCGAAAACTCTTCTGGTACGTCTTCGAGAACGTCGTGAAGCAAGCAAGCAATAAGAATATCCTCATCTACCGTCATGGCACTGGCGATATTCATCACGGCAAAAACATGAGAGACATATGGAATAGAACTTCCCTTACGGTACTGATTCCGATGTGCGGTGGCAGCGACATTTATCGCCTTGAGAAGCCGTGGGGAAAGCGCTAATTCTACATGAGTCATACCTTCACTTTAGTAATAGCAAGGGCACCCAAAGCGCTATACGCCACAATCAATTTGCCCTACCAAGCACATCCAACAATGGTTAAATCACATTCATGACCACCACATTGAACGATGTTCAAAACTTAAAAGAACGCGTACTCGCAGGTGAAATCATCGACCGTGCAACCGCCCTCGCTCTCCACGATGCACCCCTCGATGAGCTTGCACAGGCTGCCGATGACATACGCCAACACTTCTGCGGCAACGGCTTTGACATGTGTTCCATCATCAACGCCAAAAGCGGACGATGCCCAGAAAATTGCACCTTCTGCGCCCAAAGTATTCGCTTCCCTAACATTGAAATAGACAAATACCCGCTCATTAGCGTTGACGAGCTGCTTGCACAGGCCAAAGAGAACAAAGAAAAAGGAGTACTCCGCTTCTCCATCGTCACCTCAGGGCGGAAATTACGACGCGATGAAGTAGAGCAGATCTGCGAAGGCGTGCGCCGAATCCGCGCAGAAATAGGGATCGAAGTATGCATTTCCGCAGGTCTTCTCACCGAAGAACAATTCACCTTGCTGCATAACACAGGCGTAAGCCGCGTTCACTGCAACCTAGAAACATCACGCAACAACTTCCCCAACATCTGCACATCCCACACCTTTGAAGACAAAATAGAGACGCTAGAAGCTGCCAAGCGCGCCGGGATGAGTCTCTGCTCCGGCGGCATTCTAGGCTTAGGCGAGACCTTTGAAGACCGCATCGATATGGTCATTTCCGCCCGGGAACTCGGCGTAAAATCCATACCAGTCAATGTTCTTGTCGCTATTGAGGGGACGCCGCTCCAAGGGATGGTTCCCGTGCCACCAGAAGAAGTACGCCGCGCAGTAGCCATCTTCCGATTCCTCTGCCCTGACGCAGCAATCCGACTCGCCGGCGGACGCGAATTACTTGGCGACCACGGCGAAGCCTGCTTTACCTCCGGCGCCAACTCGGCCATCAGCGGCGACATGCTCACCACCACTGGCTCTACCATTGCCAGCGACTTGACGCTGGTCAAGGAGCTGGGGTTTGATGTGGCGTTGGATCATGACGATCGTGCTGTGAACGGATAGCCCCTCGCTTTTTCGTTTTGAGAACGCTAGGAGCTAGAAGCGCTGCAAAACCCAGGAGGAAAATTCTAGCGTTCTCAAAAACAACAAACCCCTCAAAGTCACGCGGTTTGAGCAAGAAAGCCTATCAGGGGTGTGATCGCTAAAGGGATGGCGATATGCAGCGCTCATCGACTACCGCATGCTCTTTTAGAGAAGTATCCCTCGCATGGATTTTGCCGCAGAAGCGATGTTTTGCGTTCCTATAGCCTGCATAACCATAGACAAAGAGCACTAAAAGCACAGAAAATACCACCAATGTCTATGGTTATGCAGGCACGTACGCCCCCGCCCCTCCCCTACGCCCCACCAGCACAACAAAAACCACCCAAAGCGCTGAGCTTTGGGTGGTAAGTGGTACCCCGTACGGGATTTGAACCCGTGTTACCGGCGTGAGAGGCCGGCGTCCTAGGCCGCTAGACGAACGGGGCAAGTCGTTCATCGCAAGCTTTCGCTGCGGACTCATAAGATATTAAGTGCAACTGCCATAAAGTAGCAAATCGCCACGTAGATGGATAAAAATTCCCACCGCCTGGAAAGACGGTGGGAACCCTTCTTGAGTAGATTAATCGTTTCAGCCCTGAGGCTCTTCCTTATCAATCTTGAGGAACGCTCGAATCTCATCGACATGGAATGCGAAAGTTTCGTAAGCCAGCATCTCGCTGCTTCGTCCGCGTAACCCTGAAGGGGAAGTATGTCGGATTGGCTAATACCTCTTGAAACTAAGGGACGTTACCGCTCCAGTAGTTCTTAGTAGCTCCGGCTTCACGCATCCCTGGCGCTTAGAAGTCCGGATTAGGGCACTTGCCGGCGTTGAAAGAGCTGCCGACGCGGTAACCGGAATGTTCTGTTGATTCACTTGCTGCCACGCAACCTCCTTTACTGGCTCGACTAGCGTGAGCTGCCGACCATGAAGGCCAGTCCCTAAGGAGGCTTTAGATTCCTAGCAATGTTTTTTATTTCCTCTAGGATCTTCGCCCTTAAAGTTGTGACCTAATCGGTCCGACACCCCACAGTGTAGGCGGATCACAGTCCAATGTGAAGCATTTTCACTAAAATTCCTCAAAATCCCAGCTAAAGGGTTTTTATAGAGGCTGTTCCCGATCACACAGACAGGAACAGCCTTCGAATCAGAGAGCAAAGTGCTCCCATATATCGCGAGTAATCTTGCTCCGCTCTCCAAAAATCTTTTTCGCCAGCCACCATATCGGTGCGCCGACTTTCTGGAGAATTCCCATGCGTGATGTCTCTGGCACCTCCGGCAATGCAGGACCCCCTATGTGCGCTGCCACCACTTTAGACATATCAGTTTGAATCCAGTCATCTACACGTTGGCCCTGAATTGTAGTAGGCATGCTACTAGTCCCCGTATATGAGACGTGCCTAGAAGTTGCCCCCAGTGCAAGGGGTGCCTCTGCCAGCCCAACTTTATTATGCAGTGAAGTCACAATGTTAATGAGACGATCTATGCTCATATCCCCAGTCGGATGGCCTTGCATAATACCGAAGATCTGTTCCTTATCCAGATAGCGCATAAGGCTTGATGTCTCCTCGGCAACGATTTCCAACGCATTGCGTTGAGCCTCGCTCAGCCACGTATTACGTGACGCTGCGTAAAAACCATCACGAACCGGCTGAGGCTCGCCATAGTAGAAGCCAGAGAGGATCTGACCGAGATAAGGTCCCACCGAAATGGCGAAACTACCATTTTTAATCATCGACCCTAAGGAAACGCTAGGACGATCGTAATTAATATTTTTCCCCTCATTCAGAGCCCATCGCGCCACTGTCGAAAGAGCACCATTAGGTATCACCCCACATACTGGGTCGCCGGAGCTACATATGGAGCGAACTTTTCCAGGCAAATTACTAAAAGCACCGGCTGGACGTGGTCCAGTAAGCCCCACAGAGCCAGAAGCTGGAAGACCAAAATTTGTGTCAACCATTATCGCCCCGTTTTCTGTCAGCCTTCCGGAATAACCCGTAGTCGTGGCAGCGCTGTTATTAGTAAGGTTTGAACGGCCGGGATCCGCCAATAGATATGAAGCGAGAAGTTTTTTCGCCGGAACGCCTTTAATCTCACCACGAGAAATGCGCTCAGTAATCGCCCCGGTAACATCCGCCCCCTGAGAGTAACCAGCCAAGATAAAGGAAGTATCAGAACAGGAGGCGGCCAATCCCTCAATGTGATTACGTACTATGTCTACGCCACCCCGATAAGAATCGCCATAGTTTAAGAAACGATTAAATCCTGTTTTATTTTCACCGCCGGTAACACCGATTGATGCATAATACGGGGTTTGCCACACATGTACGCCTGGTTGCAAACGTGCAACATGCTTGGCAAAGTTCGTTCCACCAAAACTGAAAATATCTTGAGGATTCTCCAGAGGGCTGGAATTACCTGATCCCCCAGTCACAACGATCTCTATACGTGGACACTGCACCGGCTGGGCCCCAGCTGCAGGTATCCCCACAATACCGCTGCCAGCGCACACCACTGCCACCAACCCAAGATAGCGTCTTATCCCACCACCCATAAGTGACTTATTCCTCCCTTTATCATCACATCAATTTCAAACTCATTGGAATTTGCCCACTCACAAAGCGAACGAATAGGAAAAGGCTCCTTTACATTAAGCAAATATATACCTTCAGTCGGGAAGTTTTGAAGAAATACCCGAATCTTTCCCAAATTTTTCCTGTGATCACGTAATTTTCTCCGCGGCCGCATAGTTTCAGGCCAGAGACATAAAAAACCACCCAAAGCTCAGTGCTTTGGGTGGTAAGTGGTACCCCGTACGGGATTTGAACCCGTGTTACCGGCGTGAGAGGCCGGCGTCCTAAGCCGCTAGACGAACGGGGCATAGAACTTTTTCAGAAGCGATTTCTCGCTGCTGGCCTACCAGGACTCGAACCTAGAATGACGGTACCAGAAACCGTAGTGTTGCCAATTACACCATAGGCCATTGATTGACAGCTTCTTTTGTTTCCAACGTCTTGCTGTGCAACGGGAACTAATATAACCACAACCACTAGAAGTGCACAAATCTAGTGGTCATAGCGCCTTTATAAATGCTGGCGACTCAAAAAATTCCATGCAGCAGCAGAAGCATCGGGGGCCCGATTCCATACGTGACCCTGACCTAACACACGCATGTGCTCAGTCTCAGCTGCGCAGCCGTTAAATCTTTCGATCTCAACATCTCCGATCTTAAGCTGCGTCGGTTTTTCTGGAATGCATCCATTGCGCTGTGAAACCGCCGCAAGATAGTGCGGGACCGAATGATATGGAACGCCATGGCGATGTCCACCTTCATAACCCACCACGTGATCAACCGTGCCGTGTATATCCAACGTAGGTACTGGCTTCCCTTTGCACCCTGCAGTAACCGGAAGGTAATACGCAGAAGAAACGCTCGCGATTCCGGCAAAGACATCCGGAGCATGGCATCCAAGAATAGCGGCCATTCCGCCACCATTAGACATACCCGCGGCATAAACACGGGTGCGATCTATAAGATAATCACGATCAATGGCTTCAAGAATCTGTTTAACAAACGCTATGTCTTCCCCGGGTGCAGCCGCTGAATAAGGAGCACCTTCCCACGAGTTTTCGCGCCCAGCGGGAAAAACTATCAAGGCGTCATTACCAGCTTCCCCCTCAGCAAATTTGGATTCACGAGCAAAATGCTCAGGATCTACCCGCCATCCGGCAAAAGCGAACAATACGGGAGAAGGTGCTGGCCGCTCTGGTCTATAGTTTTTTCCCACATGTAACAGATACCTGCGATGAACACCATTAGCCGCAGTTATTTCTATATTGCGCATCTGTCCCGGGAGAACAGATGGATGCGGATTATACGTAGAATCAAAGGGATAAGCACCAGAAAAGACAGGAACAGTTTCCGTTGCGCCGCCATAAGGTGCAGCAGCATTCTGAGTAGCGGCATCATCAGTGTGAGAAAGAGCGGGTATTTGTTTAACCACACTTTTGCTCACCAGCGTAGGATTCGCTTCAACATCACTTATTAAAGAAAGCGGCACAGCAAGACACCCAATAAGGACGGCTGAGGCGACTGCTATTATTACGCGACGATCCCGCGTTAGAGCTCTCCACGCGCGCCTTGGGGCCGTGGGCCGTGCATGACGCGGCCTATAACCTTCGGTGTGCGAGGTTTTCTCGCCGAATCCAAATATCACAAAAGTTTACTTTAACTGCTTTACCGGCATTTTCAACAGCACATTCATTTACGGCGCGTCTCGCTCACAGCGGGTGACACATTCAGACCGATAAGCCGCTCTCCCCCTGTTGCCCATATAACGGCTTATGTTGTTAGCTTGCCAGCCACAAACCCCGAACCGGCAGACCCGACAGCGGTAACGCTACGTGATACGCCAGTCCGAGGTTTTCTGTTTACTGAGCTGCGTAAGGCGTAACCTTAAGTACCGAGCGCAGGCGGTTGAGCGTGGACTCACGTCCCAAAAGCTCCATAGACTCGAATAGCGGCGGAGAAATAGCTTGTCCGGAAACCCCCACGCGCAATGCACCATAGGCAACGCGTGGTTTAAGTTCTAGATCCTCGATGAGGGCTTTCTGCAGCGCCGCTTCAATAGCAGGAGTGCTCCACTCCTCAAGGGATTCCAGAGCCGCAATACCAGCTTCTAGCGGCTGCACAGCGGTTTCTTTAAGATTCTTCTTGGCAGATTTCTCATCAAGAACAAGGTCCTCATCCGCGGTATCGAGGAACTTCAAAAGCGCATAGGCGTCGCCAAGCATCTTGATGCGGGTCTGAACCAAGTCGGCGGCGATAGCAAACTTCTCCTCTGGGTAATCCGCAGAGAAATCCGTGTACTCCGTCAGGTAGTCACGCAGTCGCTGTTTGAAGTCTTCTGGGGCCAGCAGTCGGATATGGTCGGCGTTAATGGCCTCAAGCTTCTTCTGATCAAAACGAGCCGGATTAGCCAAAACATTCTTTACATCAAAGTTGGCAACGAGCTCATCTACGGAGAAAATGTCCTTCTCCGAGGAGAGTGACCATCCTAGAAGCGCAAGATAGTTCATCATGCCTTCAGGAATGATGCCGGCATCTCGGTGATTGAAGAGGTTCGATTGCGGATCGCGCTTAGATAGTTTCTTATTCCCTTCGCCCATTACAAAGGGAAGATGGCCAAATTCTGGAGTCTGCTCGGCTACCCCAATCGCCTTCAATGCCTCATACAGTGCTAGCTGCCTAGGAGTTGACGGAAGCAAATCCTCGCCACGAAGAACATGTGTGATCCCCATGAGGGCATCATCAACGGGATTGACCAAAGTATAAAGCGGTGCACCATTGGAGCGGGCTACTACATAATCCGGCTGGGTAGAAGCTTTAAATTCAATCTCCCCGCGTACCAGGTCATTCCATTTCCAATCGTGATCTGGCATGCGCAGGCGCCAGACTGGCTGACGTCCTTCAGCCTCAAAAGCCGCGATTTGTTCTTCGGTGAGGGTGCGGTCGTAATTATCGTAACCGAGCTTGGGGTCTTCGCCTTTAGCGCGATGGCGTTCTTCTACCTCCGCCGCTGTGGAATACGCGGGGTACACAAACCCTGCCGCTTTAAGCTTTTCCAGTACTTCGGCATAAATATCCATGCGCTGGCTCTGTCGATATGGCTCGTGAGGTCCCCCGACCACTATGCCTTCATCCCAATCCATCCCAAGCCACGTCAGGGAGTCAATGATTGCTTGATAGGACTCTTCAGAATCACGGGCCGCATCTGTATCTTCGATGCGGAATACAAGTTTACCGCCTGTGTGGCGGGCTTGCGCCCAGTTGAACAAGGCTGTGCGCACCATACCCACGTGTGGAGTTCCTGTGGGCGATGGGCAAAAACGTACGCGTACTTCAGACATGTCTTTCATCGTAGACCAGTGCACTAGACTGGTTTGTCATGTGTGCCCACCGCCCCTCAACTGCGCCCGACTTTTTGTTGTCACGTACCCATGGTTCCATCAGGACCCAAGGTGTACAGGAAGCCTTCTCTGACCCCTGGATAGCCATAGAAGCGCTACACAGCGGCACCGCAGACCTTGTAGTGGGCGCCTTACCTTTTCGACGGGACCACCCGTGTGCGCTCACTGTGCCGGAAAAGGTTATATGGGAAGACGGCCCACTAGAGCCTCACGCGTACTATCGCTATGGCGAAGGCAGTGTTTTACACGCTTACCTCGATGCCTTAGTGCCCGAATTAGATGAACATCGAGATCGTGTTATCGCAGCGATTGAAACACTGAAAGCAAGCAGATTAGATAAAGTCGTCTTGGCACGAGCCGTGGATATGCGCTTTGATCCCCCCGTGGATCCACGCCTGATAGCTGCGCGTTTGATCGACCTTTCTTACAATCGCGATGGGTTCATCGCCGACCTCTCCCCTGCTGGTGAAGACTTTGCCGGCGCGATGCTCGTGGGGTCTTCCCCTGAAGTGCTCATCAAAAAACAGGGATCAACGATTTCTGCATATCCTTTGGCAGGTTCGGCTCCACGTAACGCAGATAAGCTTCTCGACGCGCGCGCGGGAGAAGCGCTACGCCGCTCACCGAAAGACCTCGCCGAGCATTCCTACGTTGTTGATCATCTACGGACGCTTCTCGCCCCTTTATGTTCATCCCTTGAGATTCCCCGACACCCGGAGCTCACACGAACTAACGAGATGTGGCACCTAGCCACCCCCGTCGTGGGCACCCTCAAAGACCCTGCGCTAACAGCACTAGAACTCGCTTTGGTTGTACACCCCACCCCTGCCATCTGCGGTACCCCAACAGATGCGGCTGAAGAAGTCATCGGGATTGCTGAAGGCGACCGCCGCTTTTACTCCGGAGCAGTTGGGTGGTCCAACGCATTCGGCGACGGTGAATACATGGTGGCGATCCGGTGCGCGGAAGTTAATGGCAAGGGCACCTCCGCACGTGCATGGGCTGGCGGCGGCATTGTCGCAGATTCCGATGCAGATGCAGAGGTTGCAGAAACCTCAGCAAAACTACGCACCATTATGCGCGCACTTGGGCTCTAGATTCACCATATCCGTATCACAATCGTCTCTCTAGGATCGTGACGCATAGGCCACTACGGCCGTCCAACAATAGGCAAAAGCTACCGCACCAAACGGTACGGTAGCTTTTTAAAAAAACTGGGGTTTACTTATGCCCTCTCTACAGGGTTTCCTAGGCAGCCCAGCCCAGGGATCTCTACCTGAATAAAGTCCCCTGGAACCATCTCCGCAGTACCTGCCGGCGAACCAGTGCAGATAACATCGCCTGGTAGCAGTGTGAAAGAGGCCGTGATGAACTCTATAATCTCGCCCAAATCCATGATCATCTGATCAGAATTAGAATCTTGCTTAGTTTCCGTTACGCCATCATGCGTGAGATGAGCTTTAATTGGAAGATTTGCGGTATCAATAGAATCCAAGTCTGTTTCTATCCACGGCCCAAGCGGCGCAAAAGTATCGATTCCCTTAGCTCGCGCCCATTGACCGTCTGCAAATTGAAGATCACGGGAAGAGACATCATTAACAATGGTAAAACCAAGAATAACGGACTTCCAGTCTTCTTTTTTAACATTTTTACAGGGCTTGCCAATCACCATAGCGAGTTCGCCCTCAAACTCTACCTTGGTAGCAAACTCCGGGATTCTAATGGGAGCGCCTGGACCGATGACCGCCGTCGGTGGTTTGAGGAATAGCGTGGGCGGAAGGTGTTCTGAGCTCTTTTGGAAGACTTCTTTGACGTGGTCTGCGTAGTTGCGACCAATAGCCACGATCTTGGAAGGCAGCATAGGCGCCAACACCCGTACGTTTTCTAGTTTCCACTCCCGACCCGTCTTTTTCGGCTCAGTAAACGGAGTGCCTTCAATTTCTTTGCACACAGTTTCTGCACCGTCGCCCTCGACAACGCAGAAGCACATGCCATCTGGGGTAGCTATTCGTCCAAAACGCATAGCATAAGATAGTACTCACTTAACCAATTTTTCCCACTAGCACGGTTTTCCTGGGGTAGTGCATAATGGCCCGACTTCCACCGAACGCAATCTGTGACAAGTCAATTGTTTTAGATACTGTCAACTAATTTTTTAGCAGCAAGCAACCCCAAGCCCGGGTACCAGATTCGTGCCTTTTCACTGCTTCAGTCATCTGGCCAGTTGCTTTTAGCATCCTAAGCTCCTCAAGCTGCGTCTCAGAAAACTCCCTCAGCTCCCCACTCGCAGTCCGTTTAAGTTTCCTATCTGAAATAATTTTGAGGACAGCCCCTATAGCAAATAATATGACCCCAACCACACTTATCCATGTGATAAGAAAATGCTCACCGTAGTAAAAATTGTGGCCAATCATAAAAAGAAAGTACACAGAGCACAAGACGATGCATGCACGATAAAGATAGGTCTTCATGATTCCACCTTACGTGCTGAGGATAAGACGTACTTTTATTTTATAGCGGCACTATGCATTCAGGGCTAGATAAAGTTCTGCGCACGCCAAAGCGTCTGTAAGCGCATTATGACTACGATAATGAGGTAATCCATATCTCTTCCGTACTCGCGCGAGCCTTAGGTCTTCTCCTCTAGGATACGTGCCCATACGCTCCATGTGCCTACGTTCTAATTCCATAGTGTCCACGTACGGCACCCGCAGTGGCGCGCCAAAATGTCGACGACAAGCAGCATCGCCAAAGCGCAATTCAATAGGCGCAAAATGAGCAAGAAGCACGCGTCCACGAAGAGAAGATAAAAGCATCTCCATCGCACTATGTTCGCTTTCTCCTTCTGCCAACATAGTGTCCGTAATGTTGTGCAGAGCTGCAGAATTACCCACCGAATCGTGTTCTAGGTTTTCCGACCTGATAAATACATGACCAGCGTCCGCAAGTTGTACCCTTCCATCTTCTATAGGCACCCAACCAATGGAAAGGATTTTTCCTTTAGTAGGAAGAAGTGCAGTCGTTTCCATATCCACTGCCAAGAATCGAGTTTTATCGTTTTTCTTCGGAAGCTCCTGATAAACCTGCGCTAATACCCCTTGCGCGTTGCGGGTTGAACTATTTCCCCACCACACCACATGCTCCGGGTGGGATATTTAGTGCTTAGTGCTTGCTGCATCCCCTTGATTATGTGAAAGGCATCGCGCAGATGCTCACGATCCATCTTTCCCAGTTGCTCCGGATCCACATGATAACTCGGTGCCTTACCCACGCGAAGATCTGTTGACTGATAATCAAACGCAATGGTGTTAAGCACGTCAAAGGCATCCAGGAGGTCATGCGCCCCTTTTTCAGAAACTACACCGAGCCCAGCAGCAGCCTGAAGCCGTTGGCGGGTGTGCAACGCGTCTGTCCCACATGTCAACGCATATAAACGTGCCATCTGAACAATTGCGTGAATTCCTCCCTTTTTAATATTCAAAGTATGGGCATATTCGCCACCGCGTTCAACTACAAAACCGCGGAAAAATCCAAGTGGTGGCTCTCGTCGTGAAGCAACCATTGCAAGGTGCGCGTGAAAACGCCTCGCATAACGTGCCTGCTCCAGAGAGCTGTCCCGGACGCTGGAGTACAAGGATGCGTCACCGTACACGAGTCTCATGTCAAAGAACGTCTGCGCAAACATGAGAGCCTCCGGCTCAGGAGCGGTGATCCACGAGGTAAAAATAGATGTCCATTCTTTTTCGGTGAGTCGCCACTGTGAATTAGATGCCATTATATTCCCGGGGCAAAGCACCTGACCCGCTAAGGCAAGGCCGTGACACACCCGGCCAGCAAGGCTCTTGAAATACTCTCCGTGCGTTTCCCCATCAAACTCATTGGAGAGAATAAGAGCATTATCTTGATCTGAGGCAAAGCCCAATTCCTTGCGCCCTTGAGAGCCAACCACAACAAACGCATAAGGAACTGGAGGCGGACCAAGTTCTTCTTCCGCAAGCACTAACAATCGACGCGCCACCGCATCTGCCGAATGCGAAAGCAACGCTGAGACTTCTTCCGGACGCGCCGAACGTTCAACAAACCGTACTGCAACCTCTTTACTACGAACAAAGACTTCCGCTAGTTCTTCCGTAGAGGTGCGCCTGGAGATGTCCGCAGTGATGTAAATGGGGTCATTACGCAACAGCCTCATAAGATCGGGAGAACTGACGATACCCACCAGGGGTTTATTCGGCTGCGCAGCATCACATACGGGGAGATGATGAATCCCATGTTCCGCCATAACCATCATTGCTTCAAACGCAGGCGTTGTTGTGTCCGCAGTTATGGGCTGCGGGGTCATGATCGTTGACACCGGAATTTTTACATCAAGATCATCCGCGACAACTTTGCTGCGTAAGTCTCGGTCAGTCACGATTCCACAGATGCTTTCATCCGTAGCAATAACTAAGGAAGATACATTTTTATCTCGCATAGTACGTGCCGCAGATTGAATAGATTCAGCCGGATGCAGCGTGGCAGGTTGGGAGGTCATAAAATCTCCCAGTTGAGCCCGCAGCGATTGCGAACCATCATTATTGCGCACCTGTTCAGCCGCTGCACGCATTCGCGTCGATTGGCTAGAAAAGAAACGCGTGAAGCTGGAATCAGCCTCAGCGACAGCAAGGAAATCATCGCGGGCAATAGTGATCAGAAGGGAATCTTCCACCGCGATCATCGAATAGCGATTACGGTTTTCTCCGAGAATCGTTGAGTAGCCAAAGGAACGACCAGCTTCCCTCCTATCCAGGAGAACCCCGTTTTCATCGGTTATATCTACTGCCCCGCTTCGGATCACCCAGCAGGAATCATTGGGTTCTCCGCAGCTTAAGATAAGCGAACCACGTTTGTAATAGCGCATCTCGGCAGAGCGCGTAAGCAATAAACGCAACCGCGCAGGTAGCTGGGCATAAGGTGCATTTGCCGCCAGAAAGTCTTGCACCTCATCTAGTTCGACGGTCATGAACCGAATGATATATCGTGAGTTAGCTCACGTCACTAAAATGCGACTTTTATGCCCAGTCTTTTCTCTTTTGGGTGACCTCCGCAGCCCCCTAATATTTTCCTGCGGAATCTTTATTTACGAAGTGACGCCGCAATGCGGTTCCCCACTTCTGAAGTCACCATTTTTACACCAACGCGCGCAGAAATATCCATGGCAACAGCATTATCGATACGAGAGGCGTTTTCCTCATCACCAAGATGACGCAAGAGCATTCCTGCTGAAAGGATTGCTGCCGTAGGATCAGCGATACCTTGACCGGCGATATCCGGGGCAGAACCATGAACGGGCTCAAACATCGACGGATTAATACCGCTTGTATCTATATTTGCGGAAGCCGCAAGGCCAATCCCGCCGGACACAGCACCTGCAAGATCGGTAAGGATATCTCCGAACAAGTTGTCCGTCACAATGACGTCATAACGCGACGGTTCGGTAACCATATAAATTGTGGCAGCATCAATATGGTTGTAATCGACCTGCACCTCTGGAAATTCCTTAGAAACCTCATCCACAGTGCGCTGCCATAAACCTCCCGCGTTAACCAGAACGTTAGTCTTGTGCACCAGTGTCAGATGTTTTCTGCGCTCCTGAGCCCTCCGGAAGGCATCACGGACCACTCGAGCTACGCCATAACGGGTGTTCTGTGACACCTCGGATGCAACCTCATACTCAGTGCCTCTTCGTAGTACGCCACCATTACCGCAGTACAGGCCCTCTGTCCCCTCTCTAACCACGACAAAATCAATGTCACCCGGATTAGACAAGGGAGAGATAGACTTTGGATACAACTTTGAAGGACGCAGATTAACGTGATGATCTAGCTCAAAACGCATTTTAAGCAAAAGGCCGCGTTCCAAAACCCCTGAGGGAACTTCTCCCGGCGCGCCAATCGCTCCCAGCAGGATTGCGTCATGTTCTCTTAATTGATCAAGGTCTGTTTGGGTGAGGAGTTCTCCAGTACGCAGATATCGACGCGCGCCTAGATCAAAGTTGGTCACATGGATGTCATCGCGCACCGCTTGAAGTACTTTAAGTGCTTCCGCTGTCACCTCAGGGCCGATTCCATCGCCACCAATAACCGCTAATTTCATATTACGGAACCCCATTTCCCATTATATGGAATATTTCTGGCAGTGTATCAAACCTGCTGAGGTTGACGCTAGCTCCTCCGCCACCGAGGGCAGCGCTACCGCCCCAAAATTCCATGTCTCTTAGGAAAAAGAACGTCCCCACCATCGCGCTGCAGTGCAGATTAAAGCGATACATGGGGACGTATAGAGCTGCGAATACGGCGAATACAGCGAATACGGTTAAGCGTCAAAATCTACGGCAAAAGATTCTGCCTCAATTGACTCCGCAATTGTTTCCACTAATGATTCCGCGGCAGGCTTATCTATGCGAAGCACAAGCGTTGAGCCCGTTCCATCAGAGTTTTGAGACATTGCGGCAGCGTCGATATTAAAGCCAGCTGCGCCGAAGGCAGTTCCAACTTTCCCCAGAACACCAGGGGTATCAGTGTATTGAAAGAAGACGTTGAAACCATGTGCCCGCAGATCTAGTCCACGTTTGTTAATCCGCACGATCTTCTCCACATGATCAAGGCCAGTGAGGGCTCCGATCACAGATACCGCTTCACCATCTGTGCCGATAGCCCTTACTTCAAGAACAGAACGGTGCGTAAGAGATTCACTGGCTGTAGTTACATCGAGTTTTACTCCCCGCTCTTCAGCAATTCTCGGAGCATTCACAAAAGTGACAGGTTCTTCTATTACCGCAGAGAACAAACCACGCAGGGCAGATAGTCCCAGTGCGTCAACGTCTTCTGTGGAAAGCTCACCACGGGCCTCAACTTCCAGAGAAACAGCGGCTTTATCCAGAAGTTTGCCAGCAACGAGCCCCAGCTTCCTAGCCAGGTCTAGCCATAGCGAGACTTCTTCACCGACGCGTCCGCCGGACACGTTCACCGCATCCGGAACAAACTCACCGGCCAGTGCTTTTAGCACCGATTCTGCTACATCTGTCCCCGCACGATCTTGCGCTTCCACGGTCGAGGCCCCCAGATGCGGGGTGACCACGACCTGCGGCAGCGCAAATAATGGCGAGTCTGTACACGGCTCAGTAGCAAACACATCAAAGCCTGCGCCACGGATGTGCCCCGACATGATGGCGTCGGCAAGCGCCTGCTCATTGACCAGGCCGCCACGGGCCGCATTGACAATGATTTGACCCGGCTTGGATTTAGCCAATAGCTCCGCGTCAAACATCCCTTGGGTTTCCGGAGTTTTAGGAAGATGGATTGTAACAAAGTCCGCACGCCCCATCAGTTCTTCTAGGTCAACCAATTCCACGCCGAGCTGAGCGGCTCGAGCGGGGTTTGCGTAAGGGTCATAAGCGATAATCGTGGTTTCAAAGGCTGCGAGTCGGTGGGCAAAAAGCTGACCGATGTGACCAAATCCAACAATTCCTATGGTTTTCCCGTAAATTTCCACCCCGGTAAAGGAGGATCGCTTCCATTCTTGTCCTCGAAGAGATGCATCGGCAGCAGGTATTTGCCTGGCAGTAGCGAGCAAAAGGGAAATAGCGTGCTCACACGCAGAGTGAATGTTTGAGGTAGGAGCGTTAACAACCATGACCCCACGTTCAGTAGCGGCTGCGATGTCTACGTTGTCCAATCCAACGCCCGCGCGGCCGACGATCTTAAGCTTTGCTGCGGCATCAAAGACTTCTTTATCCACAGTGGTTGCCGAGCGCACCAGCAGTGCGTCTGCATCGGTCACCGCCGCAAGTAATTCTTCCCTGTTGGGCCCATCGACCCATCGGACTTCAACTGAATCACCCAGAGCATCAACAGTGGACTGTGCAAGTTTGTCTGCAATTAGAACGACAGGTCGGCCATTCTGGCTCACGGTATTCTCCTCGATCCATAATGTCCGAGCATCCCGACACGACCGCGCCACGATACCCGGGCCCACGCCGGTTCGCTGGCGTGCGACCTCCACAGTGTAGATGAGGACCCCAACGAGCACCTACTGATCGACAGTTTTTAGATGTGAGGCTTGCCTATCACAAAATTATTAACCCAAGTCGGGGGGAATTGAAAAGCGAGTTCAGTTCGGGGAAAACATGGTCTTCTTCACATTCAGGACCATTAAGCACCGCTCCGAGCCATCCGTCAGGAAGACGATCAAATCCCTGCACGGCCTCCTCTAGGCGTTCTTGCGAGGCGCATCGTAACCAAGTTCCAGCCACTGGAACAAGCGTGGGATACTGCAGCTCTGGAAGCGCCGTCGGAGATTGACTAAACACCACTAGCGCCTTTTGAGGCAGTCCTCGTTCTCGCACAAAACGATCAAGCCAAGCCACGGCGTCCATCACCGAACCATCATGACGCTCCGCGCTCAAAGCCACTCCCATCCCAGGAAACATGAGTATGTCCTGCAACCCAGCAAGCTTTGCGACGCTATCAGTAACCGCAGGATCCATAACCAGAAACCCACGTTTCCCTTGTTCTTCTAGTCTTGTAGCCCATTCTTTAGCAGAATTAATGTGAGCGCTGGAAAAGGAGCCTTCTGTTTCTGGAAGATAAAAAGCTTGAGCATCACCGTTGTTGCCTGATTTTTTCCCGGAGTTCCACGCCGCAATAGTGGGCTGATGAGAGAAGACAATACCGCTGCCGCTCTTAGGCCACGCTCGTGTCTTTTCTCCAAAACGAATAGTCTCAGCCAATTTTTCAGACGTGCCAAACTGGGAGCCTAATGCAATAAGGGCTTCATCAGAAAGGCCTGCCACCATGGACATCGTCTTCTCGCTATACCGAGGATCGGCTACGGGCATCATCCTAATAGTGGCGCCATAAGACCTTGCAGTGGCTACTGCAGCAATCCCTGATTCCGGGCTAGCAATCACAATAGGTGCTGCTTCGGCGTCCCTTTTTGATTGCAAAGGAAACGCCATAGTCTTCTTCGGATCAGAGGTCGGTGGAGGCTCGGAAGCTCCCTCTATAACCAAAAGGGCAATATCCGCAGGATCGAGCATTGCCACTTTTTCAAGCGCTTCCTTCTCTGAGATTTCTCTCGGAGTAAACCGTAATGATGTAAGCCGACCTAATGCTTCAAAAGAGCCATCGTCTTTAATCACTCGGCGACTTCCATCCACAGAGCTCAATGCCACGTCGCCTACAGCCAGAACATATCGAGCTCCCAGTCGAGTAATCTCCGCGATGACTTCCTCGCGCGATTGCTCAGTCATTGTCAGCATTGGAGCATGGGCAACAACCGAGATCGAAGACGCCCGCAGTTGAGACACCATCATGGAGTCTGAGATAACAACTGTATCGGAGGCGTCGAAAAACAAGCGCGACGCCGCCACACCCGAATCATAGGGAACCCCGATCACCTGTGGTTCCGGAACAAAATTTGATGCTACGTGACGATTAAGGTTGCGTATCCGAGCTTCCTCTAAAACCGAATTGACTAATGCATTCTTGCTTTGTTCCGCTCGCCGTGCCGACGTTGAGCATGAGACCAAAAGCAAAGAGACCATAAGGACGACAAAGCTGCGCCCCATCAGTCCTTTCTGAGACAAAATATGCAACGGATTCTCATGCTTCTTGGGTACAAATCCCAAGATCATAGTCTTGCAACTCCTGCCCTGAGCCCCGCCAATAAGGCAATTTTACTGGTGACGGAAGGCATCCGGTCCTTCTTCACCGCCACCCAAGTTCGCTTCATCAACATCCATCACGGCAAAGCCACCAATAGCTTCTTCGATCATAGAGATCAAGCGTTTGCGCCGGTCCCGGAAGAACTCATTGGCATTCGCGCTTAACACAAGATGCGGATCCATCATATGCGTAGCTAGGGCCTCATCAAATTCTTGGTCGTCCATCAACGACTTGGATTGAATTCTTGCTAAATAACGGGCAGGAGAAGCCCCTTCTATCATCACATACGTGCGACGACTCATCGGTGTGTAATTTAACACGCTGTCAGCCAACACCCGATCTACGTTGTTATCATCGCACCACGCTGCTGGAAAAACTGGCCGAAAATGCACCCCCAAAGTAGATACATTATGGCGATCAAAGACCTGACCAGTACGCCAATCCCGCACTCCTCGCCCCATCAATAAAGCATAAATTCCTTTATAAAGGCCAGAGTCAGGGCCAGCGCTGAGCAGCCTAGATTCCACAAAGCGAGCATTACGGATAGTCTTTGGAAGTCCTACCTCACTATCCTTACCAACCTCTGCTGACCGAATCCAGGATGTTACTTGGTCTACATCCGTTCCCATACGAACAGTAAGTGCTGGAGAACCGTAGAGTTCTCCAAAAACTCCACACCAGAACCATCGGTTTAAACGATTCCATGCTTCTTGCTTGGAGAGTAGTCCAGGTTCCTCCGCAAGCAGGGCGATAATCACAGCAAGAGGAATCAACTGCGGAGTGTATGGCACCTGCGAGGTGGACAAAATGCACCGCTCACTCATGTAATGAGCTGATTCATGGAACGCCGCGCGCAACCGCTTAGCCGCCAGTGCATAATCCGTCACGCTCAACTTCAAGATCGACTCCCTATGACCACTCGCCCTGCCTTTTCGAGCAGTGACATAGAGTGCCACAGCAATGAGAAACTCTGTTTTCCCTATGCCATCTAAAGCCGGATATTTCCTGAGCACTTTGTCGGTCTTTTCCCAGTCACCCAAGAGGTCAAAATCTGGATCCTGCGCAGCAAACAATGAGGTAAGAAGCTCAAAAACGTCCATCTGCATACCAGAGGAATTCGCCTGAGCAAAGATAGAGCCAATTCCCCCCTGAGCCGTTGCGCGGTCAAGGCGAACCATTGGGATTGCGTAGCCGGCGAGTGGTTTTACCACCTTATTATTAAAACGCCGGATATTATCACGCGCTCGATCATCTGCATCAGCAGCCATGTCAAAGAGCATGTCCGTAGCTTCATCCGACAACAAAGCTGACACTGGAATACAACCGTTGGCCAACGCAGCCTCACGCGAAATGATGCCGCCTTCTGGAATTTCTGCGAAATGCGAGCGAACCACACCCGATTCATCCACGGAAATTACAGCCTCATCTGGCATAACTTCTGAGGAAACAGCTTTTTCTACATCCACATAAAAGCGACGATGAACATTCTTATTACGGAAATCAACTGATTCCACTAGCCCCTCGCCGCGCAAGCATTGATACAGGGAGGTGAGGCGCTGTTGCCCGTCGAGAAGCAAAAGTCCCGGTGATACGTGGTGTTCCGGTGCTCCTTGAAGCGGTCGGGGTTTAAAGCGCATCGGTTCATTTCGCGTATCTAACGCCATCAGCGCCCCCACCGGGTAACCCCGCAACACGGTGACTAGTAATGAACGAATCCGATCCACATCCCAGCAGTAAGAACGTTGAAAATCCGGTAGTTGCAGGTCACCGCGATCAATGCGATTAAACAAGTCGGCGAGATCATAGCTTGGCGTAGAAAAACCCATGGGGGCGATTCTAGCCATCACAACCCCCGGGTGCAGACTCCAAAACATATGATGCTTAACGCTTCCTTCACATCGTCACTTTAAGCTCCATTCACGTCTTCCCGATGCGTTGCCTACGTTAATTAGAAACAACGGCAATAATCCTCGTGTGCATCATGCCCTCGTTCTTCAATCTGAATCGTGGCATGAACAATTCCAATGCCTTTAAGATAATCCTGCGCTGCATCAAGAGGCCCACAGCCCGCACCCACCTGATCGTCCACAACAAGGTGGCATGTGACCATTGCTTCATGTCCGTCTATCGTCCAAAGGTGGAGGTCGTGCACTTGAATAACCCCGCGGATACATAACAACCCTGCTGTAATGGAATCGAGATCATATCCGACAGGAGCTCGTTCCAAAAGCACCCCAAGAGCATTCCATGCCAATGTCAGAGATCGGGGCAAGATTAGTGCCGCTATAGCAAGTGAAGCCACAGTATCTACCCATAGCCACGAGGTGAGATAAATAATAACTGCCGATACAATCACGGCAATAGACCCCACCATGTCCAGCACAATGTGTAGGTACGCCCCCTTGACATTGATGTTTTCATCCTTATGTCCATGCAAAAGGACCGTCCCCACGATATTGGCTAGCAAGCCCACCAACCCAATCGACAGAGTTAGGGGCGCGTCGATCTCACTTTTCTGCCCCAGTCGCTGAATAGCCTCCACCACGATCCACACGGAGATTATAGAAATTGCTAAAGCATTAAAAAATGCTGATACGACTTCAATCCTTTTATTCCCAAAGGTCGCTTTCATGGAAGCAGGACGACGAGCCACGAGCATAGCAGCGAGAGCCAAGAGCACGCCTGTGAAGTCAGAGAGCATATGCATTGCATCAGAAAGTAAGGCTAAAGATCCAGACCATAGACCCCCTATCAGCTCGACCAGGAAGAACACACTAGTGACGGCAACAACACCTAGAAGCGCCCTCATACTAGAAGGACCGTGCTCATGAGAGTGCCCTGGCCCGTGATTATGCAACTGCTGTGCTTTACTTTGCGTTCCAACCGTGCGTGCCAAACTCTGTTCCATCTCCATGCACGTGACACTACACCCAATTTCCATTAAATGAAATTGTTGAAAATGAAGAGTGGGGCATTTTACAGACACAGCTTTTAAAAAATTCTGTGTTTTCCGTGGAGAACGCAGAGACCACAAATAAAGGAAGTGCCGTGTTCATCACGTTGCATGGGAACACGGCACGTCTCTGGGACGACGTTACGCAGTCGCGTTGAGCGGGTTTTTCACCCAGCTCATGAGATCGCGTAGTTTAGCGCCAGTTTCCTCGATCGGGTGCGCTGCGGCTTCCTCGCGGTATGCCTTCAGCTTTGGCTGACCAGCTTCTACGTCTGCGACCATGTCGCGAACGAACTTCCCAGATTGGATATCTGCGAGAACCGCCTTCATATTCTCCTTGACCTCGGACGTAATAATCCGTGGACCGGCCATGTATCCACCCAGCTCTGCGGTCTCTGAGACAGAATAATTCATGTTCTCAATACCACCTTCCCAGATGAGGTCAACAATCAGCTTCATCTCATGCAGCACCTCAAAATAGGCCATCTCTGGAGCATATCCGGCCTCAGTAAGAACCTCGAAGCCCTTCATCATGAGGTGTTCGAGTCCACCGCACAAAACAGCTTGCTCACCAAACAAGTCGGTTTCGGTTTCTTCGCGGAAAGTAGTCTCAATAACTCCAGCACGTGCCCCACCGATGGCCGCCGCATACGATAGCGTAAGCTCGCGGCCTTCTCCGTGTGGATCTTGAGCCACGGCGATCAAACACGGAACACCTTTGCCGTCGACAAACTGACGACGAACCAAATGTCCTGGCCCTTTCGGAGCAATCATACCCACTGTGATATCACTACTTGGCTCAATCAGATTGAAGTGAATGTTCAAACCATGCCCAAAGAACAACGCATTACCTGGTTGAAGATTAGGCTCAATATCGGCTTTAAAAATTTCCGCTTGAGACGTGTCCGGGGCCAGAATCATGATTACGTCTGCCCATTGCGCAGCATCAGCATTGGTCTTTACCTCAAAGCCAGCTTCCTCCGCTTTTTCCGCAGATTTAGAGCCCTCACGTAAGCCGATAACGACCTCAACGCCAGAATCACGTAGACATTGCGCATGAGCGTGTCCTTGCGATCCATAGCCAATAACGGCTACTTTACGCCCCTGGATCAAAGAAAGATCTGCGTCTGCATCGTAAAGAAGTTCAATTGCCATGATGATGTATACCTTTCCGTTACAACCATGCTACCAATCCGCATAGCACATATTATGATGCGGAAATGAGGAAATATTTTGTCGATGTGAGGGGAGTTTGAAAGAACGTACGTTCCCTCAAACTCCCCTAGTTCCAAGGGCTATCGGTTGCTCAAGGACATTGTCTTAGGCCCACGGTGCAGGGCAATCTGCCCAGAGGAAATTAATTCCAGCACCCCAAAAGGCTCAAGTACGTCTAAAAAGGCGTTAAGCTTTCCTTTATCACCTGTCGCCTCGATAACCACCGAATCAGGTGCAACATCCACAATCCGAGCACGGAAGATATTTGCCGCCTCAACTACTTGCGGACGGTTCGATGCATCTGCGGACACCTTGACCAACATCAAAGCACGAGCAATAGTGGTTTCTTTTTCCAGTCGAACCACTTTAAGCACCGGAATTAACTTATTGAGCTGTTTCGTGATCTGCTCAATATCAACCTCATCTGCGTCTAAGACAATGGTAAAGCGGTTAACACCCGGTTCTTCGGTCTTTCCCGATACGAATGACACAATACTGAAGCTCCGCCGAGTAAACATCCCCACAACGCGAGACGTAATACCGTCAATATCTTGCACCAAAACGCTCAAGATATGACGAGAAATATTCTTATTAGCCATCACCATCTCCTAGATATGTTCCCGCGGAGCAAGATTTCTCTTCGCCTGTTTCTCCAGCGACAATAAAGTTGCCTCTTCGCCTAAATCATCCTCATCAAGAACGGCCTCAGCAGATTCTTCCTCGTCGAAAAGGGGCCGAAGTCCATTAACGTACTGAATCTCCGAATTTGAGTGACCAGCAGTAACCATGGGCCACACTTGCGCGTCTTCTCCCACGATAAAATCAATCACTACCGGACGATCATTAATTTCCCGTGCCTTGCGGATCGTCGGCACGATCTCCTCCACGCGAGTAACCCGGAAAGCCGCGCAGCCAAGGGCCTCTGAAAGCCCAACAAATCAGGCACATAGTCGTCTTTTTCGCGCAGCTTACTGCTGGAGTAATTGCTATCATAAAACAGCCTCTGCCACTGGCGTGCCATCCCTAAGTTCCCGTTATTAATCAAAGCTACTTTGATCGGCATGCCTTCCATAGCAGCCGTAGTGAGCTCTTGATTAGTCATTTGGAAGCAACCGTCACCGTCGATAGCCCATACCTCAGTATCAGGCGCCCCCGCTTTAGCACCCAGCGCAGCGGGTATGGCATAACCCATCGTTCCCAGTCCACCGGAGTTAAGCCAGGTGCGGGGTTTTTCAAAGTCCAGGAACTGGGCAGACCACATTTGATGCTGGCCTACACCCGCCACATATATAGCATCTGTTCCGGCTTCCTTAGACAGCTCCCTGATCACTCGCTGCGGCTCGATCAAATCGTTCTCAAGCTTATCCCAGCGACGAGGGAAATGTTCCTTCAAGGCTGTTAGATATTTCAGCCAGCGAGCGGTGTGAGGCAGATCAGCACTAGAGGCTTTATAAACGTTAAGGAGAGATTCCAGGACTTCTCTAGCGTCCCCGACTATCGGGACATCAACAGGTCGAATCTTTCCTATTTCAGCAGGATCGATGTCTGCATGAATTACCTGCGCCTCAGGCGCAAAAGAGCTCAGAACTCCAGTAACGCGATCATCAAACCTCGCGCCAATAGTGATCAAAAGGTCACTCTTCTGCATTGCCGCCACTGCCGGCACCGTACCGTGCATTCCTGGCATGCCCATGCAGAGATCGTGCGCGCTTGGGAAGGATCCAAGTGCCATCAAAGTGGTGACTACTGGAATCTGCGTGTATTCGGCGAAGGCACGCAAAGCATCTGCCGCGTTAGCTTTAATAACTCCGCCACCAATGTAGAGGACGGGTCGTCGCGCAGAAGAAATAAGCTTTACGGCTTGTTCAATCGGCCTATTATTTGGCGCCGTAACGGGTTTATACCCTGGAAGATCGATTTTGGGAGGCCAGATAAAGTCTACTTCCGCTTGCTGGAGGTCCTTAGGGATATCAACGAGCACCGGTCCCGGACGTCCTGTTTGCGCAAGATAGAAGGCCTCCGCCAATGCCTGCGGGATCTTATCCGCATCCGTAATCATCACATTATGTTTGGTCACCGGCATGGTGATGCCACGAACATCCGCTTCTTGGAAGGCATCAGTACCAAGAAGTGCTCGCCCAACTTGTCCAGTAATAGCTACTAGCGGTACCGAATCCAAGTGGGCATCAGTAATTGGAGTGACCAGATTGGTCGCCCCTGGACCAGAAGTAGCGATGCAAACCCCTACTCTGCCCGTTGCCTGAGCATATCCTGTTGCAGCATGCCCAGCACCCTGCTCATGTCGAACTAGAACATGTCTTAGCTTCCGAGCGGAATACAACGCATCATAAAGAGGAAGAACCGCTCCACCTGGTAAACCAAAACAATATCTGTACCTAACGCTTCAAGCGACCGCACGATCGCTTCTGCGCCTGTCATTCGCTCTGGCCCCTGTGCCTCGGATCGCTTAGCCATCGCAGACGGAGAAGGCAGCGCAGAAGATGCGAGGTTTGTGATCTTTGTGGAAGCTACCACGACTTCTATCTCCTTGATTGTTCGCGGATATTTTTCCTGAACCTAGCCAAAGGCTTGGTTACCTGGCCTAGATCGAATACCAATAAACAGTGCCGCTAAAACCACTAGGTTTTGGGTTTGAGACGATCTGTCTGTTCAATAGTCGAACATTGAGCAGATAATGGTGGTCTGCTACGAAAAAAGCCCCCGATCAGCACTTATGATGCTGGCGAGGGCGCTTACGTTACGACTTGATGGCCGCTACGGCAGGCGCCGCTCGGGTAGCACTACAAGTCGAATAATGTTCACAAAATGGCATCGTACACGCACGCGACGGAATGCGTCCCCTGTTCATTAATCCCTCCCCCCCATATGGTGTGGGTCACTTCCCTTTCAGCACACAGGAACAAGCACACCCACCTCTCCACTTAACACCGCTATCCTCGGTAACCATGCGGACTCATTTCCTCTTGCACCAAACATGGGACTGGTTCATTAACACAGGTCTTGATCTCTTAATCTTGGCCCTCCTTGCGTTCCTTGTGCCTCGCCTTGGGCGTCTAGCCATGCGAATCGTGGAAAAGAAGGTCATAGACGAGCACGAGGACGAGTCAAAGGCGCACCTCGCTTTCGCCGGTGTGATGATCTACATCGCACAAATGATCGCCTACTTTGTAATCTTTGTCTTTGTTCTACAACAAATCGGCTTCACGCTCGCCGGCGCAGCAATCCCCGCCACTGCAGCCTCTGCAGCTATCGGTTTAGGCGCACAGTCGATCATCGCTGATTTTCTCGCGGGTTTCTTCATCTTGAGCGAGAAGCACTACGGCGTGGGTGACTGGGTTCGTTTTGAAGGCGGAGCCACCAAAATCGAGGGCACGGTAATCCAAATTACAATGCGAGCGACAAGAATCAGGACGCTTGCAGAGGAAACTGTCATCATCCCCAACTCCAAAGCCGGAGTCTCCATCAATAACTCAAATTATTGGTCGAGCGCAGTAGTTACTATGCCCATTCCATTACTCGGATCGGCTTCTATTGAAGAAGCCATAGAGCGTTCAACACAGGCCACCCAGCGTGCGTTGCACCGTAGTGATATTGCCCCTGAAATCCTCGGCGAGCTCAGCGTGCATCCTTCGGTCGCTGTACATCAACCCAGCACAGTAGGCCAGCCTTGGACAGTGGATATGCGATTCGTATGCCAAGTCAATCCCGGTTCCCAATGGCTTGTCGAACGCGCAATCCGCACCTCTATCATTGATGAATTTTGGCAAGAATACGGTACCGCCCCCACCCTCATCGGTTCCCGAGCAGACACGCTTGAGACATCATCACCTTCAGCCATTGCGGATTCACTCTTCCGACCGGCAATCATCACTCGTCCAGATGACTCGCAACCGGTTGCATCGAATGAGACCACAGCTACTTTTCCGCATTCCACGCATAACAGAGAAAACGTCGAAGCTACTCAGGCTTTTCCAGCAGCTTTTCCTATCAGATCTCCAGAGGAAGCCCCCACCACAGAGCTTCCCGACGCCCAATCTCCCGACCGCGGCAATCATGCAAAAGAAGATCCTGCAATTGTGGAGACTGGACTCATGGACTCCGCCATTTCCAATAATGAAAACCAAGAGCCAACCAATCAAGCCTCTCAGAGTAGAGATACGCAGTCGCCCAGCCCCTCATCCGGTTCTGCTAAAACAACATGGCGTCGAATCCTTACAGTTGGAGGACGCACCCGAGTTTCCACAACCATGCTTGTTGTAGGTTTTGTACTCATAGTTTTATTCAAGGGCTTCACGCTAGAGCCTGACGACGCCTATCAAAATTCCCGGAGCGTAGCCCCACCTTCCCCTCAGCCCACCGCCCCCGTTGCACCACCAGCGCCCTCTGTTGTTCCTACGCCAAAGACCACGAAACCCTCGATCCCCCAGACCACAAAACAAGAGCCATCTTCAGAAACTCCGACACCGGCTCAACAAGATAACGCAACTCCCAGTGAGAACGCTTCAGAAGAACCAGCAAGTCCAACGAGCCCACAGACTCTGCCAACAGGTACAATCGACCCCACGCCTACAGCAATCCCTCGGACAGACGGCGGCGCAAACGACGCGAATGCAAATAATTCGCATGTAGTAACGCCTTAAGAGCTGCAATACCCATCCGCCATCCCTTTTCCACTAGGATGTCTTCCCATGAGCGAAAAACCTTCAGCCGGCTCTTCCGTAAATCCCCCCACGTCTCCTAGTGTGCGCAAAGTCGTTTTTTCCCAAGAACGCACGCATATCTTGGCCGCTGGAATTATGGCTGCAATCCTTCTCCTCATCATTGGCGCAGCACCGCTCTATTTGTTCTGGCTATTAGTTTTCCCCCTACTCTTTATTATCTGGGCGCTCAAAACTAAGACCATCGTTGATGATTTAGGGATTACGGCTAAGTATTTTCTCCAAGCTCCCGCACATGCAGCCTGGGAAGATATTCAGGGGATTGAGTTCAAAGGATCCCGAACCATGCTTAGGACTACGCATAAGTCCTTTCCCTTACCTGCGGTTACGTTCAATTCACTCCCCCGGCTAGAGGAAGCATCTGCAGGACGAATTCCCGATGTCTTATCCCAAGGCAAGAAGGCCGCAGACGATAAGGTTGTCATAGTGCATCGTGATGGCTACCAAGAAATGCTCACAAGAGAAGAATTTGAGCGGCGCGAAGCCGCAAAAAAGCGCAATGAGCCCTAATTACAGATTTTTATGAGATGAGCTATCCTACGTTGTAGGAATATTTTGTTGCTGCCTCACCCACCCATAATGAGCGCACACAAGTCGCCTATTTCCCTGGGCTCCCCTCCTAAAAAACAAGAGAACAGTAATCGAAACAAGTACTTGCTGTTCTACGCTGCCGCGATCGCACCTGACGCAGCACTGAATCTATACAATCAGCCCACACGTTAGGAACACCATGTTTCCACTTCGCTCACGCGTCACTACCGTTGGTCGAAACGCCTCAGGTGCTCGTGCCCTTTGGCGAGCTACTGGAACTAAAGAGCACGAGTTTGGAAAGCCTATTGTAGCGATTGTTAATTCTTATACGCAGTTTGTTCCTGGCCACGTACATCTTAAAAATGTTGGCGATATTGTTGCCGACGCGGTTCGAGCTGCAGGTGGGGTTCCTAAGGAATTTAATACCATTGCGGTAGATGATGGTATAGCCATGGGCCACGGAGGCATGCTCTATTCACTTCCCAGCAGGGAAATCATTGCCGATTCAGTGGAATACATGGTCAATGCACATACCGCCGATGCCATGGTCTGCATTTCCAACTGCGATAAAATCACTCCCGGAATGCTCAATGCCGCAATGCGGTTAAACATCCCTGCCATTTTTGTTTCTGGCGGACCTATGGAAGCCGGCAAAGCTGTAGTTGTTGATGGAATAGCGCATGCCCCAACCGACTTAGTTACTGCAATCACGGCTTCAGCAAATGAAACCGTAAACGACGATTCTTTACAAACAATCGAAGAATCTGCTTGTCCTACGTGTGGTTCCTGTTCCGGAATGTTTACCGCTAACTCAATGAACTGTTTAACGGAAGCACTCGGGCTTTCTCTGCCAGGTAACGGCACTACGCTGGCTACGCACACGGCGCGTAAAAGACTATTTGAACAAGCAGGCACCATGATCGTAGACATGTGCCAGCGATACTACGGCCAAGAAGACGAGTCCGTACTCCCCCGTAGCGTGGCCACGAAAGAAGCTTTTCTCAATGCCATGGCCCTTGATATGGCAATGGGTGGGTCAACTAATACGGTTTTACACACGCTGGCCGCGGCGCAAGAAGGCGAAGTCGATTTCTCTCTCTCCGATATTGATGAGCTCTCACACAGGATTCCTTGTTTGTCTAAAGTAGCCCCGAATGGCAATTATCATATCGAGGATGTTCACAGAGCCGGCGGAATCCCTGCAATTCTTGGCGAGCTCCACAGAAACGGCCTATTAGAAAAGACTGTTCATTCTGTTCTCTATTCATCATTAGATGAGTGGCTTAACGACTGGGATATTCGTGGTATCAATCCGCTTCAAGAAGCCATCGAACTATTCCATGCAGCCCCTGGAGGTGTGCGGACCACCAAGGCATTCTCCCAGTCAAACCGCTGGGATTCGCTTGACCTAGACACCACCAATGGATGTATCCATGATGTTCCGCATGCATATTCCGCTGACGGAGGACTGGCGATTTTACGTGGCAACCTTGCCCCCGACGGGGCGGTAGTAAAATCCGCTGGAGTCGACAAATCCGTATGGTCTTTCTCAGGACCTGCCCGTGTGGTTGAAAGCCAAGAAGAGGCCGTATCGATCATCCTAAATAAAGAGGTTCAACCTGGCGACGTGGTGGTCATCCGCTATGAAGGCCCTTCCGGAGGACCCGGCATGCAAGAGATGCTTCATCCAACTTCTTTCCTTAAAGGCGCAGGTTTGGGTAAAGCATGTGCGCTCATTACCGATGGTCGCTTCTCAGGAGGCACGTCAGGGCTATCAATCGGTCATATTTCTCCTGAAGCTGCTCATGGCGGACTCATCGGACTGATCGAAGATGGAGATCAAATTACGATTGATATTCACAAGCGATTGTTACGCTTAGATGTCGCAGAGAATGTCATCGAGCGGCGTCGTAAAGCTATGAACTCACGAGAAAAGCCGTGGGAGCCTCGGAATCGTCAACGCTCCGTTTCCAAGGCCTTGCGCGCGTACGCAGAAATGGCGACGTCCGCAGACAAGGGCGCTGTGCGCCATATAGATTAACGATCACATAGATAACGGCCCTGACTTCAGAAAACTGAGGTCAGGGCCTTATTTTATTGGCTTAGACCAATGGGTTTACAGCGGCTCCGAACCACCACAACGCCACTGCTCCAGCAATTCCTAGCACGACAAAGACCCACGAGCTTGCAAGTGGCCGCTTAGCCCAGCTCCGGCTTACGTCAAAGGAGATAAGCCCAGGGCCGGTAAACTGCAGCACCAGCGAGATCGTGGTGAGGAAAAATGCAAACCATATGGAGTCATTGAGATCAGTTAAATTCAACGCATCGGCGCTCGCGATATGGTGCAGGGTAAGGAAGGACGTGACAACTGTAGCTACAGCAGCAGCAACTGGAGTGAGCAAACCAAAAACGAGGAAGACACCTGCTGCCAATTCCATAGCCGGTACGGCGACAGCCAAGGTGCTGGCATAGGCGTAGGAAGAGAATTGGTCTTGCAAACCATTTATTCCTCCGGAATTCCCCATTGCAAAGAAAACTTGAACCGCATCCAAAATCAGCCAGGCACCAAAGACTATGCGCAGCACAAACAAACCAAAATCGATTGTTCCCCGTTTAGCGGCAGCGGCAACAGCATGTGCCGATGCGGGATCAGGCTGCGGTGCCACTGGAGAAACAGGAGGAACTTGCTCCAGTTGTGGTTCTGCAAAGGCCGTAGTAGTCGGCGCGGCTACCGGTGTTGGAGGTACCACAGTTGATGAGGCAACAGGCTGCCCGGCGGGGGCGAAATCTTCATCCCTATAGGCCGCGCGGTCACTAGACGCAGGCTCCCGGTACATGGACGTGGGAGCGTCTGAGGCAAGCGGTTGACTATGACGCTGAGCATCCCGCTCCAGAGTTGTGGTCTGTTCTTCTCCCGGAGTTCTAGGAACAGAAGATCCCATAGCAGAGGAATCAGAAGCCACTGGAGCAGCGCTGAACACAGTGGTCTTATCTTCTATAGGAGCAGGTTGCTCCTTCTCATTCTCTGTTTTAAAAGAATCCGTGGGAGGGTGCTGTACCTTTGCCTGAGATATTACCTCTGGCGCTACCACAGTCTTAGCATCTGCAACAGTGGTTTCTTCCGAGGTTAAAGGCTCCTGCGCAACTGTAGCGGATCCATCATCTGCTGCTTTTTCCGCAGCATGAGGAGCATCCACACGAGGAGAAGCTGAAACCGAGTCCGGCTTAGATTCCTTGTGAGAGGACGAATCGATATGCTCTTGTTTTTCACCGGGGTTCTCTACGTGAGACGGTTGCACGCTGGCAGAGACCGGGGCTGTATTGCTTCGTTCTGAGGGCTGAATCGACTGGGGTGCTGCACGCCCTGCACGTTCATAAAGGCTCTTGGCCGGATCTACAGGTTTCTTTGAGGGGTCCTGAAGAGTTTTTGAAGGCGTTTCACCTTGCGACGACGTAGAGGGGGCTTGATATGTTGGGATCTCGTCA
Source organism: Corynebacterium pseudotuberculosis (assembly GCF_002155265.1). Lineage (NCBI taxonomy): Bacteria > Bacillati > Actinomycetota > Actinomycetes > Mycobacteriales > Corynebacteriaceae > Corynebacterium > Corynebacterium pseudotuberculosis. The sequence continues at coordinate 1,911,589 of NZ_CP021251.1, forward strand.
TCAAGATCGCTGGCTCGATCGGGCTTGGCGTTGTCGTTCATGCGCCCCAGGATATGCGAAAATGTTGAAGAAGAGGGGAAGTTACCGGCGCGCCCGGACGCTAAATTTTAGAAGCATCCAGGCGCGTAACTGTGGGTAGTCTAGGAACAGGATTTCAATGCTCCCGCTAGAGCATCCTTTTCTCGGGTTGTTACGGTAAGAGAATATAGGGACTTTACTCGGATCTGGCGTTGAGCGTATTCACATGTGAATGCTTCATTTGAAAGCATCCATTGGTCTGCAGTTTTTGCTTTCTTCATGCGGTTTGCCTCTAGCGATGTGGCTATCAAGTTGATCGGATCATTGGCAAAGTTGCGTCGCTTTTGTGCATCCCATGTATATGCCCCGGCATACCAAGCGTTGGCCAGCGGAACGATATGATCGATGTCTACGCCGTTTGCTTTCTTCCCGCCGCGGACAAAGTCAACGGTATTTCCGGTGTATGGATCTACGAGCTTTCCTTTTTCAATGATGCAGTCTTTGGTTTTATTTCGAACAACTATGTCGGTGAGGTCTCGGCGCAGGATGTCATTCCGAGTGTCACATCCGTTGTGTCCGCCCTCTACTTCCACGTCATCGCTCCATGCTTGACCAAATTGGTCCCGGCTGTACATTGGCTTGCCACCGAGAGCATCGTCGATCTGGAGAGAATCCAGCGTAGCTGCATCATCGCCTGTGGCAACAGAGTCAGGGAGAACACCTTCTTGAGGAGTTTCTTGAGCCGGAAGCGGTTCCGCATCGATAAGCGGGAAGGGGACGTCCTGCGAGTCTGTGGCTTCAGCATGGGATACCCACTGATTGAAGGCACCCGTTAGATTTCCGGAGAAAAGCCCCAGGCTGGTTACGATCGCGAGGGAGAGGATTGTTGCACGAATAAACGCTCGTTTTATCGAACTAGCTAGGTTATTGGATTTCATATTCATAATGTTTTAAACGTAACAGCCTATGCCAACGATTGCATGTAAAGAATCTCACACCTTTAGGTAAAGCTAATCAAAAATTTAACATTACCGAATTTATGCCCAATTGCACCTCAATAGCATTTTTATAAGCCTATTTCCGATATAAACAACCTAAAGAATGTCTTATATACAAAATAAGGGCTTTGAGAATTATAAACCAATACAATCAAAAGCAACCATAAGGAATCCCAATCTGACGATCCCTGACAGTCAGTCTATCGACGACCACTTTACCCCTTAACAACTCCCCACATGACGTCACGTTACGCTTGCGAATACGCAAAATCTTTGGATTCACGTGGCGTAAGATAGGTGTTTTGTGCGCAAAGTCAAGAAAAATACGCCATCGCGACAATAAAATTGGAAACAACTTGGGCACGGGCACGGATTACTACGCTGTACCACTCACGGGGCGCAACACTTTCGAGGCTGCCACAATGACCGACTCCGTAAGTCGGTCAAGGGAAGGCGACTCTAGCCGCCATCTCTGCCAGTAAAGAGGCACCTCGAAAACTGTGGAATCCAGCATGACCACTTCACCACTTTCCAATAAAGGCGCAGCTTGTGATTCCGGCAGCAACGCCCACCCCAGCCCTACCCTAGCGGCTTCAAAGAAAGCTTCCGCTGAAGGTATTTCAGAAACCCGACGGCGGCGCGGAACCTGACCGAGCCTGCGCTCAAGATCCTTGTCCTGCAACGCATCACGTGGGCCAAAACGCAACACCGGCATAGTGCTCCAATCCACAGTTCCATCCCGGCTTGTGTAACGATCCAAAAGCCAAGGGTTTGCCACGGATACATAATGAAATGCCCCCAGTGCAATAGATTCACAGCCTGACGCAGCCTTGGCTTCACCAGTGACCGCGCCGAGCACGTCTCCGCGCTTGAGAAGGGCGAGCGAATAAGCCTCATCCTCCACACGGACGTGCAAGGTAGCCGAGTCCCAACGTGCGACGTCGGCAAGCACCGGCTTAAACCACTCAGAGAGCGAATCTGCATTGATTGCCACAGTCAGAGGGACGCGATCAATACGCTCGTGTAGTTGCGCATTTGCCTCCGCCTGCAGCAGTTCCATCCTTCGTGCCGTCTGAAGCAGAATCTCGCCAGCATCGGTGGGAGTAGGAGGCGATGTCCTACGGACGACTACCCTGCCGATCTCCTTTTCTAAAGCTTTAATTCTCTGACTCACCGCGGACGGCGATACCCCCAAGATAGAGGCTGCGTCTTCAAAACTTTCCTCATCTATAATCGCGGATAATGTTTGCAGGTGAAGTGGGTTCATGAAGCTATTCTAAACCAAGTGTAAAAACATTTATTTTACTTAATATCGCTGCAAGGTGCATTCTTGAGTCATGAGTATTGCAATCGCTGGATTCCTGATGGGCTTGTCCCTTATTGTTGCCATCGGCCCGCAAAATGCTCTCATTATTAGACAGGGCGTCAAACGTGAGGGCGTCCTAGCCGTGCTCCTGGTCTGCATCATTTCCGACATCATCTTGATCTTTGGCGGAACAGCAGGAGTTGGTGCATTAGTGGAACGTGCTCCTATCGCACTTGTAGTGATGAAATGGCTCGGCGCTGCTTATCTCCTATACTTCGGTATTAGCTGTTGGCGCGACGCCCTTAAACGCCGTGGCGACGCGCTCACTGTAGAAGAAACAGAGCCAGAGTACGCCGAAAGCATCGAAATACGTTCCCAACAGCACAGCAACTCTAGCCTGATCACTGCTCCCAAAACACGCCTAGGAAAGCCTTCACAGCGTTCCTCTGTTGAAAAAAACTCATGCCCCCACCGCCCATGGGTTAAACCTGTCTTGGCTGCGCTTGCCTTTACCTGGCTTAACCCCGCCGCATACATCGACGTCTTAGTGATGCTTGGCGGCATTGCCAACCAGCATGGAGAGACTGGACGCTGGGTCTTTGCTTCCGGTGCTCTCGCAGCAAGCTTTGTGTGGTTCCCATTCATTGGCTTCACATCACTCCGCTTTGCTCATGTGCTTGCGCGGCCAACAGTTTGGCGTTATATCAACATCGCCATTGGTGTCATTATGTTCATCATGTGCGCCCGTTTGCTGATGCATTAACTATAAGGGGAGAAAAACTCAACTTCTCCCCTTTAGTTTTCTCCTATCTACTAGGCCTCAGCTCCCGTCCCATGAGTCTTCGATTTTGTTGCTCCAGCCCAGATATTGATTCCCCCGTCATTAGCAATCGTGTCAATCTCATTGAGTTCTTCAGTGGTAAAGCTCAGGTTATTGAGCGCATCGATGTTCTGGTCTAGCTGTTCAACGGAAGAGGCCCCAATCAGCGCGCTCGTAACGGTCTCTACCCCATAGTCTCCTTGCTCTCTTAAGACCCATGCGATCGCCATCTGTGCAAGAGTCTGGCCGCGCCTCTTTGCTACCTCGTTGAGTTTGGAAACCATCTCTAGATTGCTAGCGGAAAGCATGTCCGTCCCCAAGGACTTTCCAGCAGCAGCACGTGAGTTTTCCGGAATTCCATCCAGGTAACGGTCAGTAAGTAATCCTTGGGCTAGCGGAGAAAAAGCGATAACTCCAAGGCCAGAGTCAGCAGCCGATTCCAACAAAGAGTCGCCATCTTCACCAGGTTCCTCCACCCAGCGATTCATGATGGAATAGCTCGGCTGATGGATGAGCAACGGGCAGCCTTCTTCCGACATCATCGCCGCTGCCTCGTTTGTTAGTCCTGCGCTATAAGAAGAAATCCCCACGTATCGAGCCTTGCCGGAAGCCACGATATCGCGCAATGCATATACGGTTTCTTCCAGCGGAGTATCTGGATCCGGGCGGTGGTGATAGAAAATATCCACATGCTCTAGGCCTAGCCTAGATAAAGAAGCATCCAAGGAATCCATCAGATATTTTCGGGAACCCCCAAAGCTATAAGGGCCTGCGCCCATGTTCCAACCGGCTTTGCTTGAAATCACTATCTCATCGCGGTGCGCCTTGAGATCCTCCGAAAAAATCCGACCAAAATTTTTCTCCGCAGATCCTGCAGGAGGCCCATAATTGTTGGCCAAATCAAAATGCGTAATTCCTCGATCAAACGCACGGTGGATAATTTCGCGCTGTGTTGCCAGAGGTTTATCGTCTCCAAAATTATGCCAAAAACCTAGGCTGATAGCAGGAAGCCTAAGACCTGATTGCCCAACAATGCGGTATTCCATATCTTCATACCGGTCTGCGGCAGGAACATATACAGGTTCTGTTTCTCTTGAATATGTCATGCCTACCAGTGTGCGCTCACGTACCACTAATTGTCGAGAAAAAAGCCACTGCTCTGAAAATTAAGCACATGACCAAGCATAACGAGGCGTGTCACGATAAGTTAGCAATATGCGTTAACTACATCGTGACACGCCTCAAAACACACTGGCAGCAGAATCGCTACACTTTTAGATTACTTATGCGAGCTTCTCTGCTATGAGCTTGTTCACTTGAGCCGGGTCGGCCTTACCCCGGGTGGCCTTCATAACGGCTCCGACAATTGCACCTGTGACCTTAGTGTTTCCTGCTCGATATTTTTCTACGATATCGGGGTTAGCGGCCAGTGCCTCTTCCACGGCCTTTTCAATCGCACCATCATCACGTACAACTTCCAGGCCCCGGGAGGCGACTACCTCATCAACGTCGCCTTCGCCAGCGAGAACGCCGTCGACAGTCTGACGCGCCAATTTATTGGTTAGCTTCCCTTCTTTAACCAAAGCGGCTACGCGAGCAACTTGAGCAGCGCTGATCAGCAAAGCATCAAGGTCTACCCCCTGCTCATTTGCTTTTTGCGACAAATAAGCAACCCACCAGGAACGCGCTTCTGATGGAGTGGCACCTGCTTCTACAGTCTCTACGATCAGATCCAACGCACCTGCGTTTACAAGGTCGCGCATTTCCTCATCTTTAAGGTTCCACTCCTGTTGAATGCGCGCACGACGCACCCAGGGGAGCTCAGGCAGCGTCGAACGGATTTCTTCTACCCATTCGCGCGGCGCAATAACCGGCGGGAGGTCTGGATCGTTGAAGTAGCGATAATCTTCAGCAGTTTCTTTAGGACGTCCCTTGGAAGTTGTTCCATCGGTTTCTTGGTAGTGACGAGTCTCCTGATCAATCGTCCCGCCGTCTTCTAATACCTGAGCTTGGCGCTGCATCTCAAAACGCACTGCCTGCTCTACAGACTTCAAGGAATTAATGTTCTTGGTCTCAGTGCGCGTACCAAATTCAACGGTCCCAACGGGGCGCAGCGACACGTTAGCATCGCATCGCATCGACCCCTGATCCATACGGGCATCAGAAACGCCCAAAGCTTTAACCAGATCCCGAAGCGCCCCCACATAAGCACGCGCCACCTCTGGAGCTCGTTCCCCTGCGCCTTCGATAGGCTTGGTAACGATCTCGATGAGCGGGATACCTGCACGGTTACAGTCGACGAGCGAAGCCGTGGCTCCGTGAATACGCCCATCGGCTCCACCCAGGTGGGTAAGCTTTCCCGTGTCTTCTTCCATGTGCGCACGTTCAATCTCCACACGCCACGGAGTTCCATCGTCCAGAACAACATCCAGGTAGCCGTCATAAGCAATGGGCTCATCGTATTGCGAAATCTGGTAGTTCTTTGGCTGATCTGGATAGAAGTAGTTCTTACGAGCAAATCGTGAAGACTCTGCAATTTGGCAGTTCAGCGCAAGACCGATCTTGATAGCCCATTCGACGCCCTTAGCATTAACCACAGGCAGCGCCCCTGGTAGCCCCAAAGAAACCGGGTCAACGTTCACGTTAGGCTCGGCACCAAAATGCGCCGATGGAGCGGAAAACATTTTAGTCTCGGTGGCCAACTCCACGTGAACTTCAAGGCCCATGACAGGGTCGAATTTCTCCAGGACCTCATCAAAGTCCATCAGGTCATACATTGCAGCGGTCATGATTCGAAATTCTAGTTCATCGTCTCCATTAATGGTTCATTGAGGATGCTAGAACCGTGCTCTCCAAGCTTATGCTCGCCATCTGTATGACACTCACTGCCCCACGGCAACAAGAATAATGGCCTTCCTACTCCTAAAAGCAGAAAGGCCATTACGATTCTTTATAGGTTTTATCCAAAGAGAGCTCTGGCTGTCCGATATCTAGCCGCAGGAACTACCTTCAAAGTTCCTACTGCTTCTTCCAAAGGAATTAGGTCAATATGCTCACCATGAAGTGCCACCATCTTGCCAAAGTCTTGTGTATGGCAAGCACGGGCAGCGTGAACACCATACCGGGTTGCCAAAACACGATCATAAGCAGTCGGAGTACCGCCGCGTTGGATGTGTCCGAGCACAGTAGTACGTACGTCGTGACCTAGGCGCCTCTTTATTTCTTCGCCGATCACTTGGCCGATGCCGTTAAAGGTTTGATGCCCAAATTGGTCTACGCACCCCTGGGCAAAACTCATCGTTCCTTCCTTAGGCAAAGCCCCCTCAGCAACGACGATAATTCCGTACTTCTCCCCCATTTGGAAACGGCGTTCCATCGCTTTGCAGATCTCATTGATATCAAAAGGATGCTCTGGAATCACAGTGTAGTGTGCTCCGCCTGCCATCCCCGCATGCAATGCGATCCACCCGACATGACGCCCCATCACTTCCACGATCATCACGCGATTGTGGGATTCTGCGGTGGTATGTAAACGATCAATTGCGTCAGTTGCTACCGACACCGCGGTGTCAAAGCCAAAGGTGTAATCGGTACCGTTGACATCATTATCGATAGTTTTGGGCACGCCCACCACAGGGATCCCATTATCAGAAAGCCATTGGGCTCCCTTTAGCGTGCCCTCGCCACCAATCGGAATCAAAGCATCAATTTCGGCGTCTGCTAAATTCTCTTTGATTTGCTCAAGTCCTGCCTTGAACTTATCGGGGTGAAGGCGGCCAGTTCCCAAGATCGTTCCGCCGCGCAAAAGAATACGATCAATATTTTCATCATCGTAAAGTTGAATGCGCTTGTCTTCCATAAGACCAACCCAACCGTCCTCATATCCCACAACGGTAGAACCGTATTCGGAACAGGTGCGGACGATACCGCGGATGACAGCGTTGAGTCCGGGGCAATCGCCGCCAGAGGTTAAAGTCGCAATTCGCATAGCTCTTAGTTTAGTCCTTCTGGCCGCTTTTGTGTTTGTTTATGCCCGCACGGAAATTCTTAGCTCCCCTTTTGTTGCGCATATCCTTTAACTTGTGGGATTTATCACGGGTCAAGCTGGACAGCATCGCCAGGATAAAACTTGCTGCAGCGTTGAAGTCTTGTGCTGAGGAAAGGAAAAGGCGCTCAGAGTAGACGTGCTATGAAATTCCTCTGAAAGATTATTCTCCCTAATGGAAGATCTATATGGATTCCATTAGGGAAAGTAACCAGGTGAAAGTACTTCTAGGAGAAAAATTCCTGGCCAGCTACGGAGTTAGGAAGAGTCAACTTTGGAGATATCTCAGATTGTGGAGCAAGGTTGAATTTTTCTAGCCCCTTACGCACATGTTCTGCGGCATCGATGTTGAGAGAACCCGAAGTCCACATTGTGTACGGCAAGTTGATAAACCGATTTTCTTTCACCGCTGGAAGATTCCTGGTTGCAGGGTTTGCTCGGAGTTCTTCTACTTTCTCGTTGAACTCTTGCCCCGGATAGTCCACAAAGACAAAAGCGTCCGGGGTAGCAGATGCAATCTTTTCCCAGCCCACGCTGGTCCAGGTGTCTTCAATATCACCTGCTGCATTCTGAGCTCCTGCGGCTTCAAGGATTGCTTGCGGAGCACCAAATTTTCCAGAAGTGTAAACAGCGTCTCCTTTTCCGGAGTCAAAAACAAAAACGTTGGGTTTTTTATCCGCGGCCTTGAGCTTCTTCAAAGACTCAAGTCGATCATCGAGATCTTTCACTGCAGATTCCGCTGAGTCCTTATTGTTGGTAATCGCACCGATATTGGAGAGGTCCATCTTCACGGCTTCCCATGGATCATAGACTCCGCGCTTATTCGACCCGCCTTGCTTACATGATTCGCTCAAAATGTAGGAAGAGATTCCCTGTGCTTTCAGTGTTTCAGGGGTGAGGTTCTTTTCCTCAGAAAAACCATAATTCCAGCCTGCGATAAAGACGTCCGGATGTTTTGCCACCACGGTCTCAAGCGACGGATAATCCTTGGACGTGTCATTGAGCGAATCAACTTGATCGCCAAATTTTGCTCGCAGAATTTCTTTGTCCCGCTGCAACGAGCTGACATATTTGATCTTGTCACCTGCCCCTGCAGCAAGCGCAATGGAGATGATGTTTCCATCATTGACAAATAGCTCGTTAGCTTTGTCAAAGGTCACCTCTTCACCGCAGTTGGTAACGCTCACACCGCCAGTTTTTGCAGCAGTTGCCCCTTGAGAGGAATCAGAGGTAGCGCCCCCGCATGCGCTAAGCACAAGGGACATCCCAAGAATCGGGATAATAATCTTCTTCATAATCATGCTCCTTAAAAATAGAATTTTTAAAGTGAATCAATAATGACGTGAGAGCGGATGGCATCAGGATGCCTTGTTATAAACGCTTCCACTTCAAACACTGTGCGTAGAGTCTCCGGGATCAGCACGCTTTCTGGAGGCCCTGAAGCAACAACGCCTCCGCGATCAAGAACCACCACCTGATCAAAATGACTCATCGCAAGATCGAGATCGTGAACTGTTGCAATGATCGTGCGCCCAGAGTCTCTTAGCACTTTGAGCAAATGCAGCTGGTGATGTACGTCTAGATGGTTGGTCGGCTCATCAAGAAAAATGAGATCTGTACCTTGAGCAAATCCGCGGGCAAAAAGCACTCGACGCCGCTGTCCACCAGAGAGGGACGCACATTCCATCGCTGCACGATCCTGCAAACCAACAAGGTTTAAGGCATCGTTGATCAAACGCGTCTCTTTCTTAGAATCGAACTGCCATACTTTAGTGTGCGGGAGTCTCCCCAAACTGACGGCTTCTTTCACAGTCAAGTCTCCAGGGGGCGTTTCCTCCTGGCCTACAAAAGTAAGCGTTTTTGCCCGTTGCTTTGACCGCATTGAATGCACATCAACATCGTCGATGAAAACCTTGCCGGCGTGGGGTTTACGGATTCCGGCTAGGACCCGCAAAAGAGTTGACTTTCCTACTCCATTGACTCCGACTATCGCCGTCATGGTTCCGTGTTCCGCTACAAAATTAACATCTCGAAGTAATGTTGTCCGGTCATATCCACATGCAATACCTGAGGCTTGAAAAAGTGCCATCTTAGTCTTGTCCCCCGAAGTGATAGTTCTTTCGCCCCATAAGAATCAGGAAGAGCGGTGCTCCGATAACCCCCGTTACCACGCCTAGCGGAATCTCTTGAGGAGGAGCTGCAATTCGGGCAAGCACGTCCACCCAGACCATAAAAAGCGCACCAAACACTGCAGCAATGGGCAAAAGACGACGGTGAAGCGACCCTACGAGTATCCGCGCGAGGTGTGGGATTACTAGGCCTACAAAACCAATGCCTCCCGCCACCGCAACCATGGCTCCGACGAGGAGGGCTTGAACAAAAAACAGGCTTTGCCGTAGCAGTCCTACCCGAACGCCCAGAGCCGCGGCTGTATCTGGCCCTGCCGCAAGCGCGTCCATCTGACGGCTACTCAACATGAGAATAATAAAAGCCACGAACACCACAATTGCGGGTATCAGGAGCTTATTCCATTGCGCACCGGCAACTGATCCCAGCATCCAAAACATCACGCCTTGTGCAGCGCGAGCATCAGGCCCCTTGAACACTAAAAAACTAGCAAGCGCGGAGAAAGCAGAAGAAAGAACCACGCCTGAGAGGATCAGACGCAACGGCGTTAACCCTCCTTGAGCGATAGTCACCGCATACACAGTGAGCGTAGCTACAAGCGCACCTATCAGAGCTCCAACTGATAACGAATAGAGGCCAAAACCACTCAATACGCCAAACACAAGCACCGCTGTTGCGCCCACGCTAGCGCCCGAGGAAATACCCAATAGGTACGGGTCCGCCAATGGGTTTCGGACAAGCGTTTGCATGGTTACGCCAGCGAGAGCCAAACCTGCTCCTACGATAAGCGCGAGCAAGCCACGAGGCGCGCGTAGCTCCCAGACCACAGCGTCTACAGATTGATCAAAGTAGGTTCCACCTGAAAGATGCTGGCGGACCACTTCCCAGACTTCCGAACGAGAATAATCAACCGAGCCAAATGACAAAGACACCACAAAACTCAGTGCGGCTAATCCTGTAATAATCAGGAAAAACGCGGGAGTGGCAATTTTACGCACTAAAAACCCACTTGAATCAGTCTGCATGCCTAAATCGCGAGGCTGCAGAACGAGTCTGCTGACTAAGCCGGTCTTCGGACTCGGATACTCAAGCCCATCAATTACCGCCCTTCCCAGGAATCTAAGCCCAGTGGTATTTCAAGGTAATTGTAGTTGTATCCTCACCGCTGCGCGCCAGTTCTGGTTTTCCACCAGATTCCCGATGTGACAGTATTGTCACTCACTCAGTCACTGATAATCGCCTTCAGTATAGATAGCAAACAACTAAGAAACCGAATCTCTCTCGCAGAGAGCACACCAAACCAGGGGCTTATCGACGTTTCCCTCCCCATCAAGTACTCACGCACATGAATATTTCAGCCTGTAGCATGAGCACCATGACACAATTTATGGGTTTTGATATTAAGCCTCCTACGGAGGTCAGTACGTCCGCAGTAGTTGCCAGTGGCCTAATAGGAGGTTGGCTTACTGCACGTGAAACCGGCATACGGCCGCTGGGTGGAGCAATCCTTGCAGCTGCAGGTGTGTGGGCTGGACGCTCTTGGTGGGCAAAAGGCGGGGTTCCGCTCACGTCTGCGCTCGCGGCAACCTACATAGGGGCATTCGGCCTCAGCCATCCTCTTGCTAAGAAGATCGGCGCATGGCCTGCCGTTCTTACGGTCACCGCTGCGACTGCAACTGCAGCCTACGCGTTATCGGATACCCGCTAAACAAATAGCTATTTAGTCGCTTTCTTTAGCTAACAGGGCAGACGTAATACCGATGATAAGGAATCCTGCCCCTAACAAAACCGCTTCGCCATAAGCCACGCTTGGGCTTGTAACCATGACTCGCCACTGTAATACTGCCCCGATAGCTGCTGATCCCATGACCGATCCGATCTGGCGTGTTGTGTTGTATACGCCAGACCCGACTCCCATATGGCTCAATGGAAGGTCTCGCATCGTCGAAGTAGAGTTGGGTGCCCACACGAATGCATTACCCAATCCGTAAATAACAAAGGCGAGAAGAACCCAATAAACAGAAATCTCCAGAATCATCACGAGTGCGATGCCCCCAAGACCAGCAGCCATCGTCGCAAAGCCAAAAGCTGCGATTTGATGAGGCGAACGTTTATCTGAAAGCTTTCCGATGAACGGGGAAAATATCGCAGAAATGAGCGCCTGAGGGACTAAAAATAAGCCTGCTTGAAAGGCCGATAACTCGTGCACCTGTTGCAAGAACAACATGATGGGCAAGGGAGTGCCCGCGATAGCAAAGCCCATAGCTACGATGCTTATGTTTCCTAGGGAAAAATTGCGGATCGAGAAGAGTGACAAAGGCATCAGAGCATCTTTGCCTGCCTTTTCTGCACGTTCTTGCTGATAAACAAACAGTACGGAAACCACGAGTCCTACTACGATAAGAACCCAAATCCACCAGCTCCAACCAGCGTTTTCCCCCTCTTGGAGAGCAAACACAAGAGAAAAAACGGCGATAACAGAAAGCACCTTGCTCATGCCATCGATACTGCGATTGGTCCGGCGCACCCGAGGCACTAGGCGTAGAACAGACCATACTGACACGATCCCGAGTGGAATATTAATAAAAAAGATCCATTGCCAGCCAAAAGAGGCCGTAATAAATCCGCCTAGGATAGGGCCGGTAAGCGTAGCTAACCCGGCAACGCTCCCCCATGCGCCTAATGCTGCACCGCGCCTTTCACGAGCAAACATCCGGTTAATAAGGCTCATGGTTTGTGGGGTAAGGAGAGAAGCCCCAAAACCTTGTACTGCGCGAGCAATGATTAATGTGATCATATTGGGAGCAAAACCACACGCCAGAGAGCTCAGCGTAAACACGGTCATGCCAACGACATATACGTTTCGAGGACCGAAGCGGTCCCCAAGACGTCCCGTAATAAGAAGTGGGACAGCGAAGGTGAGAAGATACGCCGAAGTGACCCAAATGACCTCTTTATAGGAAGCCCCCAACTCCTTTTGCAGCACGGGAGTGGCCACCGCCACGATGGTTTGATCAAGCAGAATCATAAAAAAGCCAACGCATAATGCAATCAGCGCCGGCCATGCTTCTTTTTCTGGAAGCGGCATAGCTGGGTATTGACCCGATCCTTGTGAGCTGCACGTCCTCACACCAGGATCAACGTTTTTGCCACGGGACTCAATGTTCATAGGACATTCCCTCTTTCTATGAACCTGGGGGATTCTTCTAATTCCGGATTGAGCATCCGGTGATAATAGAAGAAGGCCCCACTGTGCTCCGTTAGCCGCCTTTCGTTCGCCGTCTTTCTCCTACGAACGCAGCTTTTATAACAGATTTTGAAGGCTCTTTGAGCGTCTTCTATGTTGATGCTCATTGCTCACCCCACAATACACTGCACCACTACATATAGACTGTGCTGTCATGGCCAACCAAAATATTATCCTCGTCCCTACCCAAGAAGTTGATCGCACTTATATTGCCCGACTTAACTTTCTCACCGACGTTTACGGCAACGAAGACTCCGAGCTAAGCCACAACTTTATTAACGACACACATTTTTATGTCGATCAGTGGGTTTCCAAAGACGGCGGTTTTATTGCCTGGGACACCAACAAGATTCCTGCCGGAGGCGCTTGGTTGCTGTGGGGTACCTCGGTTAATCACGGCTACGGTTACGTTAACGAGGAAATCCCTGAAGTTGCTATTGCCGTAGAAGCAAGATTCCGCGGCACGGGTGTAGCTTCTCTCCTGCTTAAGGCCGCTATTGCATTAGCACAAAGCCTAGGAGCACCGGGGATTTCGCTCTCCGTGGATAAGGCAAACACCAAAGCTCAACAGGTTTATTCTCATCTCGGGTTTTCCAAGGTTTCCTTTGATGAGGCATCAGGTTTTTATATTATGCAGATTTTATTTTAAAGCTCTCTAAAACCCATAACATGCCCACACGCATTGATGGCAAAACCCCTTTTTCTTCGCTTTTCCGCCTTAGCAAGGAACAAAGAAAAAGGGGGTTTAATGTCAGCTCAGTTACTGACGTCCTGCTTCAAATGCGGCTCCCACCTTATACAGGCGGTCATCACAAAACGCTGGTGCCATGATTTGCAAGCCCACAGGCAACCCCGTGTCTTTTGCCAATCCTGCAGGCACAGACATTCCGCACAGACCGGCAAGATTCAACGGCAGAGTACACAAATCAAAGTTGTACATGGCTAGAGGGTCAGATGTTTTCTCACCAAGCTTAAAAGCAGTGGTCGGCGTGGTTGGGGAAACCAAAACATCGCACTTTTCATAAGCCGCAGCAAAATCTTGAGCGATAAGAGTACGTACGCGCTGCGCTTGCAGATAATACGCATCGTAGTACCCCACAGAAAGCGCATAGGTTCCCAGAATAATGCGGCGCTTTACTTCGGGACCAAATCCCGCGGCGCGAGACAGCGACATAACTTCATCTGCCGAATGGGAGCCGTCGTCTCCTTCGCGCAAGCCATAACGCATGCCGTCGAAACGCGCCAGATTAGAAGAAACCTCGCACGGAAGGATCAAGTAATACGCGGCTAAAGCATCATCAAAGTGCGGGCAATCGACTTCCACGATCTCCGCTCCCTGAGAAGTGAGTTGTTCCACGGATACATGGAATTGCTCCAAAACTCCTGGTTGATAACCATCGCGATCAAACTGTTTGACCACGCCAATTTTAACGCCGCTAAGATCTCCGTTTGCGCCTTCCCGAGCAGCTTCCACTACCGGCGCAACTGGACGGTCTACGCTGGTAGCGTCGTATTTATCATGCCCAGCAATGACTTCATGGAGCAGCGCTGTATCCAAAACGGTCCTTGCCGTTGGGCCGCCTTGGTCTAGAGAGGACGCACAAGCCACCAAACCGTACCGAGAGACCGTGCCATAGGTTGGTTTCACTCCTACGGTATTGGTCAAAGCCGCCGGCTGACGGATTGATCCACCGGTGTCGGTACCTATGCCGAGCGGCGCTTCGCCTGATGCAAGTGCTGCGGATGTACCACCACCGGAGCCACCTGGTGTGCGGTCGATATCCCATGGGTTGCGAGTCGGGCCATATGCAGAGTTTTCAGTGGAAGACCCCATCGCAAACTCATCCATATTAGTCTTGCCCAAAATCGGGATGCCTGCGGCACGGAGCTTCTTGGTAACTGTTGCGTCATAAGGCGCAACGTATCCCTCCAGCATCTTTGAAGCACACGTGGTAGGCGCATCCGTGGTAACAAAGACGTCTTTGAGGGCAATGGGCACGCCTGCGAGTGCAGATGCCGGTGCCTCGCCGCGATCCAAGGCGGCATCTACCTCGTCGGCGGCAGCAAGGGCTTCTTCTACACCCACATGCAAGAATGCGTTAAGTGTGGGGTCAACCTCAGCGATACGGTCAAGGTGTGCTTGCGTCACCTCACGTGAGGTGAGTTCACGTGAATGGATTTTCTGAGCGAGCTCGGCAGCAGAGAGCGATGTAAGTCCGGACTCAGGCACTAAATAATTGGTCATTCGGACTACTCCCCTAAAATCTGTGGAACGACAAAACGCTGCTGGTCAACAGCAGGAGCCTGATCAAGAGCCTGTTCTGGAGTCATAATTTGTTCAATTATGTCCTCACGCATGGTGGTCTTAATCGAGTGTGGATGGCTCATCGGCTCTACCCCCTCTGCAGCAACTTTTTGAACAGCACTCACGTTACCGATGATGCCGTCAATTTGCGCTGCAAAGCAGTCGAGTTCTTCGTCAGTCAACGCCAAGCGCGACAACTTGGCCAGGTGTGCGACTTCATCGCGCGAAATCTCAGGCACTTTTCGTCGATCCTTCTCACATTGGGTTCTAATTAAAATGTGTAACCTGCATACCATGCTCTGCTAGCACGAGATCATTGTCATTCTTGAACATACTACTGCACAGCCTCTCCACTTCAGCATCTGCACCACGCTAGCCCCTAAGAACTCGCCTGTACTTCCCCGAGATACCTGCAGTGTTTCATTCATGGGTTTTTCTGAGCTCATGTTTAACGAGCTTTTCCCTAATAGAATCGATAAACATTGTGGATAATGTCCCCTGCAATGCCACCACATAACATAGACAACGTATTATTATCGACGCCTAGTATTTGATAGGTATTTTTCGAATCCCTGTCCGATGTCTCGGACTTCCCTTGTTAACGGAGCTGCGCCCTAGAAAGGCGATGATTGTTCATGTCCTACCTTATTCGTGTTCATATTCCCGATGCACCAGGTAGCCTCGGACGTTTAGCAGAGGCCATTGGACTTGTCGACGGCAATATTTCCTCCGTAGATGTCGTCGAATCTTTTCCCGACGGCACTGTCATGGATGACATGGTGGTTAAGCTTCCTGCAGGTACGATGGCGGATGCCTTGATCACTGCCGCGCATGAAGTAGAGGGCGTAGAAGTGGATTCTATTCGTCCTTTTTCCGGCCGCGTTGATCGTCGTGGGCAAATCGCGATGTTGGCATCCGTTGCAGGAGCTAATACGCATTCTGATTCCCTGGCAAATCTCGTGAACAGCATGCCGCAAGCGCTTACTTCAACATGGGCGGTGCTTCTCGACGTCCACGGCGGAGTCACGCGCGTCACTGCTTCCATTGCTGCCCCCGAAGACGATGGCTCCAGCCCTGACATCGTCCCCATCGAACACGCGCGCACGCTCTTACCTGAATCCGAACCATGGATTCCGCAATCATGGGGACTATTGGATTCATCACTTGCAGCAGCCCCACTGATCGGAACGAACCTTGTACTTGTTATCGGGCGTGTAGGCGGTCCTGATTACCTCAGCAGCGAGGTTGAACACCTGGGGAACTTGGGAACAATCCTCGGCAGAATCTTAAATAAATAAAGCGGGTGTAGAGAGCCCTTTGCTCTCTACACCCAGCGCTTATACCGATCCGTTTTCTAGTAGTCGGATAAAACCGGACTCGTCAAGAATGGTGAGTCCTAGTTCTCTTGCTTTAGTTTCCTTAGAACCGGCGTTTTCTCCAACCACAACATAATCGGTTTTTTTAGACACCGATGTTGAGGCTTTACCGCCACGGCTGATGATGGCTTCCTTAGCAGAATCGCGACTAAAGCCTTCCAAAGAACCAGTGACCACAACAGTCATACCCGCCAGTGTTTGCTCCGGCAATTGGGAGGTCTCTTCGGCCATCGTCACACCAGCACGTGCCCACTGCTCTACGATGTGGGCGTGCCAATCAACTTCAAACCAATCTTTAAAACTTTGTGCGATGATCGCTCCAACGCCTTCAGTATCCGCAATCTCTTCCGCGCTGGCTTCTCGCAATGCGTCCATAGAGTGATAACGGGACGCTAATGCCCGGGCGGCGGTGGGACCAACGTGTCTAATAGATAGCGCGACAAGCACCCGCCAAAGATCAGCTTTTTTCGATTGCTCCAAGTTGGCTAACAACTTGGAGCCAGTCGCATTCAGCGTCTTCTTCTTTGTTGTGTACACGCGAGTCTTTAGTAGGTCTTCTTCTGTAAGCTCAAACAACCCGGCTTCGTCGATAAGCACCCCTGTACGGATGAGATCCTCCGCTGCTTTTTCTCCTAAAGCTTCAATATCAAAAGCGCCGCGTCCTGCTAGATAGGTTAAACGCGTGCTCAACTGCGCCGGGCACGATTGAGAATTAGGGCAACGCCAATCCGCATCGTCCTCTTTTTGCGGCGCAAGCCGGGTACCACAGCTAGGACACAAAGTAGGGAAAATAAACTCGCGCTCAGTCCCGTCTCGTTTTTCCACTACCGGCCCAAGAACTTCTGGGATCACCTCACCTGCTTTGCGGATCACCACGGTGTCCCCGATGAGCACTCCTTTACGTTTTACTTCCGTTTGGTTGTGCAGCGTAGCCATAGACACAGTAGATCCGGCGACAAAGACTGGACGCATAACGGCAAAGGGAGTAACACGCCCGGTCCTGCCCACTCCTACCTGAATGTCTAAGAGTTCCGTTGTAACTTCTTCTGGCGGGTATTTGTAGGCGATAGCCCAGCGCGGAGCTCTGGCTGTAGCCCCCAACGCTCGCTGCTCTGAGATGCTGTCTACCTTAACTACAACTCCATCCATCTCATGCGCTGCGTCGTGGCGATGCTCGGCCCAATATAGAACCTTTTCCTGCACTTCTGCGGCTGACTGGACAAGCTCGGTATAAGGAGAAACAGGCAGGCCCCAAGCTGCCAATGCCTCATACGCATGGTACTGCGACGCGGGAGTAAAACCCTGAGTAGCACCAAGTCCATGACAGATCATCCGAAGCCTGCGTTTTTTAACAGCTTCAACGTCTTTTTGTCTTAATGAGCCGGCAGCCGCATTGCGCGGATTAGCAAAGGGTTTTCCTCCCTCCAATTGGCGTTGTTCATTAACCGCAGCAAAGTCTTCTACAGCGATAAAAACTTCACCTCGAACCTCCAGCAGTTCAGGGATAGGAAACTCTGCGTTTTCCTTAAGTCGATGCGGCACATCAGCAATCACTTTTGCGTTTTCGGTGACGTCTTCACCGATCCTGCCATCGCCCCTAGTAGCCGCACGCCATAATTTTCCATCGCGGTAAATAAGGTCTAGTGAAAGTCCATCGATCTTCAACTCGGTTAGATAAGCCTGCGCCGGTGTTCTTTGCAACCACTCAGAAAGCTCTGCGGCGTCAAACACATTATCTAAGCTCATGAGGCGTTCCAGGTGCTCTACATTATTAAAACTAGAGCTCAAAGCCACAGGGGCTCCGACTTCTAGCGTGGGGCTGTCTGGAACTGCGAGTTCGGGGTGTTCCTCTTCAAGCTTTTGGAGCGTCCGGAACAACGCATCAAAATCTTGGTCACTGATCTCAGGTGTGTCGTTATAATACGCATCACGATGATATCGCACTTGTTCAGCGAGTTCGTCCCATTGTCTGCGGAGTTCGATATTGGAATCAGTCACGATATCTAGTTTATCGTTGGTATTTAACTTCAGCGGAAGTTGCACCATACGCCGGGCTTAGGCACTGATTAGCCACCGGGTTGCATAGCGTGTTGAGGGGATTGTCTAGGGTGTGAGTCATGAACTCTCTCGACCCCAATGTGGCTGTCTTTGATCCGCTGAAAGTCTTGAGCTTTGATCTTGAGACCACCTCCGCCAACCCTCATGAGGCTCGCATTGTATCCTCTGCGCTCGTCAGGATCGATAGCAATGGCGCTCACCCACGAGAGCTTCTGGCAGATCCCGGAATAGAAATTCCCGAAGAAGCTGCAAAAGTGCATGGTATAACCACAGAATATGCACGTGAACATGGGCGCCCACATGAAGAAGTGCTAAAGGAAACCATAGCGGCCATCCAACAAGCGTGGGCTGATGGGTTTACGCTCATCGTTTATAACGCCGCTTATGATCTCACAGTATTGAGAAAACTCACCGGGGATTTTGTTGTTACCGGTCCCGTGTTTGACCCTTACGTTATTGATAAGGCCCTCGACAAATTTCGGCGAGGCAAGCGTACACTCACAGACCTTTGCCAGCACTACAACGTTCGTTTAGATAATGCACACGAGGCCACCTCGGATGCACTCGCGGCAGCACGTATAGCGTGGATGCAAGCAAAGCGAAATTTTAAAGAGGAGCTTTCCCAAAAATCCCTCAATGAGCTAATGCAATTCCAAGCCGTCGAATACTACGAATTTCAGACGAAGCTAAAGAACTACTTTGAGGGCAAGGGTAAGGACGCCTCATCTGTCAATACTTCCTGGCCAATGCAAGGCTGAGTGGTGCTCCCCCTCCCGACTAAAGATCTCCCGCATCACGATGCAGAATTTCCTCAACCTCCCGTAATGTGGCCAGTTCATGGGCCACATCTACAAGAGTTGTATCAATCCTGGGAGAAGATTGGGTTATATCAGCATCCGACAAGATAGCTCGTTCTATGCCTAGCTCGTCATAGAATTTGGCGGCGGTGATAGCAAGGTGACGAGCATCAGTGCCATGGAGGCCCAAACCAGCGCGCATCCCCGATGCGAGAGCCTCCCCGAAGGCGTCGAGAAGCCTTGTTCCTTTAATCTCAGTAGGAGAAACAAAGATTTGATCTACTGCGGCAAAAATAGCTATGTCCATATTGGGTTCTCTGCCGACCTCATTAAGCGACACCAACTCTAGTTTTTCTCCGCGTATCGCTTCTACAACACCAGCTAATCGCTCTCCTAGGACTTTGGGATGGATAGCCGGGACCGTATCAAAATCGCTCGTGCCTTGGACCGCTCCGCGACGTAACGCAGAAAGCGCTGGCTCATCAATTTGTATCCGAACGAGAGCACCGAAACGCCTATGTAAGTCGGATACGTGTTCCCCAATCCCATGTATCAAGGCTTCCGTGATGTCTCTCATCGCCCCGAAATCAGTAACGGCTCGATGGCCATTAGGCAGTTCCATATGAGTCGCCAAACTCCAAGGGCCTAATACCTGTGCTTTGAGCACGGGAACACATCCCCACTGGTCTTGTAAGTGATCCAGGTCTTCTTCCATGCGATCCCAAATCCGGTGAGTAAGTATTTGCGGCCGCGCAGTCAGACGCCAGGCTCTTGGCCCCTTTTCCACTGGAAGATCAGGCATCAACGTACATGTCCTGCCCACTGCATCAGACCCCAACCCGCGAGTGGGAAGCTGCGGAAGAGCTCTCATGTCCCCCGTTTCACCTGCAATAACATCTGCTGCATCGATAATGCTCGTACCAGGCATAGGGCCTAAAGCGAATGTTGCCATAAAAATCTCTCCGCAGCTAAGCCTAATTTAGGCACTCACTAGGTGACTTTTGCGTACTGTAAATTGTCCCAGATCCAAGCACAATATCTCCGCCTGCATCTGGCAAATAGATCACCGCAGCCTGTCCACGGGCTACGCCAGATAGCGGCTTATGCAGAGTGATCGTCATTGTATCGTTGTGGGAATCAACGCTCACATGACAGGGCACCACGGACCCATGAGCGCGAACTTGTACTTCTGCAGAAAAATCTCCACTGAGAGCCGGATGCAGGTATTTTAAACGATCAGCATAAATCTGGCTCACAGAAAGATCATCGCGCGATCCCACTGTGACCGTCCCCGTGGCAGCATCAATATCAGTGACATAACGGGGTTTTCCGTCTGCCGCAGGTTGCTTAATATCAAGGCCTTTGCGTTGACCAATGGTGTAGTTCCAGGCACCATCGTGTTCCTTTAGGGCTCGTCCCTCCGTATCCACGATCATTCCTGGTCTTAGACCAATATGGCGCCCCAAAAACGCCTGGGTATTGCCATCGGGGATAAAACAAATATCATAAGAATCCGGTTTTTTTGCCACAGAAAATCCCTGAGCTGCGGCCTCTTCCCGGATCTTAGGTTTAACGGTATCCCCCACGGGGAACATGCAATGCGCGATTTCTTTTTCGCTTAATACACCAAGCACATAGGATTGATCTTTTTCTGGGTCAATAGCACGGCGCAGATAGCCGTCACCGCCGTCTTCAGGCTGGGTAAGTTGGGCATAGTGGCCAGTTACTACGGCGTCGAATCCCAGAGCGATTCCGCGCTCAAGTAACGCGGCAAACTTGATTTTTTCGTTGCATCTAAGACATGGGTTTGGGGTTTCCCCCGCTTCATAGGAGGAAATGAAATCATCAATCACGTCTTCTTTAAAGCGATCCGAAAAATCCCACACGTAAAAAGGGATCCCAAGCTTGTCGCATACCCTGCGGGCATCCGCGGAATCCTCTAATGAGCAACAACCGCGAGAAGATTCCCGTACCGTTTGCGGATCCTGCGAGAGCGCAAGATGTACGCCTACTACCTCGTGCCCAGCTGCGACAGCTCGCGCTGCTGCCACCGCCGAATCTACTCCGCCGCTCATCGCTGCAAGAACTCGCATGTGACTCCCTGTACTCCTTATGTTGTCATCAGCGCCGAACATACCCGCTACTTGTTCAACGGAGCTATCTTAGTCTTATTCCCAGACACCTAGCATAGGCACTGTAACCTTATCGGTCATGGGTAGGAAAAAAGGAGGTCGGGTCTCCCCGAATCTCAGTGCTAATAATGGGCCTGTAGCGGGGATTTACACCACGTCTACTGGAACTGTGGAACTTCGACCGGACTCTTTTATGCCTCATGCGTGGGAGGTATATGTCAATGGGGTCCCATCTAGTCACATCTGTGAAGATCCAAGCAGACTTGAGTATGAGTACATGCGATGGATTGCTGCAGCCGTAGAGTGGTTTGTGACTACCCATGCGTCACCGACAGCGCTAAGAGTTACACATTTAGGCGGCGGAGCCTGCACTATGGCTCGATATGTAGCTCATCTTTATCCTAAATCGCGAAACACCGTGGTTGAATTGGACGGGGAACTAGCCCGACTGGCTCGCGTGTGGTTTGACCTGCCCCGCGCCCCACTACTAAAGATCCGAGTAGGTGAGGCTAGAGAGGTGTCCAATTCTTTTACTGACGCAAGCCGCGATGTGATTATCAGAGATGTTTTCGCTGGTGATTCCACTCCTATTCCGCTAACCACCGTCGAGTTTTTCCGTCAGTGCCACCGTAGCCTGGCGCCGGGAGGACTTTATGTAGCTAATTGTGGCGACCACTCCGATCTCCGCGGCGCCCGAGCTGAACTCAAAGGCATGGCGGAAGTCTTTACGCATGTGGCTTGCATTTCAGATCCCGCCATGCTCAAAGGTCGCAGGTACGGCAACCTCATACTCATAGGCACGGATTCTCCACTCCCAGACCTTATGGCAACGCAAAAGATAACGCGCTCTTTATTAGGAGGTGGAGTTCCCGCCCAGTACAAGGATGACGCCTGGACTCGGAGCTTCATGGCCTCAGGAATACCTCGCTTTGACCCTCCAATTGCCTAGGCCATACCTGCTAAACGTGCGCGCCTAACCACCTCAGGAAGGTGTTTCACAAGCTTCTCGACGTCCGCCTCTCCCGTTGTGCGTCCAAGAGTAAAGCGAATAGTGCTACGTGCAATTTTTTCTTCCACCCCTGCTGCCAGAAGAACATGGCTGGCTCTATTCACGCCATTTGAACAAGCTGATCCGGTTGAGGCTTCCAATCCAAACGAATCAAGGAGCATAATCAGGCTATCGCCTTCTGCACCGGGGAAAGACAAGTGAAGATGACCAGGTAATGCATCATGCGGGGTGTGCACTACAACATTATCGATTGCCTCCACAATGCGATTGTGAAGTTGATTGCGTAGTGCCGCTATCCTGAGGCGTTCTTGTTGCATCTCGGCTATGGCTTCAGACAAAGCCGCAGCCGTGGCAGCAGCCCCCGCCACGTCTACAGTCCCAGATCTAATGCCGCGCTCTTGCCCGCCACCATGAAAAATAGGACGAGGAGCAGGCGAACGACGCGCCAACAACAAACCAACACCCCGAGGCCCACCAAATTTATGAGCACTCGCAGCGAGCGTAGTCGCCCCAAGATCATGAAAATTCACAGGAAGATGCCCTACGACCTGTACGGCATCAACATGAAGAGGAGTACCAGCAGCGGCAGCACAAGAAGCTATTTTTTGAATCGGCTGTATCGCCCCAGTCTCGTTATTCGCCCACATCACCGCAGCCACAGCAGCAGGTTTATTCAATGCTGAGAGATCCGAAATAATCCCATCTTTTGCAATAGGAAGTCTTTCTACTTCAGCCCCGCACGTTTCAAGGTATTTCAACGTTTCAAGAACCGCCGGGTGCTCGATTCCAGTACTGACAATCCGGTGCAAGGGACTGGCCTGCCAGAGGCCTGCGACACCGATATTGTCCGATTCCGTGCCTGATCCAGTGAACAAGACCTCGATGGGCTCACATCCGAGCAACTCAGCGATTTCCTCACGCGCGGTATCAAGAACACTACGTGCTGCACGCCCTGAGCCGTATTGGCTTGCTGGATTAACCAAATGCGCATTTTCCAGCCAAGCTTCTCGCGCAACCTGTCGGATCGGTGTGGTTGCGGCATGATCAAAATAACTCGACTGCATGGGGGCCGATTCTACTCGGCGCTCCCCTTTGAACAGAAAGCCGGTTCCTTTTAGTCAAAATATGCCGAGCTCTCGTCACAAAAAGCTCGGCATATCTTAGGGGCAAAACCCTGTGTTCTTAGGCTTTTCGCTGAGCAATCTCCTGAATAAGCAGCGGGGTGATCTCATGGATATCTCCCACCACACCAAGGTCTGCGATAGAGAAAAATGGAGCGTCCTCATCATTATTGATGACGATAATCTTCTTTGAAGTCTGCATTCCAGACGTGTGCTGAATAGCACCAGAGATACCAAGTCCCACATAAACATCGGGAGAAACGGTAACTCCGGTTTGCCCAATCTGGTACTGCGCCGAATAGTACCCTAGGTCTACGGCGTCGCGGGTAGCACCCACTGCCCCGCCGAGGGCGTCGGCAAGCGGCTCGACGATAGAACCAAAGTTCTCCGCAGATTCCACGCCTCTGCCTCCTGCTACCACGACCTTTGCACTAGTAAGATCCGGACGGTCGCCTTTAACAGCTGGAGTAAAGGAGGTTACTTTCACGTCTTTCGCAGCTGCTGTAGGTATCTCCATGACGGATACGGTTCCCGCTGCAGGAGACGGCACGGCCTCCACGCTTCCGGGACGCAACGTATAAATAGGGCTGGCTCCCCCCACTGCGGCAGAAACATCAAAAGTATCGCCGAACACAGAAAGATGCGCCGTCCTATCGGGGTTAATTCCCACCACATCGCACAACACGCCAGAAGCAAGGCGCGCGGCAAGCCGTCCCGCGATTTCATTGCCATGTACCCCTGCGTCCAGAAGGATAGGGCCAGGCGTGGCTGCAGCCAGCATAGATAGGGCGTCTGCCTGCGGGATTGCAATACGCGAATCCACATCGGCTGCCTGCGCCGCGATGATTGAGGCGGCCCCCAGCTCAGCCAGTTTAGGTACAAGCGGCTCGTGAACTCCCGGGGTGCCAACCACCACGGCTGTGACGTCGCCAAGCACCCGCGCAGCGGTCACCAGCTCTCCTGTTGCGGGAAGAACCTGTCCATCGGCATGTTCGACAAGTACATAAACAGTTGACATGTCTGTTCTTCTCCTTTACTTAGATGAGCTTCTCAGCAGCCAGGAAATCTGCAATAGCAGCGGCCGCTGTACGAGGGTCGGTATTGATCACTTTGCCGCCTTGACGAGCTGAGCGCTCCGTGGCTGCTGTAACCGCAGTGGCTGCGTGAGCAAGTCCCACATGCTCCGGAGCCACTCCTATGGATGCCAGGCTAAACTGCTGAATTTCTGCCTTTTTAGCAGCCATGATGCCTTTAAAATTAGGGAATCTAGGTTTGTCCGCTTTTTCTGTTACAGACACAATCGCAGGGAGCGATGATTCCAGAGCGCTATCACCGTCATGGGTTTCTCGAATACCGCTAATGGTATTCCCCGACAAAGTAACCTCACGCATACTGGTGAGAGCGGGCTGCTGACGATATTCGCTTAGTATTCCGGGAATCGCACCCATGGCGCCATCAGAGGAAGCGGAACCCGCAACGATAAGCGCAACATCCGGGATTTGATTAATTGCGTTATTCAGCGCCCATGCCGTTCCCAAAACATCAGAGCCAGCGAGTGCTTCATCCGAAAGCAAAATCGCTTGATCTGCACCCATGGCGAGTGCTTTACGCAAGGCCTCCTCGGAGCCTGCCGGGCCAGCTGAAAGGGCAACTACCGTGTATCCAGCGTCTGGATTAGATTCTTTAAGCCGCAGTGCCTGTTCCACCGCGTACTCATTAATCTCATCGATCACAGAATCAACGTTGACGCGATCAAGGGTGAAATCACTCTCAAGCTTCTTTGTTGACCACGTATCGGGAACATTTTTGACCAGAGCCACGATTGCAGGCATCGGTTTCATCCCTTCTTTTCTTATCTCAGGGCAGGGATCTCAAGCGACCCCTACCTAAAAATCGAAATAGCCTTTTATTTTATCTTGCGTCTTGATAACGCACACGTTGGGCAAGTCTAGTGCACAAAAGTACGGGGTAGCTCATCCGCATACTCACGGGCCTCGCAGATAAGAGCAACGCCTTGAGAACCGATGCGGGTACAAAACACTGCCATGGGCCGCTTACCTTTAAGTCCGAGTTTCTTCCGTAACACATCCGGGTCTATGTCTACCCCGCGTACAAGAATCTCCAGGCTCCCACAGTCGTGTTTTTTTAACACACTTTTGAGCTTTTTTAGCGGTGCAAGCTCAACAAATTTAAAGCCGCTACGCCCTGCTGGAATCGCATCACCCGTAAGGTATGCGATCCGCTCATCCAGCATCCACAGCCCCTCGCGCCGGGCATAATGGCGTACTAATCCTGACCGTATAATTGCACCGTCTGGGTCGATGAGGTATTTTCCTGGGCTATCCGCACCAACGTCGGAAGGCATAAGGTCAGTAATCCGATCTACACGATGATTGTCGGATGTGCATTCTGTTGTAGAAGCCGTTATAAGAAGCGCTTCACGGGTTTCACCGTTGCTAAGCCCAGCAGTATACAAGCAGGCCTCTTTTACTCCTCCATTTACGCTTGCCACGCTTACCAGGCCTTCCCACTCCGAGAAATCGAGGCCCGGCGCGCATTTGATGGCTAGTTCATGTCCTCGCCAGGTTTCTACAAGGCTAGGAAGCGGCGGAATCAATTGCAACGGAGAAGTAATTCTTCGCCCGCCGTCCCGACGCGCAGGATCCGCCACGATAATGCTTTCATTTTTCGACGCAGGAATGAGGGCATCAGCTCGCGAATAGAGCCCGCGTGGCTCGTTGTAGCGAGCCATCAACAAACGAGCTTGATCCACGTCGCTACCGTGGTAGCTCATCCTTGCGCGGGTAATCGCAGCCCCCTCAGTACCGATCGAACATGTGACATCGTGAACTAGTCCCTGAGGAAAATGTGCGGCAAGTCTTTCGGCTCTTCGCTGGGCTACTACGAGCGGAGTTGCTTGTTGTGCCGATTCATGGCACATGAGCCACTGGCTAGGAAGTTTCCCTTTAGTAGCAGACCGGGAGCTGACAAGTTCCATCACTGCGCGTCCGTAATCTCCAAATTCTGAGCGGAAGAAAGCGCTGTCTTTAATCGCGCTTGCTTTGGTCAGAGGATGATCTGCGATCAAACGGCTCTCTGCATCGGAGATTTTTCCTTGTTAGCTGCAAGGAAACGCACCTCATCGGGATGAAAACTCACTTGTGCGACTATCTTTCTTAAAAACGTCTAGGAGGAACATGCGTGAAAAACTCTTCGTAGAGAGGATCGTATTCAGGAATCCCTTTATACGGCTTCATGTCTGCTTTTCTTAAATGGGCAAGTAGGTCAGTCACGCAATCAAATTGGTTGAGGGTCCACAGCTGCGCCCAGGTAGGAAAAACCAGGCGTAACAATCCGACTCTCCAGCCTTCCAAAATAAGCTCCGGGGAAAACCATCCAGTTGATGCCGCCTCACTGGTATTTCCATCAGGTTCTTGTCCGGGCGGTTGCACTGCAACGAATGAAAACATATCAAAGCGACGCTCGTCCTCATCAGGGCTCACCCATCGGGTCGAGGGACGCAACAATTCCGACCGCAACACCAACCCGTTGCGCTCCAGCACCTGGGAGAGCGAAAGCCGGTGGCTCTCTAAGGCCAGGCGCTGCGAGTGATAGGGCGTAGCATCCAAAATGGGACGGCCATCTGCATGAGAAGCAAGAAGAGTACCAGTCTCCTCAAAAAGTTCACGCACGGCAGCGAACAATAATGCTCTAGCTCTATTGCGGTTAGTTCCTAACGCACGAGCCCAATGCATTAGGCTTGGGCCTCCAAAAGTGTCGTAGGTGGCACCTTCATGGCTCAGCTCAAAATCGCGAATATCAACTCCGCCTCCGGGAAAGACGGTGGTGTTAGGGAACGTAGGCATCGAAGATACCCGCTCTTGTACATAAACTTCCATCCCTGACGGCGAATCGCGAACCATCAATACGGTGACAGCGAGCTTGGCGCCGCCGAGACCCAATATCTCCTCAGGCTCGTACATGATTACCCCCAGGATGCGCTTTGTGCTCGTTCCCGTAGCCCGTGAACAAACAACGCATTACTGCTGCTTACTGTCAATTATCGATTGGTCTGGCAACAAGTCTACTTGCGATGCTTCGTCGCACGTCTTTGCCGCCTGGCGAAATACCTACCGTCTATTTTATCCACAGCGATTGGTTGGTGGAACGCCGCCGTCAAGTTCTCACTGGTAATCACGTCATCTATGAGACCTTGCGCCACCACTGAGCCTTCGTCGAGAAGCAAAGCATGAGTAAAACCAGGGGGGACTTCTTCCACATGATGAGTGATCATGACAATCGCCGGTGCATCGGCATCCATGGCAAGCTCGCCAAGATAAGCTACCAGGTCTTCCCTGCCGCCAAGATCCATGCCTGCTGTTGGCTCGTCGAGAAGCAAAAGCTCTGGGTTAGTCATCAGTGCTCGAGCCACGAGAACGCGTTTACGTTCGCCCTCGCTCAGCGTTCCCCATGTTTGATCGGCAAGATGATAGGCACCAACTCGTTCTAAAATTTCCGTGGCTCGGTCCAAATCCCACTCTTCATATTCTTCCCGCCAGCGTCCCAAGACCGCATAACCCGCAGAAATAACAAGGTCTGATACTTTCTCATCTGCAGGAATCCGGTTGCCCAAAGCGGACGAGGAAACGCCGATCATTGCGCGCAGATCACGCATATCAGTCCGACCAAGTTGTTCTCCCATGATCCAAAGTTTTCCTTTGGAGGGGAATTCTTCTGCGGCTGCCATCCGAATCAACGTAGTCTTTCCAGCTCCATTGGGCCCCAGGATCACCCATCGCTCATCGAGCTCAACCTGCCAATCAACAGGACCAACCAATGTTTTACCGCCGTGTTTAAATTCCACCTCGAAAAAGTCAAGAAGTAGATCAGGGTTACGGGGCTCGATCTCAGCGTTTGTCATGTCTTCCATCATGACGGATTTCTCACTGTCGATGTGGAAGTGACACAGGTGAACTACGCTTTAAAGATAGTAACCACCGACATGAGGAAGCGAGCACTGCTGAAGTGACCGGAAGACTTGCTATCGAAGATGTACGCCCACGCATAGCGGGAGGCTCTCAGCCTTCCAAAGCAGTAATCGGAGAGATGATCCCCGTGAGCGCCCTAGTATGGCGCGAAGGCCACGACGCGGTGTCTGCAACGCTTAACGTTATCTCTCCTACCGGCGAGGTAACTCGCACGACCATGGAACCCGCCCCCTTTGATCAAGACAAGATGTTTTCCAGTTTTGTCCCAGATGCTCTTGGCACGTGGAAGTTCCGGGTCGATGCGTGGTCCGATCCCATGAGCACCTGGCGCCATGCTGTAATAGCAAAAATTGAAGTAGGGCAAGATGAAGACGATCTTTTTAATGACTTAGAGCATGGGGCTCAGCTCTTTGAAAAAGCCGCCGAAAATGCTTCAAAACCTACCGCCCAAAAGCTCTTTGCAGTAGCAGATTCCTTGCGCTCCAACCAGCCGCTGCGAGCGCGCGTGGCACCAGCCCTGAGCAAAGAGATTCATGAGATTCTCCATGAGCACCCAGTGCGTGAGCTACTGACGCGCGGACAAAACCACACGGTACTGGTAGAACGCAAAAAGGCCCAGTTCAGCTCGTGGTATGAGCTCTTCCCTCGCTCTACCGGGGGTTGGGATACCGATGGTAACCCCGTACACGGCACGTTTTCCACTACAGCTAAGGCACTCAAACGAGTAGCGGCTATGGGGTTTGACACTGTTTATTTCCCGCCTATCCATCCTATTGGAGAGATCCACAGGAAGGGAAAAAACAATAGTTTGATCGCCGAGGCTAATGATGTGGGGTCTCCATGGGCAATCGGTTCCGCTGCCGGTGGACATGACGCAGTACACCCACAGTTGGGAACGCTCAAGGATTTTCAGGCGCTGGTGTCCACTGCCGAGGAACTTGGACTTAGCGTTGCGCTTGACCTCGCTCTGCAAGCAGCCCCAGATCATCCTTGGGCTCGTACCCACCAGGACTTTTTTACGGTGCTTGCCGACGGCACAATCGCATACGCAGAAAATCCCCCCAAAAAATATCAAGACATCTACCCACTGAATTTTGATAACAATAAATCGGCTATTTACGCTGAGCTCAAGCGCATCGTTCTATTTTGGATTGCGCAAGGCGTAACAGTATTCCGCGTGGATAATCCGCATACAAAACCTGCAAATTTCTGGGAATGGCTCATCAGTACCATCCATGAAACGCATCCTGAGGTAATTTTCTTAGCAGAGGCTTTTACTCGCCCGGCGCGACTTTACGGACTGGGCAAGGTCGGATTCAGCCAGTCTTATACCTATTTCACTTGGCGCACAACCAAGTCTGAGCTGGAAGAATTTGGCACCGAGATCGCTGCAATGGCGGATGTTTCCCGCCCTAATCTCTTTGTTAATACTCCAGACATATTGCATGAGAGCCTGCAGCATGGCGGACGCGCTATGTTTGCAATCCGAGCAGCTCTTGCTGCCACTTTGTCTCCGTTATGGGGGGTCTACTCCGGATTTGAACTCTATGAAAATGAAGCGGTTAGCGCTAATAGCGAGGAGTACTTGGACTCTGAGAAATATGAGCTACGTCCGCGCGACTTCACTGCAGCTCTCGAACAAGGAGATTCTCTAGAGCCGTATCTAGGCACACTCAACGCGATTCGACGCGCACACCCTGCCTTGCAACAGCTTCGGGTTATTGATTTTCACAGCACTGATAATGAAAACATCATCGCTTATAGCAAAGTCGATCCAGTATCCGGCGATGCCATCCTCGTGGTGATCAATCTGGATCCCACGCATGCGCATTCGGCTACTGTAGACCTCACCATGAACGCTATCGGCTGCGAGGATGTTGACCATTTCACCGTCACTGATTTAGTTACGGGTGCGCAATTCCCTTGGAACAAGCGCACATATGTCCGCCTAGATCCCTGTGCAGATGTCGCCCATATCCTGGAGCTTCCCGTTGTCGAGGAAAGCAAACGTAAAGCTCTCTCCTGGCGTACTCCTACCGACTATTCCAATTAATTCTCATCGTTGAAAGGATCCCCCATCCCTATGTTTTCTGCTTCTGATCCCATCCGCATCGACGATGATGTTCTTGGCCGGCTGAGATACTGTCAATTCCATGACCCCCACGGGGTCTATGGTTGCCACCGTATCGATGACTCCCGTGCTGTCATCCGTACTCGCCAACTTGGCGCGGAAGCTGTCACAGTCACGCTCACAGATGGAACAACATATGCGCTTTCCCCCATCGGGGATGATATATTCGCAGCCACCGTAGACGCGTCTCTGGCCAGCGACTATAGGCTCAACGTCTCGTGGCCCGGAGACACAATGGTGACCACTGCTGATCCTTATCATTTCCTTCCTACGCTGGGAGAACTAGATATTCATCTCATCCGAGAGGGAAGGCATGAACGCCTCTGGGAGGTTCTAGGGGCACATGTTCGCACTTTTACCACGGATCTAGGTGAGGTAACAGGCACATCCTTTGCCGTATGGGCGCCCAATGCCACAGGAGTTGCTGTTGTTGGCGATTTTTGTGGATGGAACCCCAACCAATACCCCATGCGCTCGCTAGGAGACTCAGGTGTCTGGGAACTTTTTATTCCGGGTATTCGAGCTGGAGACGTGTACAAATATGCAATTCATACCCGCGAGGGGCATCGGATAGACAAAGCCGACCCGCTAGCGCGCCATGCAGAAGTAGCGCCTGCTACGGGGTCCATCGTCGCAGATTCCAGTTATGAATGGAATGACGCGGACTGGATGGCTCAACGCGCAACTCGCGACCATGCAACGCAACCGATGAGCATCTACGAGTGCCATTTGGGCTCCTGGAGAGAAAACCGGACGTATAAAGACCTCGCCTCAGAACTGGTCGACTACGTTTCTGCTCTCGGATACACCCACGTAGAGTTCCTTCCCGTGGCAGAGCACCCCTTTGGTGGATCTTGGGGGTACCAGGTCTCTGGCTACTACGCCCCCACATCGCGCTGGGGAACCCCAGATGAACTCCGCATGCTTATCGACGCTTTCCACCGCGCTGGCATCGGAGTCATTATGGACTGGGTACCCGCGCATTTCCCCAAAGATTCTTTTGCTCTGGGACGCTTCGACGGTGAGGCGCTCTACGAACACCCTGACTGGCGTCGAGGAGAGCAAAAAGATTGGGGCACCTATGTCTTTAATTTCGGGCGCAATGAAGTCCGCAATTTCCTGGTAGCTAACGCACTTTATTGGATAGATGAATTCCATGTCGATGGTCTACGTGTGGACGCCGTTGCATCAATGCTCTATCTCGACTACTCCCGAGAGGCCGGCGAATGGCTACCAAATGTCTATGGAGGCCGTGAAAATCTCGAGGCAGTCCAATTCCTGCAGGAGATGAACGCCACTGTGCATAAGACCTTCCCTGGTGTTCTTACCATCGCGGAAGAATCGACTTCTTGGCCTGGAGTTACCACTCCTACTGACCACGATGGCCTTGGATTTAGCATGAAGTGGAACATGGGCTGGATGAATGACACCCTTGAGTATTTCTCTTTGGATCCCATTCATCGCGCTTATCACCACAATGAGATTACGTTCTCTATGGTCTATGCCTATTCAGAACGTTTTGTTCTTCCGTTTAGTCATGACGAAGTAGTCCACGGCAAGGGATCGCTATGGACTCGGATGCCTGGTGACGCATGGAACAAAGCCAGCGGATTACGCGCCCTCTACGCCTATATGTACGCTCACCCAGGCAAAAAGCTGTTGTTCCAAGGACAAGAGTTTGGTCAGGTCATGGAATGGTCTGAGGGGCGCTCTCTTGATTGGGATAACCTTGTAGGGTGGGAAGGCGAGTATCACGAGGGGCTGATAAAGCTCATCCGCGATCTCAACTTTGTGTACCAAGACAACCCTGCGCTCTATACCCAGGATAATGGCCCTGAAGGCTTTAGCTGGGCTAAGTCCAATGATGCAGGCAACAATATCTTATCTTTCATCCGCTATGGTTCTGCCGGAGAAAAAATTCTTGCAGTATTTAACTTCAGCGGGAGCTCTCAGCCACATTACAAGCTGGGAGTACCGGAAGGCGGACGTTGGGAATGCATACTCAACACCGATGCGGGCGTATATGAAGGCGCTAATAACCTTCTGGAACAGACTGTTACCGCCTGGGACACCGAGTGGGACGGGTACGAGCATTCCCTCACAGTTCATATTCCTGCGATGAGTGGTCAATTTTATCGCTGGATAGACTAACTATCGCGAAGTCGCCGCATGTGCTTTTATTCCTAGAGCATATGCGGCGACTCAGCGGGTCTCTGGCGCCCCAAATTTAGGATTTAGAATAACGCGCTGGCCATCTTCCCACGCGCCGCGATCACTCGCGCATCTGTGGGGTCAAAAAGTGCGAACAGCTCCAACAATCGAGTGCGGACTTCATCATTTTCTTTGACTATAGCGATGAGACGGGCAAACGCAGCCTCAGGAGTACCCGCAGCAATTTCTGCATCCGCGGCAGCAAAAGCTAACTCAACGTCGTGTGGAGCCGCATCTGCAGCCGCAACCGGATCTACATCGCTACGGGCTGTTTGCAGCCGTGCAAGCAATCGTGCGTTATCACGAGCCTGCAAAGCCATCTGATTCTTGGGTTCTTGAGCAAGAATCGACTCATACACGGCAATCGCGGATTCAAAGTCGCCGCTGTTTAATGCATCAGTGGCCGCATCAAACCTAGGGTCGGGAGCAGCTTCCTCAGACTCTTGAGTCAGTCCCCCTAGCTGTCCTGCTACGGCTTTAACCACAGCATCAGTCCACTGCTTGAGGGCGTCGAGAGGTTGTCCTCCTTCGAAATTAGCTAGTGGACGGCCAGCGGCAAGCGCAACGACCGTCGGTAAGCCTTGAATACCAAACATCTGCGCAATTTCCGGAGTCGAATCGGCGTCAACGTAAGCAAAGATGAAACTCTTATGTGATGCTTCTGCAAGTTGCGAGAAATCGTTTTTAAGCTGTTCAGATTCCGGGCTGCGCGCGGTTCCTAGGAGAACAATAACGGGTACTTGCTGGGAACGTAGCAGTACTTCTGCTTCAACGTTATCCCGAGTAACTACCACTACAGGAGAAATTCCGCCCGGCGACTGAGCTGCTTGTTGCCGTGCTTCTGCACGCGACTTCACCTCACCCAAATCTATTGCACCAGCCACAAAACGATGCGGTGTGGAGTTCGGATTAGCCACTTAAATATCCTCCTGTAGTTTTCTTTCTGAGCAACTTTTCTAGAATGCCACGAAGCCGACTGCGATGCATGCGGTTGCCCCAGTGCTATCGCTTCAGCTTTTTAGGTGTTTTCTAGGCCTTCTGCAAGATGCTGCTCTACAGATTCCACCTTGGAACGAATTTGCTCGGTGTATCCAGGCCTGATATCGGCTTTAATTACCAAACCAACCCGAGGAGAGACCTCCAAGACCGCATCCGTAGCCTTTTTCACCACCGCCATGACTTCATCCCACTCCCCCTCGATCAGAGTAAACATAGCGTTTGTTTCATTCGGAAGGCCGGAATCACGGACTACTTTAACGGCGCGAGAAACCGCAAGAGACATCTCAGCTTCAGAATTAGGTACTTCGGTCGGTGCAACGGAAAACGCAAGAATCATGATTTTAAGACTACTAGGATCGCTGCTCCATGCGACTAAAACTTTAAACATAGGGTTTTCTTTACATCTTGAGCGTCTTTATCGTCCTCATCTCCTGCTGATATCCCCAAAGGTCCATGGAGGAAGTCACATTTTAAACCTAAACATGGCAGCACTCACGTCACTATGATGGGAAAGTATGAGTACTGATATCAACTCCATCGACATTCCTCATGAGCTCGTTATATGCCTCGACCACGTCGGAATCGCGGTCCCGGACCTAGATATTGCCGTAGAGTTTTACCGCTCTGCATTCGGTTGGGTAAACCATCACCAGGAAACCAATGAAGAGCAAGGCGTTGTTGAAGCCATGGTGGGGCCTAAGGACCTCAAAGAAACCGATGGCATGATTCAGCTGCTGGCTCCTTTGAATGAGGACTCCACCATCGCTAAGTTCATCGACAAAAAGGGCCCTGGCCTCCAGCAAATGTGTCTGCGCACGAGCGATATTGATGCACTGTGCTCGCATCTTCATGAGCAAGGCGTACGGCTCCTCTACCCTGAGCCAAAGACTGGCACAGCCGGCGCACGCATCAACTTTGTTCACCCCAAAGATGCCGGTGGCGTTCTCCTTGAGCTGACTCAACCACAGAAGTAAACACAAACATCTTCACATACTTTAAGAGCTAGGCTGCTGCCTAGCTCTTTTTGCTTATCGACGTTCCCAGCACGATCTATGCCAATGACGCCGATCATCGGCACCACGCCCGGTGTCTTTGGGCCACGCGACAATGTGAGCTATTCCCGGAGGGATGTTCTGGTTACAACCCGGACAAATATAAAATTTGGTGGCTGCATGCGAACCCATATGCCGCATCATATAAATCTCACCGTGCGTCCACGATGGGCCTTCAACCGCCTGGGTTCCATAGAAACTAGCGCCGTCTCTGGGTAACGCGCGAACCTCGGAAATAGCACGCCGATTCCGCCTGCCCATCAGAACAGCCTGAGTTCTGGAGATTCAATCCCACGCAAATTGTCATAGTCCAGGACAACGCAGCGGATTCCACGGTCTTCTGCCAATGTACGTGCCTGCGGCTTGATTTGCTGTGCGGCAAAAACTCCTGTGACTGGGGCTAATAATTCATCGCGATTAAGTAGCTCCAAATAGCGTGTAAGCTGCTCTACTCCGTCGATTCCCCCACGACGTTTGATCTCCACAGCAACGTTCAACCCATCAGAGTCTCGGCACAAAATATCCACCGGTCCGATCGGCGTGGGATACTCCCGACGTACAAGAGAATATCCTTCTCCCAAGGTCTCAATGTGCTCTGCTAAAAGTTCTTGTAGATGTGCCTCTACACCATCCTTTTGCAGGCCAGGGTCTTCACCCAGCTCATAATACAAATCCGAGTGAACAGCCTCGACGGTAATGCGAAGCTGCTCCCCCTTCTTGTTTTCTACAATCCACAACGCAACATTTGCGCCATCTTCTTCCACAATTGTTTCCGTTAGCGTACACGGGGGAGTCATCCAATTGAGCGGTTTATATGCCCGATCATCCGCGTGAATAGATACAGACCCATCGGCCTTTACCATTAAAAGACGATCGGCTAGCGGCAAATGTGCTTCTAATCGACCAATATAATCAACCGAACAACGGGCTATGACTAAACGCATGTTCCATAGACTAGCCTGTCACCGATCGCGACGCTTACTCCGGCCGATCTTATTCTGTAAAGTAGTATGATCCATACGCTCTAACCTGCGACTAGGGGCAGACTCTAGCCATGAGACGAGTCCCATAGAATATGCATTATCAAGCGCGATTTCATAACGCACCCCCCGAACCTTCAAAGAGTGTACAGTGGCGCCGTCAGCTAAAAGGCGAATCTCGCTGGGGTCAAGTTCGCGTGCTCCCATGTAATCCACGTCTTGCCGATTAATAATCAGATCCGCTTTAGGAAACAGAGACCGCAACTTAAAATACTCAAGAGTTTCGCCCCTGTAACGCATCGACCCATGCCTCCAGCGGCGTCCTGTGTCAGCTGGAAGTCTTCTAATCACAACCGCCGAGCCTTCACTACGAACAACTAAAAAACGCCATGCGGCAAGCAGCATGACGAGAACGATGACCACCAAGATAATCCATAGGACGATCGACATCATACGCTCCACATCTGCCACTACCACACAGCGCTACGTCTGAGTTTTGTTTAACATCCTACAACGGTTCACACCCTGTACAAACTGAATATCTTGTTAAAGCAAAAAACTCCAACCTAATACCAGCTCAAGAGATTTATCAAAAAGTTGCCATACAAAGCATTATGGCCTCCCCGGCAAGCGGAGAGGCCATAAAACTTTAAGTGAGGAGGGCTACTGCCCTAATCCTAGGACTGTTCCTTACGACGAAGCGCCTTCAGCTCGGCCTGAGCACGAGCTTTTTCGATAGCGTCGTCATCCTGCAGATGGGACTCAGACTCGGAGGCGTTAACCTCATCAGCCCATACTGCATATTCCGCGAGGATGGTGACCTTTTCCTTAGAAATGGAGAGGAAACCACCCTGCACGGCTGCAACGAGCTTGTCGCCGCTTACAGGACGAATGGTCACAACGCCGTTGTCGACCAGCTGGCCGAGCATGGGCTCATGACCTGGCAGCACGCCGATCTCACCCTCAGTGGTCTGCGCGGTGACGATGCTGGCCTGACCAGACCACAACATGCGCTCCACGGAAACCAATTCCACGGTGATGTCAGCCATGTGCTTGCCTCCCCTACTTCTCGGTCATCTTCTTGTAAGCAGCCTCGACGTCATCCAAGCCACCCAGACCGTTGAAGGCCTGCTCTGGGTAGTGGTCAAAGTCGCCGTTGCAGATACGCTCGAATGCCTCGATGGTGTGAGCCAGAGGAACATAAGAACCTGGGATACCAGTGAACTTCTCTGCCACGAAGAAGTTCTGACCCAAGAAACGCTCAAGACGACGCGCACGCTGGACAGTAATCTTGTCCTCTTCAGACAGCTCGTCCATACCAAGGATGGCAATGATGTCCTGGAGTTCCTTGTTCTTCTGCAGGATGTGGATAACGCGCTGAGCTACCTCATAGTGGCGCTCACCGACAACACCCGGCTCGAGGATACGAGACGTAGATGTCAGCGGGTTCACTGCGGGGTAGATGCCCTTAGAAGCAATAGCGCGGTCGAGCTCCGTCGTCGCATCGAGGTGAGCGAAGGTGGTAGCCGGAGCAGGATCGGTGTAGTCGTCGGCAGGCACGTAAACAGCCTGAAGAGACGTGATCGACTTACCCTTAGTAGAGGTAATGCGCTCCTGCAGAACACCCATCTCGTCTGCCAACGTTGGCTGATAACCCACGGCAGAAGGCATACGGCCTAGGAGGGTAGAAACCTCAGAACCTGCCTGGGTAAAGCGGAAGATGTTGTCAATAAACAGAAGCACGTCCTGGTGCTGTACATCGCGGAAGTACTCCGCCATGGTCAGACCGGACAGAGCCACGCGCATACGGACTCCTGGGGGCTCATCCATCTGGCCGAACACAAGGGCGGTGTCCTGTAGAACACCCATCTCTTCCATTTCTAGGAAGAGGTCGGTGCCCTCACGAGTACGCTCGCCCACGCCTGCGAACACCGAGGTACCAGAGAACTCGCGAGCAATACGGGTGATCATCTCCTGGATAAGAACGGTCTTACCCACACCTGCGCCACCGAATAGACCAATCTTGCCACCCTTAACGTACGGGGTTAGCAGGTCAATGACCTTAATACCGGTCTCCAGAATCTCGGTCTTGCCCTCAAGCTGGTCAAAAGGTGGTGGGTCGCGGTGGATACCCCACTGCTCACCATCACGGCCAAGACCTGGCTCATCAAGGCAATCACCCAGAGCATTGAAGACGTGTCCCTTGACTACGTCACCAACGGGAACTGAGATCGGCTTACCGCTATCAGTAACTACAGCACCACGAACGAGACCATCGGTCGGGGCCATGGAAACGGCACGTACCAAGTTATCGCCGAGGTGCTGAGCAACCTCAAGGGTAATGGTTTTAGCGACTGCTTCGAGGGTGACCTCGACAGTCAGCGCGTTAAACAGTGCCGGCAACTCGCCACGCGGGAATTCCACGTCGACGACCGGACCGATGACGCGCACGACGCGGCCGGCGATAGCCGCCTGCTGCGTGTTCTGCTCTTCAAGAGCTGTGGTCATAATCTAGTCACTTTCTCCGCTATCGCCGAGCGCGCTAGCGCCGCCGACGATCTCTGTGATTTCCTGGGTGATTTGTGCCTGACGCGCCTGGTTAGCAACACGCGATAGATCCTTTACAAGGGCCGTTGCGTTGTCTGTCGCAGACTTCATTGCGTTACGACGTGACGCCGACTCAGCAGCTGCCGCTTCGAGGAACATAGCAAACAAGCTACGAGAAACGTACTGCGGAAGCATCGCCTCAAGCAGAGTATCTGCGTCTGGCTCAAACTCAACGTCTGGAGTAGGTTCTCCTGCATTCTGCAAAATGCCTTCATCGCTGATCTTAATTTCCTCGGTCTCAATGACCGGTTCAATCGGAAGCAGCTGCTGAACACGCGCGGTCTGAACCAGCATGGATTCAAACTCGGTATACACAACGTGAACTTGGTCGAAACCTTGGATGGGGTCGCCCTCACCTGTGTTTAGACCCTCGCGGTATTTTGCAGTACCTTTCGATCCGGCGATAAAACCATCGATGAGATGACGACGCACACTATGGGTCTCTTCCCAAGATGGATCCTGAGAGAAACCGGTCCATGCGCCTGCGACGTCCTCGCCACGGAACTTATAGTAGCCGACAGCTTTGTTACCAGTAACGTAGCGAACTACCTCGTAGCCGTTGTCTTCAAGCAGCTTAATAAGCTCAGCTGCCTTCTTGAACACGTTGTAGTTATAGCCACCAGCCATGCCACGATCACTCGAGATCACGAGCACGGCGGCGCGCTTGCCGTCTTCACGCTCGTGCAGCATCGGGTGATCCAAAGAGCTAGCTGCGGCCAGACGTTCCATCACCTTATGGATCTCGGTGGCGTAAGGCTGTGAAGCCTCGACCCGTGCTTGAGCTTTAGTGATACGCGAAGTCGCAATCAGCTCCTGGGCCTTGGTGATCTTCTTAGTAGAGTTGACGGACCGGATTCGGTCGCGTAGCTCACGAAGATTAGCCATGGGTCTTTCGCCTCCCTTCTTTTCCTTGTGTGGTCATGGTTCAGGCTTTTACGCCTTACTTCTTGACCGACAGCGTGTTCTTCTTAACCTGGTCTGCAGGCAAAGCCTCGACCTCAGGTTCGTTGATCACGACTGTGCCGGCGGTGGTCTGGAACGTACGCTTGAACGTCTCTGTTGCGGAAACCAAGGTTGTCTGAGACTCCTCAGATAGCTGAGTTCCGCCCGCAATCTGTTCAAAGACCTGTGGAGCGGTGCTGTGGAGGTACTCAATCAACTCGGACTCGAAGCGACGGACATCCTCGACGGGAACGTTATCAAAGTGTCCATTGCCTGCAAGCCAGATAGAGACGATCTGGTGTTCAACCGGCTGCGGAGCGTTCTCGGCCTGCTTAAGCAGTTCAACGAGACGTGCACCGCGATCCAGTTGGGCCTTAGAGGCAGCATCAAGATCAGATGCGAAGGTAGCAAACGCCTCGAGGTCGCGGTATGCGGCGAGGTCGAGACGAAGAGAGCCAGAAACCTTTTTCATACCCTTGGTCTGAGCCGCGCCACCGACACGAGAGACGGAAACGCCGACGTTAATAGCGGGGCGAACACCCTGGTTAAACAGGTCGGACTCAAGGAATACCTGACCATCGGTAATCGAAATCACGTTGGTAGGAATAAAGGCGGAGACGTCGTTAGCCTTGGTTTCAATGATCGGAAGTGCCGTCATCGAGCCTGCGCCCATCTCGTCGGAAAGCTTTGCAGCACGCTCCAAGAGACGAGAGTGGAGGTAGAAGACGTCGCCTGGGTAAGCTTCGCGTCCCGGCGGGCGGCGAAGCAGCAACGAAATTGCGCGGTATGCCTCAGCCTGCTTGGTCAAATCATCATAGATCACCAAGACGTGGTTGCCCTGGTACATCCAGTGCTGGCCTAGAGCTGCACCTGCGAATGGGGCGAGCCATTTGAAGCCCGCAGAATCAGAAGCTGGAGCAGCCACAATAGTGGTGTATTCCAGAGCGCCCTGCTCTTCAAGAGTCTTACGGACGGCTGCAATGGTGGAGCCTTTCTGACCAATAGCAACGTAAATACAACGAACCTGCTTGGTCTTGTCGCCGGACTCCCAGTTTGCCTTCTGGTTCAGGATTGTATCGATGCATACGGCAGTCTTGCCGGTTTTACGGTCGCCAATAACTAGCTGACGCTGGCCACGACCGATCGGAGTCATTGCATCAATAGCCTTGATACCAGTCTGCATCGGCTCCTCAACTGGCTGACGCTGCAGCACAGAGGGGGCCTGAAGCTCAAGAACGCGCTGTTCTTCTGCTTCGATGGCGCCGAGTCCATCAATCGGCTGGCCAAGGGGGTTGATAACGCGACCAAGGAAGTTGTCGCCGACAGGGATCGAGAGAACCTCGCCCGTCCGCTTTACTTCGTCGCCTTCTTTAAGAGATTCATAGTTACCCAAAACCACAACACCGATGTGATCAGTATCAAGGTTCTGTGCGACGCCGATGACGCCGCCGGGGAACTCAAGGAGCTCATTTGCCATGACTGAAGGCAGACCAGATACCTGGGCAATACCATCAGCTGCGGAAATGACCACGCCGACCTCCTCACGGGAGGCCTCCGCGGAGTAGCTCGAGGTGTAGTTCGCAATCGCGCTACGGATCTCATCGGAGGAGATCGTAAGCTCCGCCATGTTCTTCCTGCTCTCGGTTGTTTCTTCCAGCATTATTAATTAATTGTTTCGTCGTGTCTGGCTATACGAGGCTCGCACGGAGACGCTCGAGCTTGCCCGAGGTAGATCCATCGATGACTTCGTTGCCGACTCGGATGATCAGTCCACCGAGGAGGCTGGGATCAACCTCAGAGTGGATGCTCATCGCACGACCATAAATGCGCTCTAGTTTCTGTACCAGTGCCTGGTTTTGCTCATCGTTCAACGGACCAGCAGAGACAACATGCGCAACGGAACGGCCTTGTAATGCAGCCGCTTCCTTGGACAAAGCGTTGATGTCATCGATGGCGTTGGATTCACGGCGACCAATAACCTGAAGTGCAAGGGCCTCAGTCACAGCCGTGACCTTGCCATATAGCACCTTCGCCAGCAGTTCACGCTTCCTCGTACGGTCCGCGCTGCGGTCATCAAGAAGCAGCGTCAACTCGGATTCCTTTTCCAGGATCCGAGACAAGCGGAAGAGCTCGTCTTCAACCTGTTTTAGCTGTCCTTGTCCTTCAGCTGACCTCAGGAGTGCCCGGCGACCCAAGGTAATCAAGCCTGCGCGGAATTCGCGAGGATTAGACCACAACTCGCGTGCTGCAGAAATCAGCACTTCGAGGGTAGCAGGCGAAACCTTTCCGGCGAACACAGCAGAAACCAAACCGATACGCTGGTCGGCCGTCGTGGATGCATCTGCGACGGCGATGCGCAATCCACGCTCGCTGTCCAAAGCATCTACGACGTCGAAAAGCTCAGCGCCCGTCTGCGCTGCAGTAGCGATTGCGTTTTCTTTGGCCTCCCACAAAGCTACATCTAGGTGAGAGATCACGCGTGCTAGTGCGTCGCGGCTCGCTGCGTGCATAGTGCTCACTTCCCTGCCGGAGACACGGTGTCGAGTTCAGCCAAGAACTTGTCGATCGTGCCAGAACGCTTCACGTCATCGGAGAGCTGGTCTCCTAGAAGGCGCTCGGCAAGGCTAATCGAGTTCTGGCCCATCTCGCGGCGAAGCTCTTCGACGACCTGCTCACGCTGAGCGGCCAACTGCTTCTCACCGGACTCGATGATACGGTTGCTCTCTTCGGTGGCTTTTGCCTTCATATCAGCTTCGATCTGCTTGCCCTTTGCGCGGGCATCCTCACGGATCTCTGCTGCTTCGGCTCGTGCCTCTGCGAGCTGAGCATTGTACTTTTCAAGAGCTGCCTTAGCTTCAGCCTGTGCAGCCTCTGCACGCTGAATGCCCCCCTTGATCCGGTCCTCACGCTCAGTCAGGACTTCTCGATATTTAGGAAGAACGAACTTCTTAAATAGGATCGAGACGATTACGAGCACGACGAGCGACCAGACGATGTCGTAGCTGGCAGGCAAAAGAACGCTGGGGGATTCCTCCAGCGGCAATTCTTGAGCCTCAGCGAGGTAATTAATGACGTCCGTCATAATCTCGGCTTTCGTTTCGGGTGGTTGGAGGAATTAAAGGATGAAGCCTGCAACCAGACCGATGAGGGCAAGAGCCTCGACGAAAGCGATACCGAGGAACATGGTGGTACGGAGCTGGCCGGCCATCTCAGGCTGGCGAGCCATGCCCTCGAGTGCCTTACCAACGAGGATACCGATGCCGAGGCCCGGGCCGATGGTAGCAAGGCCGTAACCAACGGTTGCGATGGAGCCGGAAACTGCGGTGTCAGATGCAGCGAGGATGGCTTCGTTCATGAGAGGTTCGTTCCCTTTCTAAGTGCCCCATGTAAATCACGGGGCTGAGTGTCAATATTTCGAGAATTATGATCCGCGGTTCTGCGGGGTCAGTGTTCGTCGGCGTGCAGCGACAGTTCAAGATATACGGCGGACAACAGGGCAAAAATATAAGCCTGAAGGAAAATCACCAAAAGCTCGAACAGCGTGAACGCAATCCCCGCGACGAGTGTCACGGCAGACAGCGCGGTCCAACCATTCAGCTGCCAGAAGAAGAAGTTCGTAGCAGAGAACAACAGAACCAAAATGATGTGTCCTGCGAGCATGTTGGCCATAAGACGCAGGGTCAGCGTGGCCGGACGCAGAACGAAGGTCGAGAAAAACTCGAGGGGCACGACAAGTAGATGCAAGATCGGAGGAAGGTTAGGGATGACCACCGATGACTTGATGTACTTGAAGAAGCCGTAGCGCTTCGCACCTGCATAAATAAACGCAATGTAACCAAACAGTGCCAGAACGAGCGGCATACCAATGCGCGCGTTAGGCGAAATGTTTAGGAACGGGATGACCGAAGGAAGGTTGCAGAACAAGACGATGAAGAAGATGGTGGCGATAACCGGCAGGAACCGGTTGCCTTCCTTCTTCCCCAAAATATCTTCTGCAATGTGGATTCGGACAAAGTCCAAAAGATACTCAGCGCAGTTCTGGAGACCCGAAGGAACCAGCTTCGGGTTACGCATAGCGACTACAAAGAATATTACGAGGACAAGCGCCATAAGCAGGCGGACGAACATCAGACGGTCGATTGTGAACCAGCCGTTCGCAACGTCGGCGAACCAGATGGGATCCGGGAAAAATTCGTGATCCAAGGAGGGCGCGTGAAATTCGCCCTTCATGGCCAATGTTGTAACGCTCAGCGTTCTCTCCCGCGTTCGGGCCGCATATTACCCGCTCAAGCGAGTGTGCGGTGCGATGGACGTCTGAAAACTCTCTGCGACCACCACGGACTCCGTCGCACATCAGCATGGCGATCGCAGGGGATCTCGCTTAAAAGCTTACAACCGCAAACTTAAGCAACCCGCGGATTACCCTATCAGGCAGTTCATTGATTTTCCCATATAGCCCAGTCCTATAAACACCCCCTTGATGTCAGAAACTTTAATTAAGGCAATAAGCGGGGAAAATGCAGAATTGTGACGTCAATCACTGTATGTTCTTAGGGGTACTACCCCTGCCCCCCCTACCCACACATGCGCATGCCATTCCACCCCACCAGATTCAGGGAAAGAGGATAACTTTATAGTCGCTTCCTTGCCTTTTATCTCCCCCACCAAACCCGCCGAAAAAAGC
Source organism: Corynebacterium pseudotuberculosis (assembly GCF_002155265.1). Classification (NCBI taxonomy): domain Bacteria; kingdom Bacillati; phylum Actinomycetota; class Actinomycetes; order Mycobacteriales; family Corynebacteriaceae; genus Corynebacterium; species Corynebacterium pseudotuberculosis. The sequence continues at coordinate 1,955,542 of NZ_CP021251.1, forward strand.
TGCGCCAGAGCCTCCCGCCTAGGCAAGCTGACAAAAGTCTGCGCGCAAAACAAAATACTGTTTGATTACAGTACAAAACGGGGCTATTCCACGATAGAAATTTTCTAGCGCGAAATAGCCCCAACAAACAACCACACAAGATTCTTTGGCTACCCAAAGGGCTACAGCCCTTAGCTCACATAAGTCACCTTTGAAGTAATCACACCCCAGACTTCACACGCAAGCACCACAACCAATGCAAGAACGAGTGTGACAAGAAATGCGTATTTATCATAAAAATCCACACCTCGGATGCTCACCAGAACAATAATAAGAACAACGATCTTCAGTAGCCATCCCCCCAGCACTATGGCTCCGGTAGTCGCAGCTGAGGTATTTGACGTTACCAACACGCTCAGGGCGGTAAGTAATACAAAGCCACCGCCAATAGCCGCACCGAGCAGGACTCCCCATATACCAGGAAGATCCCGGGCCCAGCCCCAGGCCACTAATGAGACCAAAGTTATTAGCGTTAACGCACCGCAACCATATTTCAGAGCCCTTAGCAATGGACGCCGATGATCGTCATAAGGTGAAGCGCTTTGGCCGGGATTCAAATTAGTCACGAGTTGAGATCCTATCTAGATCACTAGTTATTTAGGAAAACTACGGCTGATCATGGGGCTACCTTGCCAATGCAAAATCCGTTTGCCTCAGCCGAAGCCATATAACAAAACCTAGCTTCCTAGCCATGAGGCATCATTTCCGCACAGCTTTTCCCAGTTCGTTAGCACGTCGCACTGGGCCACGCGTGGCCAGGAAAGCTATAAACATAGCGATCACAATTCCGATGACCGCGACAACAGGCGGCACAATCGAAAATGAAACCGCTCCAAAGGCTACAACGGAAACCCATAAGTAGAGAACCAGCACTACACGGCGATGAGTATGCCCAAGAGATAACAGTCTATGATGCAGATGCATCTTATCTGCGGAAAAAGGAGATTGCCCTTTACGTACTCGCCGGACAACGGCCATAACCAGATCTAACATAGGAACAAAAACAGCGGCAATCACTACAATGATCGGAGACATAAGAGCGATAACATCCACGGTTCCATAGAGACTCATATCGATTTTTCCGCTCGCTGAGGTGGATGCCGCCGCAAGCAAAAGTCCAATCAGCATAGAACCCGAATCCCCCATAAAAATTCTTGCCGGCTCAAAGTTATGAGGAAGGAAGCCTGCACACATTCCCACAAGAGCTGCCGCGATAATTGCCGGAGGATAGGCCGATACCATGCCCCCTTGGTCATGGAGCACCGTCATGGAGAAAACCAGGATCGAAAGCCCTGCTATCATGCCGAGCCCTGCAGCCAGACCGTCGAGTCCATCTACAAAGTTTATGGCGTTAATCAGCGTCACCGTAAACAAGACCGTCACTATGGTTGACGCAACTTGATCAAGAATAACGGTGGTGCCACCACCAAAAGGGACATAAAGCAATGACCAGGTCAGACCAAGAATACTCATCACAACTGATCCAAGGATCTGCCCAAATAATTTGGTTATGGCATCGAGCTCGTAAAGATCATCAATAATCCCCACGGTAACAATGACTACCCCAGCCCAAATCACGGCACTCATCTCTGGCGTAATCGGCTGAAACCCTCTGGTCAAGGCTGGAAGCTGGTCCGCAAGGAATACTGCGCCAAGAAACCCCGTAAACATTGCCACGCCACCCAGCCGAGGCTTCGGTTGAGTGTGGACGTCACGCTCACGAATTTCTCCCATGCGGCCCGATCGGACCATGGAATAACGAACAATGCCCGTAGTGAGGTACGTCAGCGCAGCAGCCACCAAAATGACAAGCGCCAACTCCCTCATTGGCACACCAGCAACTCCAGCGCCCATTTAGCGTAATATCTCCACATCAAGATCCAGCACCTCTGCAATGCGTTCAGCGCTAATTGCGCCCTCTCGCAAAATTCGAGGCGAAGGTCCAGAAAGATCAATAATCGTTGAGGCCGTGCCCACTGGCGTTGCGCCTCCATCAAGGTACGCACTCACGGCATCTCCCAGCTGTTCTTGGGCGGCTAATGCCGTAGTGGCAGGCTTTTGCCCAGAAACATTAGCCGAAGATACCGCCATCGGACCGGTTTCCCGCAGGAGCTCAATTGCAACAGGATGCAACGGCATACGCAGCATGACTGTGCCACGAGTGTCGCCTAAGTTCCACTGCAAACTCGGCGCTTGAGCAACTACGATACTCAAGGCACCTGGCCAGAATGCCTCTATAAGCGTTCTCATCTGTTCTGAGTAGGAATGAACAAGCCCGCGGGCTGTATCCCAGCTTCCTACTAGCACGGGCACAGGCATATCAGGACCGCGCTGCTTGGTGGTCAGAAGTTTTGCCACCGCATTGTTATCAAACGCATCGCAGCCGATGCCGTAGAGAGTATCCGTAGGCATCACCACAAGGCGACCATCTTTGACCGCGTCACTTGCTACCTTGAGCGCAGCGTTACGAATACTTGCATCACTGCAGTCATAAATTCTGCTCACGATATATTTTCTTTCGTCTTATGGTGTAGAGATGGATAATCTCTCCCGATGTCCGGGCACAACTACGTTCTTTTTAAGGAAGCTTACTCGCCGTAACAAATCGATTTCGACCCGTAAGATCCTTCACAACGGTAATCTCTTCAAATCCGCCATGAGCGCGAAATTCTTGGAGTACGGCTAGGGACGTTGCATCATCATGTTCTATCCCTACTCTCCCATGGGGCGCCAAAAGTTCATGGATCACAGGAATCAAAAGTTTGATCATGTCCATCCCGTCTTTACCCGAGAACACGGCCATTGCCGGATCGTAATAAACCTCAGGAGTAAGATCAGGCGTTTCTGGCACATACGGAGGATTGCTTACAAGCACGTCTACAGTTCCCATCAATGGCCTCAGCACATTCGGATCTGTTGCATCTCCAATGATTAGGTTCACGCTAGGAGGAAGATTTTCCTGGGCATAGTGGGCAGCAGAAGGAGAAAGCTCCACTGCAGTAACCTTTGTCGTAGGGACGAGCGTTGCGACGTAAGCCGCTAAAGCCCCCGACCCGGTACACAGGTCCACGACTGTTTCTCCGCCACTAAGCTGTTGTACAGCCCAATCAGCAAGCACTTCTGTTTCTGGACGCGGGATAAAAACTCCAGGGCCGACTTTCAGTATAAGTGGACCGAACCACGCTTTTCCTATGATGTGCTGTAACGGTTCACGTTGCGCGCGACGTGCAACAAGCGCCTCAAACTGATCCGGGGTAGGTTCGCGCATACGCAACCCAAGCTCCATGAGCGTACACCCCAGAAGATGCGCAGCTATGATCTGAGCATCGTTACGCGGGGAGGCCACCCCAGCTGCTTCCAGGGTGGCCTCGGCGTCTCTCAGAGAAGTAATTAACACGAAACTACTTTACTCAGCTTCCAGACGTTCCGCGCGTTCTGCGGCCCGTAGTGCAGTGAACAGGTCATCCAGTTCACCGTTGAGCACTGAGTCAAGGTTATTCGCCTTAAAACCGATACGGTGATCGGAGATCCGGTTCTCTGGCCAGTTATATGTACGGATGCGCTCGGAACGATCCATTGTGCGAATCTGCGCAGCACGCCCTTCGGCGGCTTCCGCCTCAGCTTGTTCTTCAGCCATAGATTGCAGACGCGCGGCGAGAACCTGCATGGCTCGAGCTTTGTTCTGAATCTGTGACCGTTCCTTCTGACAGGTAACAACCAAACCAGTAGGAAGGTGCGTAATACGCACAGCAGAGTCAGTCGTGTTCACACCCTGACCTCCCTTACCGGAGGAACGGTAGACGTCGATACGCAAATCTTTGTCGTCGATCTCAATCTCCGCTACCTCGTCAGGCTCTGGATACACCAGCACACCTGCGGCAGAGGTTTGGATGCGGCCTTGAGACTCTGTAACCGGAACACGTTGCACACGATGGACTCCGCCCTCAAATTTGAACACGCTCCAGGCTCCATCACGAGAAGGCGTCTTTGATCGGATAGACAGAGTCATATCCTTGACACCTCCCAAATCAGACTCGGAGGAGTCCAAAACCTCGATAGCAAAGCCGTGCTTATCCGCATAGCGCTGATACATGCGCACCAGCTCGCCGGCGAACAAAGCAGCTTCCTCGCCACCTGCGCCTGCTTTCACCTCCATGACGATGTCATCGCCATCATGTGGGTCACGAGGCGCGAGAAGATCCGCAAGTTGTTCTTCAAGAACCACAACTTCAGTTTCCAAGCGAGCTGCCTCTTCTTGGAATTCATGGTCCTCGTGTGCCATCTCTTTAGCTACTTCATAATCATCTCTGGCCTGCACCAACTTGTTATTCACATTGATGATCGGCTGTAGCTCGGAGTAACGCTTAGACAATTTCCGAAACAACATCTGGTCGCCCATGGTTTCCGGGTCGGCCATCTGAGCTTCAATACCCTGGTACTCCGAGACGATGTCATCGACTGCTGATACCTGGGCCATTACTCCTCCTCGGCGTCTGCAGCCATCGGCGCACTTGAAGCGATCTGCATCAAGAACTCACCATTAGATTTGGTCTTCTTAAGCTGCTTAATAAGTAAGTCGATGGCCTGTTGGTTGTCCAAGGCTGCGAGAATCCTGCGCAACTTATGCATGATGCGAGCTTCTTCAGGAACCAAAAGCAGCTCGTCCTTACGAGTTCCTGACGGGTTAACGTCTACTGCGGGGAATACTCGACGCTCGGAGATCTTACGGTCCAGTTTGAGCTCTGCGTTGCCGGTGCCCTTAAACTCCTCAAAGATCACGGTGTCGCCTGCAGAACCAGTTTCTACCATTGCAGTAGCAATGATGGTCAGCGAACCACCATTTTCGATGTTACGAGCCGCACCCAGGAAGCGCTTTGGAGGATAGAGGGCGTTCGAATCCACGCCACCGGACAGGATACGACCTGAAGCAGGCGAAGAGTTGTTATAAGCGCGGCCAAGGCGAGTGATGGAATCTAGAAGCACCACAACGTCTTGTCCTTGTTCTACGAGTCGTTTAGCACGCTCGATTGCCAACTCGGCTACAGCAGTGTGCTCGCTTGGCGGACGGTCGAAGGTAGAGGCAATAACCTCACCCTTGACGGAGCGCTGCATGTCGGTGACTTCTTCAGGGCGCTCGTCGACAAGCACCACCATCAAATAGCACTCGGGATTATTCGTGGCGATGGCATTAGCGATGTTTTGCAAAATCGTAGTCTTACCAGCTTTTGGCGGAGACACGATAAGCGCACGCTGGCCTTTGCCGATAGGCATAATCAAGTCGATCACACGAGTGGTAAGGATCTTCGGCTCTGTTTCCAAACGCAGTCGCTGGTTCGGGTACAGCGGAGTGAGCTTAGAAAAGTCCGGACGAGCCTTAGCTTCTTCTACGGACATGCCGTTGACAGATTCAACGCGAACCAACGGATTGTACTTTTGGCGGTTGCGTCCACGATTATGCCCATGATGCCCGCCATGGTTGTTATCGCCGTTCATCCGAACCTGTCCGGTGATGGCATCGCCAGCACGTAAACCCAAACGACGAATCATCTGGTTGTTAACGTAGACATCTGCAGAGCCTGCATGATAGCCCGAGGTCCGCACGAAAGCGACATTGCTATCCACAATGTCGAGGATGCCGGCGATGTTCTGCAAAACCTCGTCTTCACGGGGCTCAATGTTGGAGTTATCCCGATGATCGTCGCGGTCACGACCCCGACGATTACGGCGGTTACGACGGTTACGATCCCCACGCTCGCCACGCTCATGGTGACGGCCATTGCGCTGACGAGGATGCTCATTTTCAGAGCCCTCACGAGTTTCCCGAGTTTGCGGCTGATCTGCAGCCTGCTGTTCAGAGGCTTCTCGACGCCCCGTTGCCTTCACGTTATCAACGGATGCTTCTTTGCGCTGTTCCTCATCGTTAGAAGATCGATCGCCCTCAGCGTGATTGTCCTCGCGCTGAGACGTCTGACGGTCTTCACGGTGTTCCCGACGAGCACGATTACGCCGAGCACGTCGAGCAGCCGAACGCGACTCATAGCGATTTTCATCCTCTGCATCGCCATTCTCGGAAACTCGTGCTACACCATCATTCGATTCGCTGGGCGTATCCGTTTTATCCTGCGGAGAATTCTCTGCAGGGTCGCGCTTCTCCGAAGAAACTTCTACGCGACGAGTCACACGGCGTCGCCGTGGCTTTTCTTCCTCTGCTGGCGAGGATTCCTGTGAAATAGGCTCACTGGAAGCTGTTTCATGAGTTGAATCCATGGTTCCTGTGGTCTTCAGAACGCGACGGCGACGCGACTTGGACTCCTTAGCTGGAACCTGGTCAGCTTTTTCTTGTTGTTCCTTAGATACTTCTGGAACCGAGTTTTCTACAGGTGCAGAGTCTTTCTCTGCTTTGGGGGCAGCCTGTGCTCGAGCATTACGCTTTGCTGCAGGCGCGGCACTATGCCCGCTCTGTGCAGCTTTTCCCCCCTGCGCGCCGCTAATCGCGGCGATAAGATCACCTTTGCGCAATGCAGAGGTGCCTTTTAGACCCATTTCAGCGGCGATCTTACGCAGCTCGGGCAGACGCAATGCAGCAAGATTACGCTGTGCGCCGTTATCTGTTGTTGTCACAGATGTCCTTTCATCGCCTTTACCAGAGGTAAAAGATGTCACCGGGAAAAGTATTCAACCAAGTGACCACCACTGGAAAGCATGCTGTGGAATTAACTGGATTCAGGTACTGATGGCGTAGGTGCCCGAGAATCCCTACCAAATGCATTAAGAACGCACACATGCGAGGGTGCATTATTTCGCCGGCGCGACCTTGACAGCAATTCGGTGGTGAACTTCTAAAGCGGGAACTGAACACTGCGTCTCGGGGCTATTATTCAGCGAAACGCGGTCAGTACAAAAATTATGTGAAGCTCGTAACGCAGTCTAACGCATAAATGCGTGTGAGGTGAACTCGAGGCAATTTTCGCAACTATGGTGTAAGTCATGCTCAGTACGATGCAGCCTATTCCGCTCAATCTTGCACAGATCCTCACCTATGGATCGCAGATCCATGCCGAGACCAAAGTGTCTACGTTTGAGGGCGACTCTATGCAAGAAACCACCTTTGCAGAGATCGCGGCACGCGCCGCAGCTCTGGCACATGCTCTCCGCGATGAGCTAGGCATCACCGCAGATCAACGCGTTGCTTCCATGATGTATAACTGCTCGGAGCACTTAGAAACGCTCTTCGCTGTGGGCTGCATGGGGGCTGTGTTTAATCCACTCAATAAGCAATTGATGAACGACCAGATCCGACACATTATCAATCACGCGGAAGATCAAGTAATCGTTGCCGATCAGCGGTTAGCCAAGCAACTAGGCACCATTTTAAATGAAGGCTGCCCGTCGGTCCGTTCCGTAATTTTTATCGGTCGCGATGATATTGCCGCTGCAGCGCGTTTTGTTCCGAGTAATATCACCTGCTATTCCTACGAGGCCCTCTTAGACAGCAGAAGCACAATCTATGACTGGCCTGTCATTGAAGAAAATAATGCAGTTGCCATCTGCTATTCCACTGGCACTACTGGAGCCCCCAAAGGAGTTGTTTACTCTCACCGCGCTCTCTACCTGCAGTGTATGAATTTGCGAACTACAGATTCTTTAGCCGTTACGCACGGTCAATCGTTCCTCTGCTGCGTTCCCCTCTATCACATTTTAAGCTGGTGCGTCCCCGTCGCAGCCTTCATGTCAGGAACACCACTAGTCTTCCCCGGCGCGGATGTATCTGGGCCTTCCCTGGCAAAGATTATTGCCACAGCGCTTCCTAGGGTCGCGCACGGGGTACCAACCCTATGGATTCAGCTCATGGTGCACTACATGCGCCACTCCCCAGAGCGCATGAGTTTGCAAGAGATCTATGTTGGAGGTTCCGCAGTCCCTCCTATCCTGATCAAATTGTGGGAAGAGCGTTATGGCGTTGACGTAGTACATGTCTGGGGCATGACAGAAACTCTCGCTATAGGAACAGTCGCTCGCCCTCCCTCAGGAGTATCTGGCGAAACCCGGAGAAGCTACCGAATCAGCCAGGGGCGTTTCCCTGTCTCCTTGGAGTATCGCGTTGTTAACGATGGCGAGGTTATGAGCGCTACCGACCGCAATCAGGGAGAGATCCAGGTACGCGGAAACTGGGTAACAACCCGCTACTATCACTCACACTCGGAAGAAGGTACGGGACCTGCTTCAACTTTCCGAGAACGCCATGTTGAAGATGCTCCCGAACAATTTACTTCCGATGGTTGGTTGCGTACCGGCGACGTTGGCTCTGTAACCCGAGACGGATTTCTCACCATCCACGACAGGGCTAGGGATGTCATACGATCAGGCGGCGAGTGGATCTATTCCGCGATGCTTGAAAATGAGATCATGGCGGCCACAGAAGTTGTCGAGGCCGCAGTAATCGGATATCCAGACCCCAAATGGGGCGAACGCCCCCTCGCTGTTACCGTGGTCTCTCCAGACATACCGTGTAATCACACCACAGCAGAACAGCTCCGCTCACGGCTTCGCGATACCTTCCCCAACTGGATGATCCCGGAATACTGGGCTTTTGTTGATTCCATCGATAAGACTTCCGTGGGTAAGTTTGACAAAATCGACCTGAGAAAACATGTTGCCGATGGCGACTATGAAATCATCTCTCTACCCGGTCCCGGACATTCTGGCGAGATTTCCTCATAATAGCCCACACCATACCTAAAGTGACATAAATCATAGACCAGTATGGAAGTGATACAACATGTCTTTTATGCTAGAAATAGACGTTACAAACCAGGCATCAACGGCATCCGCAATCAGGATGCACTATCTGCATTTGCGCCAAGGTTTGTTAGATGAGGACAATCCATGAACCAGCGAGCGCCCCGCCCTACCACCGACCTCTTCCCGGAGGCCCTAAGCCTGAGCCAAAAACAGCGCGAAGTGTTAGACACCGTCGCAAGCTTTGAAGATGGTGCCAAGATTCAAGAGCTTGCCGCAACCCTTGGTATGCACATCAATACTGCCCGTGGCCACTTAGATGAGCTTCTAGAACGCAAGGCGATACAAACTGTCACTGCTCCTAGTAAGGGTAGAGGGCGCCCCTCGCTGGTATATCGGTCCAGAATTCCAGACAACAGAGCCGTAGCCTCGGAATACGTAACGCTCATTAGAATTCTCGTGCAGCGTCTCGCAGCGGACAACACACCTTTGGAGTTAGCACGAGAAATAGGTCTTGAATGGGGTCAGGTCATGCACAAAACCTGTACCCCCAGAAAAACCCCTGCTATCTTGGCTCGGCGTCTCCGTCTCATGGGTTTTGATCCCATCGAGCATGAAGATGAACTACGTCTTTACTCATGCCCTTTTATCACTGGCGATGAAAGGCCCAGCAGATTTCTCTGCGCTATTCATGCTGGAATGCTCCAGGCATTAGTCCTCAATACAGATCTCGATGTAAGCCTCAAACCAGACGAAGGTCCTACATACTGCGCCATAAAGATCAATAGCAACACCGAGCGCCACGAGCACTAGGAAACGGTGACAGAAACCGGCTGAGCGACCTTCAGCGAAAGGACTCTTAAGCCGGCTTCGCGGGCGTCGTTAAGCACAGACTCATCGACCGGTTTTGTGGAGAGCACCATCACAGTGGGCCCAGCCCCTGAAAGATAAGCAGCGTAGCCTCTATTGCGCAACCGATTAACCCACTCCGCAGTCACAGGCAGCACGTCAGCGCGATACGGCTGATGCAACCGATCGCGCGTCCCCTCCCACAGGAGTTCCGGATGATGCTGCAAAGCAACAGTCATCACCGCACACCTGGACACGTTGAATCGCGCATCCACATGAGTCACGTCCGTAGGAAGGACCCTGCGGACGGCTTCTGTCGACGCATGGAAGTTTGGCACCAGTGCAGTAGCCATAATCGACTCAGCAACCGGGATGGTAACCGCTCTGTATTGCGGCTCCGTCCGGCCGTCTACTGGTATTTCCGTCCAAGAGACCACAGCCTGCCCCAGCACAGATGCCGCTGCATTATCCGGATGCCCTTCAAAAGCAGAAGATAGCTGCACTAATTGCTCATTGCTCAAAGGAAAACCCGCTAAACCATTGGCTGCGCATACCCCTGCTACGGCAGCCGCCGCGGAAGAGCCCAACCCACGAGACTGCGGGATAGAATTGTGACACACCACTTTCAGCCCAGGAGCTTGCACGTCCGCTGCTTTAAGTCCAGCGCGCAGTGCTTTCACAACAAGATGAGAGCCATCTAATGGCAGATTCCCCTGGCCTTCTCCGAAAACCTCTACACTAAGGCCCGCAGCAACTACTTCTACCTCAACGGTGTCATACAACGACACAGCAAGCCCTAATGTGTCAAAGCCAGGCCCTAAGTTAGCGGAGGAAGCCGGGACGGTAACTGAAACCTTTTTGCCTACTTCGAGCTCAATACTCATGAGTTACGACTACTCTCCTACCAAACGAATCACGCTGCTGATCTGCTTAACTGCATCGGAATCCTTGATATTTTCAACGGTTTTTTCCAAGTCCGCCTCAAGAGCTGTATGCGTGACAACGATAAGACGTGCGTGTCCGTCTTTTTCTTCCTGACGGATCGTACTGAGGGAGATACCGTTCTTAGCAAAAATCTGTGCAAGATCAGCAAGAACACCAACGCGGTCTTCTACCTCCATATCGATATGGAAGCGGGTAAGGACCTCCCCAAAGCTTGCGATCGGTAGGTTCGCATACGTTGACTCGCCTGGAGCGCGTCCTCCGAATACTTTGTTGCGCGCAGCCCCTACAATATCGCCGAGTACTGCCGACGCAGTGGGGTTTCCTCCTGCACCATTTCCGTAGAGCATCAGGCGTCCTGCAGCCTCCGCTTCAACGAATACTGCATTGAAGGACTTGCTCACACTTGCCAACGGGTGGCTTCGGGGAACCAGGGTCGGGTGAACACGTGCAGAGACTTTTTCTTCGCCGTTTTCTCTTTGTAACCGCTCACAGATGGCCAAAAGCTTGATGGTGTAACCGGCCTGTTTTGCTGCTTCTATGTCTTTTGCCGTGATCTTAGAAATACCCTCGCAATGTACATCATCCGAAGTAACCCGGGTATGGAAGGCCAGAGAAGCTAGAATGGCCGCTTTACTTGCTGCATCGTGGCCTTCAACATCAGCGGTTGGGTCAGCTTCCGCATAGCCCAACCGCGTGGCTTCAGCGAGCATATCGTCATAGGAGGCTCCGGTGGAATCCATCGCATCCAGGATAAAGTTAGTGGTACCGTTGACGATCCCCGCTACGGATTGCACTTGGTCTCCCGCTAAGGAACGTCGCAAGGGTCCTACTACCGGAATAGCCGCGGCTACGGCAGCTTCAAAATATAAATCTACGCCTGCTTCATCTGCGGCTTGTGCAAGCTCAGCAGAATGTGCGGCTACCAAAGCTTTGTTAGCAGTAACTACTGATTTCCCCGAACGCAGCGCTTTGAGGATTAGCTCACGCGGATAATCAATTCCGCCGATGACTTCTACGACAATATCGACGTCTTCTCGTTCAATAAGGGAGCGAGCGTCATCCGTAAGAACTCCCAGCGTATCTGCCAGGGAACCTTTGTGTTTTTCTTTGCTTGACGCAGCTACTCCCTTGATCTCAAGCGGCCCGCCAGAACGGCTCTTGAAATCGCTAGCGTTCTCAGTAAGAAGGCGCAGCACTTGGCTGCCGACTGTTCCATAGCCCAAAATCGCAATGCCTACCGGGGCTCCCTCCCCTTTTCCGGGATTGAACGTGGCGCTGATGTGCTGTTCAGTCGACATAAGACTCCTTCAGAGCAAAAGTAGAACACTGGTTTTCGAAGCATTGTAGCAGCGTCTTTACCTGTGGGTTCCCGTTCAGGGGACCCACACTACTTTTCATCCCTACATTAAGATCTCACGATTAGGGAGCAGCCAGTATCAATACTTTATAAGGAGGAAACGGCTCAAGGAGGTAAACAACCGGAAAGTGCTTGTGCATGCCCCCCTGCACGTATGCATTACTCCAGCGGTTTTAGCCTTCGTCCAAAGCAAGTAGGTCCTCGATAGTCTCCCGCCGAACCATTACACGAGACTGCCCTGCCTTAACACTTACTACTGCCGGTCGCCCCATCATGTTGTATCTGCTGCTCATTGCAAAACAATAAGCTCCAGTAGCCGCCAAAGCTATGAGGTCTCCCTCGATAATTCCGCTTGGAAGTTCCCGATCATGAATCAGAATATCGCCAGCTTCACAATGTGACCCTACGATCCGACTAGGCACGAGATCTCCTGCAACGTTACGGTTGATCACCCGCACGTCATACTCTGCTTCATACAGCGCAGGACGAATATTATCGCTCATGCCACCGTCCACAGCGATATATCTCCGTAGCTGTTTATCGGTTACATGTACGTCTTTTACAGTCCCTACGGAATACACTGTCACAGTAGATGGCCCCGCGATGGCACGCCCGGGTTCAACCAGCACTTCGGGAGCATCAATATCCAAGGTACGAGCTACGTCATCCACCGCAGCCAATAAATCTTGGGCCACTGAAGTTACGTCAAGGGGGGTCTCATCTTCAGTGTAGGCAATACCGTAGCCACCACCTAGATCTAGCTGTTCCAAGTCTATGCCCAGCTCTGAATGAATCTTCGAATACAACGTCAGTACTCGTTGGGCCGCCAAACTGAAACCTTGGGCGTCAAAAACTTGCGATCCCACATGGCAATGCAAACCAATCAGATATAGAGACGCAGATTCAATAACACGTTTTGCTGCCGCATATGCCGAGCCAGAGGCCAGAGAGAATCCGAACTTCTGGTCCTCATGACTCGTAGCAATAAACTCATGCGTATGCGCCTCGATGCCAGGTTTTACACGAACCATGACAGGCTGGGTAACCCCTGCCTCAGCCGCGATCTTTTCTAAACGCTCTAGCTCTGTCATGGAATCGATCACAATGTGTCCGACTCGATGTGACACCAGAACCCGAAGAAATTCCTCACTCTTATTGTTGCCATGAGCTGTTATACGTCCAGGAGGAAAATTAGCGCTTAGCGCAACTTGAAACTCTCCTAGAGAAGCAATGTCGAGGTTAAGTCCCTCTTCCTCCACCCACCGGGCAATTCGGCGAGTCAAAAATGCTTTTGACGCATAGTGAACTTTTTCGGCTCCACCAAAAGCAGCAGCCATGTCTTTACAACGATCACGGAAGTCGTCCTCATCCACCACAAAAACCGGAGTTCCGTATCGCTCAGCCATTTCGGATAGGGAAACTCCCGCAACCGTGACTTCTCCGTTAGCTTCTCGACGAGCACCTCTAGGCCATACATGTGGTGGAAGTGCGTTAAAGCTCTCCACAGTTACATGCGCTCCGGTGCTGTAACACCAACCAGGCCCAAGGCATTAGCAAGAACCTGACGGGTGGCATTAGCCAGGGCAAGACGCGCGGTGTGAACAGACTGCGGACTTTCACCTGCTTTAGGCAGGATTTGGCACGAATCATAAAAACGATGGAATGTTCCAGCCAATTCTTCCGCATAACGTGCGACACGATGTGGCTCGCGCAGCTCAGCGGCAGCCTTTACTACTGCAGGGAACTCTCCCAGCGTACGTATCAGATCACCTTCACGGTCATGGGTCAACAAAGCAAAATTGGGGTCAATAGCGGTTATCCCCAAATCACCAGCTTTCCTCGCGATCGAGCACAGACGTGCATGACCATACTGGACGTAATAAACAGGGTTATCGCTGCTTTGCGATTGCCACAATGCCAGATCAATATCAAGGCTAGAGTCCACCGATGATCGGATCATGGAATACCGAGCACCATCAATGCCAATGGCCTCAACTAAATCATCCAAAGTGATCACGGTGCCCGCGCGTTTGGACATGCGAACTGCTTGCCCATCGCGGACCAGATTCACCATCTGTCCGATGAGAACCTCCACGCTGTTGGGCTCATACCCCAGTGCTGCAGCAGCAGCACGCAAACGAGAGATATATCCGTGATGATCTGCACCAAGCATGTAGATACACAGGTTGTGTCCACGCTCGAATTTGTCAGCTACGTATGCAATGTCACCGGCAATATAGGCTGCATCGCCATCTGACTTAATTACAACGCGGTCTTTGTCATCACCATAATCAGAAGACTTGAGCCACCAAGCTCCGTCTTGGAAATATAGATTTCCATTTTCTTTCAGGCGTTCAATCGCCTTATCAACAGCGCCTGATTCAAACAATGAGTTTTCATGGAAAAAGACGTCAAAGTCAGTACCAAATTCATGGAGCGACTCTTTGATGTGACTAAACATCATCTCTACGCCAACAGAACGGAACGTCTCCAACATCTCCGTAGGCTCCTGAGTAAGAACATCAGGATGCGATGCAACCACAGCTTCTGCTATGTCGTTGATGTAGTCTCCGCCATAACCATCTTCTGGCGTGGGGTCACCCTTTGCCGCAGCAACGAGCGAATTGGTGAATCTGTCGATCTGGCGTCCGTGATCATTGAAGTAATACTCTCTTGTGACTTCAGCGCCTGAAGCCTCCAAGACGCGGCCTAAAGAGTCTCCTACAGCTGCCCACCGGGTGCCACCTAGATGAATCGGCCCTGTTGGGTTTGCAGAAACAAACTCTAGATTCACACGGCTACCTGCATAGAGGTCTGAATGACCAAATGCCTCACCTGCAGCGAGAATCTTAGCAACGATCTCCCCCTGGGCCGCAGCAGCAAGGCGAATATTGATAAAGCCCGGGCCGGCGATACCGGCCTCCGCGACGGCTTCATCAAGAGCTAAGGCGTCGACAAGCAACTGCCCAAGCTCACGCGGATTCATTCCCACCTTTTTAGCCACTTGAAGGGCAACGTTTGTCGCATAATCCCCATGTTCGGGGTTACGCGGGCGCTCCACGACTACTGTCTCAGGCAAAACCGAGGCATCGAGACCACGTGACTCAAGGATAGTAGTAGCAGTGCGCTTAATCAGGTGTGAAAGATCCGCTGGTGTCATGGGTTAGCAGTTTAGCCCACAACCATCCATCCGAGAACTGGGGTTGACTGTAAGTAAATGATGATGCACAAGTAAACCAGCAATCCAAGGGAGTACTTCCACGCCTGACCCATAATTGTGCGCTCGCCATTTTCCATTTGGACAGCGCCAGCGGCGATAGTCAGAGTCTGTGGGCTCATCATCTTGCCCAAGGTCGCACCAGCAGTATTGGCACCCACCAAGAGCGTTGGACTTACACCCACCTGAGAGGCTGTAGTGGCCTGCATCTGAGCGAACAGGGCATTTGCGGAAGTCGCAGAGCCAGTAACCCACGTTCCAACCCAACCCAGCAGCGGAGAAAGAAGTGGGAATACCGATCCAGTTGCAGCCAAGAAAGCACCAATAGAGGCAGTCTGGCTGGACATATTCATGGTGTATGCCAGACCCATTACCGCCGCGATAGTGAGGGCAGAGTACCGCATCTTATACGCCCCCTTGCCCAACTGAGCTAGGCCTGTGCCAAAGTTCATTGGGTACTTTCCGCCACGAGAGAACGCGGTGTACACCGCAACTGTGATCAGACCGCAGAAGAACATGATCGTGCCAGGGGTAGACAACCAGTTGAAGTTAAAGATGGTGTTATTAACCGGCTCACCGGCCGCATTAACAATATGTCCGTGCAAACCTGGCCACTGAATCTTCATATCGGTGGACCGCAAAGCTGCAGGAACGTTAACGCCGATCTTCCAAAGGCTGGTGAAAGAGAAGACAAAGACGATGAGAAGATACGGTAACAAAGCCAAGATGGTTCGTTCCGGGGTCAGATGTAGCTCATCAGCATTGATAGAGGATGCCTGATCTTCGGGGGTAGTTGGCTTCCACACCCGGAGGAACAGCACACCGCATGTAAGAGAAAGGAGGCAAGCAACAACGTCAGTAAGCACATAGGAGAAGTAATTGGATCCGAGGAACTGTCCACCGCCAAAAGCCACGCCCAGCAAAAGTGCCATTGGCCACGTCTGACGCACACCTCGTGTGCCATCCATAATCAACGCCAGAATAAACGGCACGACTAGTGCGATCAAAGAAACCTGGCGACCAGCCATCGCGGCTACTTGCTCACCTGGGATCTGAGTAAGCAGACCACCTGTGGTTACCGGAATAGCCATAGCGCCGAAAGCGACAGGGGCGCAGTTTGCCACAAAGGTAACCAAAACAGCCTTGATCGGCTTAAGGCCGATGGCCAGAAGCATTGCGGCAACGATAGCAATCGGAGCGCCAAAGCCAGCGAGAGCCTCTAGGAGGCCACCAAAGGCAAAGCCGATTAACATTGCCTGGACGCGCATGTCCCCTCGACCGACCTTGGCAAAGATCGTACGAAGATCATCGAAACGCCCTGAGATAACCGTGAGGTCATAGACCCATACGGCCATCCAAATGATGTATACGATCGGAAAAATACCAAATGCTACGCCTTGAGAAAAAGCGAGCACCGCAAGGTTGGCTGGCATATGAAAAAAGATGATGCCGACTAGAAGAGCTACCACCACGCTCGCGAGCGCGGACCAGTGAGCCTTCCATTTGAGCACCATCAGGAACACAAAGAAGCCAATGAGCGGCAATATGGCGCACAGCGCCGAGAGGCCAAGGCTTCCGCCTACAGCATCCGTTACAGGTGAAAACACTAGTTGCTTCTCCCATCTCGAGGGACTTGGGTCACTACTATTTTGCGACGAAATAGCTACCAACTCATAATTTTAGTTCTTTTTGCAGTAGGTCACACCTTTGGTTGATTTTCAACCACTGCTTCTATGTATTTATCGCCACACTTTTCTTGCTGTATTTTTCGCCACATTTTGTAGCAAAACGCCCCTCAGTGCACATACGCACACCACACCCCAGCACCACCTGCCACCTTCCACATTTTAATAACACTAACGTTTCGTTAATAAGCGCAGGTAACCGGGGGTTGTCAGATGTTATTTCATCGGCACACCCGCTAGTATTTGTTATGTCCAGTGGCGCGTAACGCTTCCAACTATTTGGAACGCCACAACAAACTGCCACGTTTCCCTCGAAGCAAGGAGCAATTACCGTGAGAGTAGCGCTCTTTTCCACTTGTATCGGCGACGCCATGTTCCCCGATGCGTCAAAAGCAACTGCACTCGTATTGTCCCGACTTGGCTATGAGGTCGTCTTTCCTAAGGACCAGACCTGCTGCGGCCAGATGCATGTCAACACCGGCTACCAAAAGGAAGCTATCCCGCTAATTCGTAATTATGTGGATGCATTCACCGATCCTTCCATCGATTACGTTGTTGCACCTTCGGGATCTTGCATCGGGGCGGTCCGTGAGCAGCACGAGCACATCGCAGATAGGTATGGCGATAAAACTTTGGCAGCTGGCGCACATGAAGCCGCTAAAAAATCTCTCGATCTTCCCGAGTTCCTTATCGACGTTGCCGGGGTGGAAGATGTTGGAGCATTCTTCCCCCACAAGGTCACTTACCACCCCTCCTGCCACGGTCTGCGCTTTATCAAACTAGGCGATCGCCCTTACCGCCTACTCTCCAAGGTTGCGGGCATGGAACTCGTAGAGCTTCCCAACAAAGAAGAATGCTGCGGTTTCGGCGGCACCTTCTCCCTGAAGAATGCCGAAACCTCCGCCGCGATGGTCTCTGATAAGACTCGTAATATCGAGCTCACCGGCGCCGAGTACGTCACTGGTGGAGATTCTTCTTGCTTGATGAACATCGCCGGAAATCTATCTCGTAAACACGTGGGTATTCGTGCCATTCACATCGCCGAGATCCTAGCTTCTACCAAGGAACATCCTTGGACCCCCGATTCCGCCGCCTACTCCCGAGAGGTAATACTGTGAGCGTCTCACTTGGAACCCCCACGATGCCACCTCGCGCATCGGAAATCAGCCAGCTTCGTGGCGACGAGAACTTTGTTCATGCCGCGCACCATGAGCTTTATAACGCAACCCAGCGTCGCAATTTAACTAAGGCAACCACCACGATTCGTGGTAAGCGTCTCAACGTCACCGAGGAGATGCCCGATTGGGAGGCTGTTCGCGAAGCCGGTTCTGGAATCAAACGTGACGTGGGACAGCGTCTCGACGAGCTTCTTGTCCAGTTTGAAGAGGCCGTCACAGCACGCGGTGGACACGTTCACTGGGCTCGCGACGCTGAAGAAGCCGGAAACATTGTAACCAAGCTCGTCCAGGAAACCGGCGAGAAGAACGTGGTCAAGATCAAGTCCATGGCAACCATGGAAATTGGCCTCAACTCTCGTCTCCGTGAAGCCGGAATCTCCGCACGTGAGACTGACCTTGCAGAGCTCATCGTTCAGCTCGGCAAAGACAAGCCGTCTCACATCTTGGTTCCAGCCATCCACCGCAACCGTGCTGAGATCCGAGATATCTTCATCCGCGAGATGCCCAACACTGACGACTCCCTTTCCTCTGAGCCCGCTGAGCTTGCAGAGGCGTCGCGCTCCTTCCTACGTGAGCAATTCATGAAGGCAAAGGTTGCCATTTCTGGAGCTAACTTCGGCATCGCAGAGACCGGAACCGTCACCATCATGGAGTCCGAAGGCAACGGCCGCATGTGCCTGACCCTTCCAGAGACCTTGATCTCAGTTATGGGCATCGAGAAGATCCTTCCCACCTTCCAGGATCTTGAAGTCTTCTTGCAGCTTCTCCCCCGTTCCTCTACGGGCGAGCGCCAAGCGCCTTATGTTTCCACATGGTCTGGCGTAACCGAAGGCGATGGCCCGAAGAACTTCCACATTGTTCTTGTCGATAACGGACGAACTGCAGTTCTCGCTGACGAACTCGGCCGCGAAGCCCTCAAGTGCATTCGCTGTTCCGCATGCCTCAACGTTTGCCCCGTCTACGAGCGTGCCGGCGGCCATGCTTATGGATCCACTTATCCTGGTCCCATTGGAGCAATCCTTTCGCCTCAGATGACTGGCATAAAAGATAAGCACGACCCCAACGCTTATCTTCCCTACGCGTCCTCCCTATGCGGTCGATGCAACGAGGTCTGCCCCGTCAAGATTCCTTTCACCGATATCCTTCTGGAACTTCGCCACAAGAAGATCGAGACGGATGCTCCAAAGATCGAGAAAGCTCTTATGGGCAGCATGCAGCTCGCATGGGGACATGCAAAGCTTTGGAACATGATCACCCACCTGGTCTTTATGGGCCGCATCCTTGGTGGTTCCAAAGGAAAAATCACCCATCTGCCAAGTTTCTTGGCCGGCTGGACCGATGTACGCGACACCGCTGTTCCTCCAAAGAAGTCCTTCCGTCAGTGGTTTGATTCCGAGGAAGCACAGCAGCTGCTTGCCGACGCCCGCACCGAAGGCATCCACCCCAACGATCCTGCGGCTAACCAGAAGAAGGAGAACTAATAATGGATGCCAAAACTGAGATCCTCGAGCGCATCCGTAACGCCAACAAGCTTGCTGGCGTTCCTGAGGGCGCCTATCCAGTAGTTCGTGAGTACATCACCAAGACCGATCTCCCCCGGGAAGAGCTCAAAGAGCTGCTTATTGACCGTCTCCTGGATTACAAAGCACAGGTCGTTCAGACCACCGATGCCGAGCTAGCCAATAGCATCGCAGAGGTTCTGAATTCCCGTGGGGCAAAAGAGATCCGTTACGCTGAAGGACTGGATACCGCACTATTCGCAGGTTTCCAAGGCAAGGCGGTAGCCGACTCCCACGCGAGTGACCCCCGACTACTCAACGATGTGGACGCCGTGGTCACCGATTCGCACGTGACCTCCGCCCAAACCGGCACTATTTGCCTGGTTTCCAACGAGGTTTGCGGTCGCCGCGCTCTCACTCTCGTGCCCGACTGCCACGTCTGTATCGTCCGCATGGACAACGTAGTCTATGGAGTTCCAGAGATGGTTGCGCAGCTTGATCACACGCGACCCAACACGATGATCTCTGGTCCTTCCGCTACCTCAGACATCGAGTTGAACCGTGTTGAAGGCGTGCATGGCCCTCGTACTCTCATTTGTATGGTTGTGGATTAATCCCCATCCCTGCACGTCACGCCCCCTTTGACTCTACGCATAAGGGGCGTCTTCGTATTTTTAAGCGTTATGGGTTAAAATTACATCCGTTGTATTCAGCGCGTCTCCGTAGCTCAGTGGATAGAGCATTGGTTTCCGGTACCAAAGGTCGCAGGTTCGAATCCTGTCGGGGACACTCTAAACCCCCTTCTATCAGAATTTCTGTTAGAAGGGGGTTTGCGTTTTATCTTTTGCCGTAGGCGACACCCTCACCTGCCTCTCCGCACATACCCATCAAAAGCAAAAAATTATAAGTGTGATTTTAAACAATTTTAGTTAAGGAAAGGCTTACTTTAAATTACTTTTGTAAATGAAACAACTATTCCCCTATCGAAAGGACACCTCCTTGAAAATCCATAAACTAGCCACCACCATGGCAGCAGTGGCAGCTACAGCAGCGAGCCTCATAACAGGGGCTGGCATAGCCAGCGCCATCTCCTACGAACAACCCAATGTCGAGTCATGCAAGCACAAATTCCCCAACGCGACCAGCCTCTGCGAGTACATAGATGGCATCCGCGCCCAGGCCGAAGAAGCACTACGCCAAGGAAACCACGAAGTCGCTGAAGCGCTGCAGGCGGAGATCAAGAATGCCCTTCTGCTCCTACACAACGATGGCAAAACGCCAATCCCCACACCGCACCAGGCAGTGTAATTCCCCGAAAATCACTCATCGCACACGGGAACCATAACCACGTTTGTTCCCAAGTTGGTGAGACGCTCAACAATTTCCATATCAATATCGTTTGTCGTAATCACCGTATCCACTTGATCAAAAGTGGCAACCCGATGCGACGAGACTCGGGAAAACTTTTCCGGGGTAGCAAGGACGATAACGCGTCGCGACGCTTGAAAGACCGCACGTTTAAGCGTCGCCTCGTTAAGATTTGGAGACATAACCCCTACCGAGGGGTCACAAGCACACACACCTATAAAAGCAAGATCGAAACGCATGGAAAGCACCGTTTCTACGGCTGCCGCACCCCAGATTGCCAGATCTTCATTATTCACATCGCCGCCGGGTATCAAAACAGAGGTTTCTGCGCCACGCGCTAGCGCAGCCCCGGCATAAAGGGACAATGCTAACGCGTGAATATCTTTCCCGGCCAAAAGCTTTGCAGCCTCCAGGGGGGGTAGTTCCAGAATCCACGAGCACGCTAAACCCTGAATCCACCATCCCTGCCGCTTCCTTTGCTATCGCCCTTTTTGCAGTTGGTTGTTCATGTTTACGCACTTCCAACGGATAGCGGGCACCCCGTCGACGCACGGTCCGCGCCCCGCCACGAACCCTATCCACCGCCCCAAAGCATCCAACTCAGACAAATCACGCCTGATAGTCACAGCGGAAGCCCCCGTGATCTCATACAATTGCGCGATCGTTTTACTGCCCGAATCCACCGCGCGAATAATGACCCTATGACGTTCGTGCTGCTCCATGCGCCTACCCTACCCCTCAGCTTCGATCATAAACAATCATCGACAGTGATCGTTATGATTTCTATCCTTTTACATAAGAACAACATAGAGCACATAACAGAGATTCCCCTCAAGGAGACGAGTCACAATGATCAGCACCACAGGAATTTATGCCAGCACAGAGCTTACCCAGGAGATTCTTCGCAATCTACCGCCAAAATTAGCCGCGGTAACGGTGCCTTGGGAGTCAAATCCCACGGCACAAGCCGCAAAGCTAGAACCTGTCGACTGCGCGATTATTGACGTTAGCAAGGGGGTTGATCGCGAAGCCATTGCAGCATTACAAACAAAACCAGTCCTTATCCTCGGCGACACCGACAGCTTTCACGCTGATAATTTGCGAGGCCACGGAGTTAAAGTCATGGAGTCCTCACCCCTTGCGCTTGACGACGTCCTAGCTCAATTTTCCGCTCATGTTGATATAGAACTAGGGCAACTAGCCGCTTAACACCCAAAACGGTCGTGATCATATTGATCACGACCGTTTTGATGACAAAACCTTAGTACTTGGGCATGATAAACCAGGCAATAATATAAAGAAGTACCTGAGGCCCCGGCAGGAGAATACTGGCCACAAAGAGAATTCGAAGAAGAGTGATGTTAATCCCGTAAGTTTCCCCAATACCGCTAAGGACCCCACCCACCCATTTCTGGGTGTTGCTCCGAGAGAGACGCCGTCCATAAAAATGCGTATCCATATTTTTAAAGTCCTTTTCTATCACTTATCCGGTTACCCCTACCCCTTCATAATGCGGCAAACACCGGGCCCTTAGCATCAGGGATGCCCCTGAAAAATCCCGGATTTATCCACCCACATATTTATCCGGGTCAAAATCGACAGCCACGACCTTTTCAAGGTAATCACGTAGGGTTGCCACATGTCCTGGTCCCATAGGATCAAAAACCAATTTCCTAACCACCTCCACATGACCAGGCGCAGCAGATCGTAAGCGTTCTTCACCCTCTCGAGTCAGCTGAACATAAACGCCCCGACCATCGTCCGGGCATCGCTTCTTAACCACTAGACCACGTTTTTCCATTCTTATGATCTGATGAGACGTACGACTCCGATCCCAGTTAAGAGAGACGCAGAGATCACGAAGCCGAATAATATGATCAGGACTTTCGGATAAATTCACCAAAACTGCGAACTCCGAAGAGGTGAGCCCCGACCCTAGTTGTAGTGTCTCATCAATCCCTCTGCTCACTTTCCGATTCACGGCAAGCATCAGACGCCATAGGGACTGTTCTTCATCATTGAGCCATCTCGGGTTTGTCATGAATGTAAAGACTAGCCCTATTTTTAACCAAATAAAAATAGAAAAAGTGCGAACAGCACTAGCATTTAATACGAACTACCTGCAATAATAAAATAAAAAATTTCTTTAGACCTTTAGTTGATATGTCACCAAAAAGGTGTATTGTTGACACGACAACAAAATAAAATCTTTTTAGATAGGAGAGCTCGATGAGCAACTTTGATGGAACTTATGTACTAGACCCCGCACACACAACTATCGGTTTTGTTGCGCGTCATGCCATGGTCACAAAAGTCCGTGGCCACTTTACTGAGTTCAGCTCTTCAGTCACCGTTGAGGGATCAACGGCTACTGTTAATGCGACTATTCAGACCGAGTCGATTACCACAGGCAATAACGACCACGATGATCATGTAAAGGGCACCGATTTCTTTAACACTGTAGAGTTTCCCGAGATGACCTTCACTTCTACCAGTGTTTCCATATCTGGAGACAAAGCCACGGTCACAGGCGACCTAACCATTAAAGGCGTAACAAAACAAGTAGATCTCGATGTATCGATCGATGGAATTGCAGAAGATCCTTTTGGTAACACACGGTTAGGCTTTGAGGCTCGCACCAAGATCAACCGAACTGATTTCGGTATAGACTTTAACGCTCCTCTTAAAACCGGTGGCGTTTTACTCTCTGAAGAAATAAAGATCGAGATCGAAGGTTCTGCGATCAAGCAAGCATAGACTTATATAAGGTAAGGCGGCAGCTGTACATACAGCTGCCGCCTTTTGTTTTTCTATCCCAACAGTTCCGCCATTTCATACTGGTGCTTACCTACAACATACGAGTACCGATCCGGCACGCATGTTAAAACGAAGACCTGCATTCTTTTCCCTAGTTCGCTAAATAGCATGGCCATAAGCTGTTGTCGTGTTGTATCAGTGGAGCCCAAAGCATCATCGACAAATACTGGTACTGACTCGTCGCTTACCAAGCCAGCTACGGCAAATCGAGTGAGAATTGCCAATTGTTCTTGTGCTCCCCCTGAGAGATCTTTGACAGCAACAGTCTTATTGCCAGATGTACGAGCGACCACCGATAAGTTCTCATCGAGGCTAAAGCTCACTTCGGTGCCAAATACTGGCGCGGCTAGTCTCACCAGCTGTTCGACAAAAGGTTGCGCATACTGCCGCCGCGCTTCATCTCGGTTACGAACCAACGTTTCAAACAGTAATTTTGATGCTTCGGCTCGGCGCTTCACCGAATTTAACCGACGCTCAGCCACTTCAACAGCAGCGGTAGCCACATCTACTTTTTCCGATACTCCTGTAGATAAAGAAATCATCTCTTCTAAAGCTCTAAGATCAGCATCACTGATAAGGATAGTTCTCTCTAAGTCAGCCACTTTCGCTTGTGCTCCCTCAAAGAGACCTTTGATCAAGGACGAGTCCGCATCTGCAGATAGTGTTTCAAGTTTTATAACAGCATCGTCATAGTTCTTTCGTACGCCAACAAGGTCCTTTTCAAGCTCCTCGAATGGGACCTGCTTTTCTTCCTTTTGCAGCTCTTCTCGATTCGCAGAAACTCTTTTCTCGGCCTCTTCTACGAGAGCACGTTTAACTGCTGCGTTTTTCCGTGCATTGCCTTCGAGCCACGGCGTTAACAAAATTTCTATGTGCGCGATATTTTGCCCAAGTTCTTCAATTCGGGTTTGAGTTGATTCAATAAGCTCTTCAAACTGCTCTACCGTCTTATCAGGCTTGTTCGATTCTTCTAGGACATCCTCAAACTTGTTGGCATCTCTCTTAAGGGCTTCTGTCTCCGCTATTTTTCGTTGCTTCTCTTGCAAAAGCTGTTCGGTTTTACTTTCTTCAATCCTGCCTTGTCTGTGCCAATTTCGGAGCTCTTCCAGATCTGTTGCACCACCAAGCATCACTTTTAAGGCGGCTTCTGACTCCTCAACTGCGGCATTTCCCATGCGCACTGTGGATCCTGGAGAAAAAGTTGCTTCTACGGAGCCAACTTTGAGCACAGTTTCTGCGGCAATAGCAAAGCTTTGAGGCGCATCATCGGTATCAATCGCTATACCATCCAGAGTTACAGAGGCAGGTTCATCGGACCGAATAGCAACAGACGCAGCACTTGCCTCCCGCAGTTCCCTGGCTACTCGATATTCAGCATAAGCACGTTCGGCATCCTCTAATTGGGCATCTGTTACGCGAGGAAAGTTTGTAATTGCGTCGAGTTCTTTATCCAATTCTGCTAATTCTGCAGTAATTTCATTCAGCTCTTCTTGACACTGAAAAGCTTTTGCTAAAGCACTCCCCTTTCTAAGAGAAGACAATAATTCCCTTGCCTCTTTAAGCTGCTGCTGTACATCTTGTTTTTCTTTATTCAGTTCAGAGATATGCTCTTCTTCTGATGCAGACCTTGTTTCTTCCTCTGCTAAGGCTTGCTTCAAAGCGTCCAACTCAGCTTCTTCAGATATCTGACGCTCTGTTTTTTCTTTGCGTTGAATACACAAACGCTCAATATTTTCGACTTGTTCGTGCAAACGGTCAGCCTCTGATTGCGCTAGCGCAATCTGTTGTATGTGTTCCTGAGCCGCTTTCCATTTTTCTTGCGCTTTTACGCACTCTGCTTTGGCATGGGGAAGCTCTTCCTCTGCTGCAGCTTTCCGCTGAGTGACAGCACTAATACGGCTAACCTTGCCTTCAAGCTCAATGCTTCTGTTGGTCACCTCATCGAGGTCACCTTGAGCTTTCTCCAGATCATTGAGAGCTCTATCTAACTCACCATTTTTCTTTATCTTCTGCCCTGAATAATAACGTTTATATTCCTTCTCAACGGCGGAAATTAGCTCGTTATCTTCAGCTTTATTGATTGATTCTCCGCTTCCTAGCGCAGCACTTAGTGAGGGAATTCCGGCGGCGGCAAAAGTAACGTCGTACCTTCCCTGCTCCATAAACAAAG
Source organism: Corynebacterium pseudotuberculosis (assembly GCF_002155265.1). Taxonomy (NCBI): domain Bacteria; kingdom Bacillati; phylum Actinomycetota; class Actinomycetes; order Mycobacteriales; family Corynebacteriaceae; genus Corynebacterium; species Corynebacterium pseudotuberculosis. The sequence goes on from NZ_CP021251.1 coordinate 1,981,405, forward strand.
CATCCCGCAGATGCACATCTAAGTGTTCATCAAGAATCGCAGAAAGTTTATTCTCCGCTTCTCTACCTGAATAATTCCCAGGATTTGGAGAATGAATTACAAGCTCGGCAGCCCGAGAATTATTCCATGTCTTAGAGATTGTAAAAGTGTACGGACCGATAGTTGCAGTCAAAGAGGTTTTAGTAGGAACATCTTTATCCACGGGTTTAATATCCCTGATGTTCTTTTTACCCGTAGAGTGCTGTTCTCCCAGAGTTATCGCGATCGCTTCCATAATGGTGGACTTACCCAGCTCATTATCACCTGAGATAACAATAACGCCTTTTTCCGGGAGATCCTGTAATTCCAGATGACCAATGGAACGCATGTCCTGGATTTCTATGGCATGAATACGCATAATAAGTTACTGCTCCTTGCTCAGCCGGAATAGGAGATTGACAGCATCGCGAGCAACCTGGCTATCCGTTGCTGCAAGTTCTTCTAAGGTAGCTTTAGCAAAGCCGTGAAGCCCCAAATCTGAGAGTTCTTCCGCGGACGGATCAACATGAAAATCCATGAGCCTACGACGCTCGTATAACGCCGCAAAAATGGGTTGTAGTCGTGCTACCTCTTGCTCTACGTACTTCATTGTGCTCAAAGAAACGGTTCCCTGCAGCGCATACTTGATCACAGTCGTGGACTTATCTGGGTATGCCTCAAGCATTGAGATGAAAGCTTCTGCTTCTTCTTGAGAATTTATAGGCATAGTGAGCGCCTCAAAAACCCACGATCCGCAGGGGATTGTTTGTACCTCCGCTGTCCCTTTCCCCACCGTCACCACTAACACATTTCCTGAGTCAGCTTCACCACCGTTAGTTGCTACCTCATAAAAATCGGTAGTCTCTGGCGCCCCCGAGTACCATATTCGGCCAGTGCCGCCTACGGCTTGGGTTGAGTGAGTATCTCCCAGTGCAATGTAGTCTACGGATGCATCTGCAAGCTTGCTTTCCGCCAGCTCTACGCTTATTAGATCTGGAATAATCTCGTTCGTCCTAGCTTCAGTTTGTCCGTGTCCCACGGCAATTCGCACAGACTCGCTAGGCTCAAGTGCCTCTAAAGCAGCTCCCAAGACATCATGTGTAGCGTGCCTCGTCTTCAGCGGTGCACCCACAATTTCAATGCCTTTGCGCACCTCAAAAGGTGTTGATTCTGTTAAAACATGGACGTTTTCCATATTTTCTGTTTGATAAAACAAGGAATCTGCAACAAGCGGATCATGATTCCCTGATAAAAGATATACAGGCACCGGCAACTTCTTTAAAGCTTCCAAGGCTCTGCCTGATGTTTTTTTCTCTAGAGAATTGTGTTCAAAGACGTCACCCGCCATCACGATGAATTCACACTTAGTATTTTCCGCAATTGTGCCTAGACGCGTGATCGCGTTGATGCGGGCGTCGTCGAAACGCGCCTGAGCATCAGAATCGAGAAACCACCTGATCATTCCGATCTGAAGGTCCGATGTATGTAAGAAGGTGACGGTCATGATTTTTATTTACCATGAGCAGTCAACGCGTAAAGCACCGAAGTACCCCTACTCGCGGGTGAGATAATAGTACAGATCTTCGATATCCGCGACAGCTTTTAGCTCATCGATAGAGGTCAAAGATACTAGCCGCATGGCTTTACGTAACAGGGATTCATCGGAATCTTCTAAAGCTGGTGCTTTCTTAGGAGAAGGAAGATCCGGCAATGCCTTTCCATCCCAAAAATGAGTTTTAACATCGCGTTCGCTTATAGAACGCGCCTGCATCGTGAGCGACTGCTCCAATTTGAGCAAATCCAGACCACGTAATTCAAAAGCTAAAAGTGGTTCTGCTTCAAGCCGATCCGCCACGACATAGGCAACTGCTACAGCATGCTTGCAGCACACCACATGATCGGGACAATCACACCAGAATTGTGCGCTCGATCCTATCAAGATCTCGGATATATCTTCGCTGAGTTTCCCTTCTTTTGCCCGTTTAATTCCATTAGGCAATTCGGCTAACTCGGCAGTAACCGCAGCTAAGTCATCAGTATCGCGATATGGCAAGGAGATTGTCACATGAAACGGTTCATTCTGGGACCCTGCAACATCGGCAGAAACAGTCGATTTATCAAGCTTCACGTTAAGAACATTGCTGTTTCTGGCGTAATCACGGCCTCTTTTCAGACGTCCCTGGTCTGCATATTGATGTACAAGATCACGCATCTTACGTGCCACAGCATTAAATTGGATGGTTTCCCGGGAAGCCGGTAATTCTTCGGGAGAAGATACGCGCTTCTTTGCCCCAAAATTTGCATAGATAACATTATCTTTGGAAGGACGCTGCGGCATTTAGGTATCCCTTCCCCGGTAACTCATGAGCATAGCGAGTTCTTCAGGAGAGAGTTCTGTAAGCCACCCTTCTCCCTCTCCTACAACAGCAGAGGCCAACTGAGTTTTACCGTCGAGAATATCCTGAATCGATTCTTCCAACGTACCCGCGGTAATCATTTTATATACGGTGACGTCTTTGCGTTGCCCAATCCTGAAAGCACGATCGGTTGCCTGATTTTCTACTGCAGGATTCCACCAACGATCCATATGAACAACGATAGACGCAGCCGTGAGATTTAATCCCGTCCCTCCCGCTTTAAGGGACAGGATCATTGCCGGCGGCCCTTGCGGACTCTGGAAGTTCTCCACCATGCGATCACGTCCGACCTTGCTTACGCCACCGTGTAGGAAAGGAATTTGAGCGCCAAAGTAGTCCGAAAGATAAGGAGCGAGGATCTCCCCAAAAGCCCGATACTGAGTAAAAATAAGAAGTCTTTGCTCTGATTCTACGGCATCTGAAACCAGACGCATCAGTTCCTCTACTTTTCCTGAACGATGCTTACCTTTTACGGTCACATCGGAATCATCACTTAAAAAGTGTGCCGGATGATTACAGATCTGCTTAATCTTGGTTAAAGCAGAGAGCACAAGGCCGCGCTTAGAAATTCCTTCTGCCTGGTCGATCTGTTTCTGTATGTCTTCCACATAAGCTCGGTACAAAGCTGCTTGCTCCGGCTTCATGTCCACGGTCAGAATAATTTCGGTCTTCTCTGGGAGATCATCAACGATACTCGGGTCTGTTTTCAACCGCCTCAGAACAAAGGGAGCTGTCAAGGAGCGGAGCCTTTCCGTCATTGTCTCATCCTGCTCACGCTCAATCGCCCTGGCAAAGTGGTTCCGAAAGAAAGACGCAGAACCTAAAACACCTGGATTACAAAAATCAAGAATTGATCGCATTTCAGAAAGACGATTTTCTACAGGAGTTCCGGTCAACGCAATTCTGTGCTTTGACGGCATCGCCCGTACGGCTTTGGAAACTTTAGTCGCCGAATTTTTAATCTGCTGAGCCTCGTCTAAGACCACCCTCTCCCACTGAACTTGGGAAAGCAGCTGATGGTCCCGTGCGATTGTTCCGTAACTAGTCACCACAATGTCGCTTTCCTGGACTTTTTCTAGGAAAGCAGCATCCCTTAAGCGGGAGGAACCATGATGGACAAGGATGCGCAGGCTAGGAACAAACTTGTGCGCCTCCCGAGCCCAGTTTCCTACTACTGATGTGGGGGCCACAACCAGTGTAGGCCCATTGGGCTCTTCTGATTGATTTGCTCGTTCCGCTGCTTCCAAGGACAGCAACTGTAGTGTTTTGCCCAACCCCATGTCGTCGGCAAGCACAGCTCCAAGGCCGTTTTTAGACATCCACGCTAGCCAATCGACGCCCCTGCGTTGGTATTCACGCAAGGATGCATGAACAGTGTCTGGTAATTCAATACGCTGCGGTGCCGGAATATCCTGAGAAACAAGTCCACCGACTAGACTTGTGTGCCACGTTGACCCCTGAAATTCCACCGGTTCTTTTTCCGCAGCTTTTATCGCGATTTCACGTAATTCAGCTAGGGTCACCTGTCCAAAATCGGCGAATTCATTATTAAAGCGCTCAGCCAAGGTTTCAGCATGGGCCTCTAGCTGCTGCCATCCAGGTTGATCGTTCGCTTTGGCCAGCTGCGCTGCCATCATTGCGCGATCTAATTCTGCGCGCTTGCGTTTGCGAGATTGTGCAGCCAACTCCGACATGTACTCGCTGATTCTTTTCACTGCCGCGGTGTCTGCCATAACCCATTCGCCTCGCAAACGGATCAGACCAGATTTAGAACGCACCAGCTCATTCATTTCCTCATCGCTGAGCTCAACGCTTCCAACAGAAATCCGCCAGTTATAGTCAACGATTTTATCTAAGCCGATCTTAGCTTGCGTCGATGACTCTGCGGGGTCGCCAATAGTGATATGAGCTTTTGTTTCCTGCTGGCTCCACGCCCTGGGCAACATAACAGCAAAGCCCCGAGCCCTCAACGTAGTAACAGCAGATCCGATAAACTCTACTAACTCGTCCGTAGAGAGGTAGCAATCCCAGTCACCTGCATTTTCCGCCCGCTGCAGCACATACTGTTGAAAAGAGTTTGTGTGTTCTCTGGCCGGATCTACAAGAGGCGTCACCACAATTGCTTCGCGCAAAAGCGCCTGTAGTCTTTCCACCGTAACTCGATCAAACTTACTGACCACGATGGGTTGCGGAGAATCCACACCAGATCTCACCTGAACACGTACTGGCCAGAGAATCTCCAGGGGATCCATGGCAGAATCGTCTTCTTTAGGGGGTTCTTCCACAAGAAAAACGATCTGTAGGTTTACTGAGGCAATAGAGTCTTTCCAGGAATTAAGCGCAGAAACTAACTGAGCGGTTCCCTTACGCAACGCTTTACTGTGAAGCAGGGCGCTGGAGAAGGAATGCCATTCTGTAGGTCGCGGCTCGGCGGCTAATTCTTGTAACAACGAGTGCGCAATCCAATGAGGGAGCTCGTCCGCAATGTCCTCAGCAACGGCACTACCTCCGTTAGCCACCAATACACCGGGCGCCGCCGCCGTCATTTGCGCTATCCATCCGCGTTCCGAAAGACCAGAAGAAAGCTGCCACATGGGCCACCATTGATGGTCAGCAAAGTTCATCTTGATAGTGACGCGTCCAGCTCTTACAAATTGCGCCAGCCCTTCATACATACGTACTAACCACAGAAGATCGGGAGCTATGCTTGAGCGTTGATCGAGAGTAGCTGTCATGGGGGTAACCGTGGCGATGGTGGCTAAAGTGCTCACCGCTTGTTCTGGAGTAAAGGCAACGGTAGGAAGCGGAAGAGTAACCTCCCGTCCTTTTGGGGTAAGCAAGGTAGTACGCACCCTATGGTTAAAGCGTTTTCCTGCAAGAATCCCCATAACCTGCGGGGGAAAAGTCCCCTCCGGAACAGAATCAGCCGTCACGATTTTGTGGCCTTCCACCTGCTCTATCCACAAATGTAGTCCAGAAGCCTTGAGCCAAAGTCCATGGAGCAGGTGGGTAGTCATCTACTTAGTCTTACCAGCTTATGAAGATATTCCGTAATGGTCAGGTAGTGTTTGAGAGAATAATTTTTGGAGGTTGTGGTGTCTGAACATACGTGGTTCATCGTTGCCATCATGATATATATGGGCGCGATGCTCGCGATTGGCTATTGGAGTTATAAAAAGACCGATCAATACGACGACTTTGTGTTAGCCGGACGCGATCTAAATCCCTTTGTAGCGGCATTATCAGCCGGCGCTTCAGATATGTCTGGTTGGCTGCTCATGGGTTTGCCAGGAGCTTTGTTTGTTACAGGTATGTCTGAGCTGTGGATTGCAGTAGGGCTGCTCATCGGTTCTTGGGCTAACTGGAAATGGGTTGCGCCGCGGTTACGTGCATATTCAGAGGTGGCTAATAATTCCATCACTTTGCCTTCGTTTTTTGAGAACCGGCTGATGGATCAATCCCGTGTCCTACGCATTGTCAGTTCCATCGTGATCATCGTATTCTTCACCTTCTATGTATCCTCTGGGATGGTCTCGGGTGGACGTTACTTCGAATCAACTTTTGGAAGCGCCTATATCGACGGCATGATGATCGTCGCTTGCATCACGGTTGCTTATACTTTTATCGGTGGCTTCCTTGCGGTTTCCTATACAGACGCAGTTCAAGGCACCATCATGTTTGTTTCGCTAGTCATAGTCCCGGCTATGGCCCTACTCTATCTAGACGACCCCTCCTCAATTTGGTCATGGGCGTCCCATAATGACTACGGTCCTTACACCGATGGCACCGGCAATCCTTCCTATTTTTCTATGATCTCTGGTGTCTCAGCAGCAGCCGTAATTGGTAACTTAGCCTGGGGCTTGGGATACTTCGGTCAACCCCACATCATCGTCCGCTTTATGGCGCTACGAGCGCCCTCCGATGCACGACGCGCCCGCTGGATCGGCGTGGGATGGATGGTCCTCTCCATCGCTAGAGCCACGTTCACTGCGATAATCGGCACAGCATTCTTTGGTCAAAACAAAAACTTCTCCATCGTGGACCAAAAGTCCTATGAGACAATTTTTCTAGACATGGGGCGAGTCCTCTTCCATCCGCTCATCGGTGGTCTTATTCTCACAGCCGTACTCGCAGCGATCATGTCTACCATTGCTTCCCAGCTTTTGGTCACTTCCACATCTTTGATCGAGGACCTCTTCAAGGCTTTCAAAAAGAACCTTCCTAGTGAGCCCGTGATGATCAATCTATCCCGCACTGCGGTGGTTGCTGTTGCTATTGTCGCTGGAATTCTCGCTATTAATCCCTCTGACTCTATTCTCGGCCTCGTAGGCTTTGCCTGGGCAGGATTTGGCTCCGCCTTTGGCCCTCTGGTTTTGTGCATGCTTTATTGGCGGCGACTCAACGTTCCAGGTGCAATAGCCGGTATAGTAACCGGTTCTATCGTGTGCTTTGCCTGGGGGATGTCCCCCTTAGCGATACCCTCTACGAAATCATCCCTGGTTTCTTTAGCGGAGGAATCATCATGATTCTAGTCTCTCTTGCAACATCCCCGCCCCAGGAGAAAGTGCTGTCCATGTTTGATAAAGCCAGGTGCCACACAACTCAAACCGAAGAAAAGTCCATCCAGGCTCCTTCTCACACGGCATCCGTATAAAAGTAGGAACCAAACCAGCGTCGCCTTCCGTCTAAAAGGAATGCGGCGCATTCTTTCTCTCCTAGTAACAGCCACATTATTGTTGATCTTCTTCACAGTTCCCTTGTCACGGGAATTTGCAGATCTTCCCACTGTTAAACAAAGAACAACGGTCCTCGGCTATAAACGAGAGTATTTTGGAGCCACATGGGGAATCGCTCCCCATTCAAAATGTTCTACGAGAGTCGCAGTTTTGGCTGCCACGCTTAACGACGTCCACCTCACCGCTTCTTGCTCGTTAAGCTCGGGATGGACTCTCGATCCTTATTCTGGAAGAAAAATCTCTGTCGACGGCACCGCTGCCCCCATTGAACTCGATCATGTTTTCCCACTAGCTGCGGCATGGGACATGGGAGCCCATGCATGGAGCGCAGAGCAGCGTCTTGCCTTTGCAAACGATCCGTTAAATCTTGTCGTTGCTTCCCAAGAACAGAATCAGCAGAAATCGGACAAGCTCCCATCGGAGTGGCTTCCTGTTCAACGTTCTCATCGATGTTGGTACGTGCGTCGACTAGCGGAAGTCGCAAGGAAATACCAGTTACCACTTAGCAAGCCGGATGTCTCGGTCATGCACAGACAATGTTAATGTGGTATTTCTCACCCAATTTTTGCGAAAGGCTTTCTGTGGGAACTCTGCTTATTATCCTCCACGTACTCACGGCCGTGCTCTTCCTCGGCCCCGTTACTGTCGCGGTTTCTTCTTTCCAGTCTCGCGCTATAGAAGCTCACAATGGAAACGCTACTGCTAAAGGTTCCGCGTTGACGCTCTACAAAATCACCCAGACTTACGGCATGCTGTCACTGTTGGTTCCGTTGATTGGTTTCGCGGTGATGTTTACTAATGATAGTTACTGGTCAGATGGACGCTACCACGCATCGATTGCACTGGCAGTAGTTGCATGGGCCATTTTGATTTTCCTTATCATGCCCCGTCAAAAGAAACTTGCTGGCGCTCTTGGGCTGCTTGAAGCCGACGAGCTTGAGACCGGAAATTTTGAGATCGCAGATTGGAATAAGGCGAAAAGCCTTCTCTCCATGTTTGGCGGAATCTTCTCTCTTCTCTGGGTTATTATCGCCGTCTTGATGGTTCTTTAAGCACCAAACAAGAAGGCGGGTCCCACATCAGCTCATGTGGGACCCGCCTTTTTGTTTTTTATCCTTCGATGTTAAACATCCACAATGTGCCAAAGCGATCGCGTAGTTGACCAAAGGAGGCTCCCCACGGGGCGGTTTCTAGAGGCATATGAACCTCTGCACCCTGTGAGAGGGCTTCCCACTGGTTCTCGATCTCAGCGCGAGCATCAGCGTTCCCAGTAATAGCGATAGCAGTGTCGTCGCCTGCGGCGAGCTCACGTTCTGGGGGTACATCCGCGCCGAAGAGCACTTTCCTTCCCGCGTCGTAAAGCTCACCGTGCATGATCCATTCGTTGGACCAATGGTTACCTCCTGCTTGATCCGCAAAACCGGATTCTCCGTAAGTAATCAGTTTCAGATCAAGGCCAAAAACGTCTCGATAAAATTCGAGTGCCTCTCTCGCTTGTCCGCGGAAGTGTCGGTATGGTGTCACATCAGCAATCATGGGAACCACCATACGCGTCATGCTGATGAGGAGAGTTAGTGAGCAGCCGACAGCTCCCAGCCACTCCCCTTCCTAGCAAAGGTCACTTGAGCAGAAGGGGCGATTTTTCCGTTACACAAGTCTATAGCGTCACGGTGATATTTTTTGGACTCGTATTCGCCTTTGCCGTCGAGCAATACAAGGTAATTATCCCCAGGTTCCGGGCCATCTTTCGGGGTATCCAGAGAAGAAAGCTCTAATCGGTTCTCCGCAGATTCCCGCGTATCACCAGGACAGACAGCAGCAATATACTGCCATTCATGACCAAAAGTGTCATGTACATGGATAGTGACAGGTGATTCTTGGTTCTTCAAAGCCTGCTCCAACAAATCATTTTTCACAAGCCACACCATAAAAACGCCGAGTATAACCAAAGAAGCCACGACAAAAAGCACGGCTAGGAAGTTTCTGTTCATAGAGAAAGCTCCGACTTGTAAGACAATAGGAGGGTGCGGAATCAAATTCCGCACCCTCCTATTTGTACTAGACCTTAGTTGTCTATCCTAGCCACGATAGCGATCACGGCGGTCGCCGCGGTCTCGGCGGTCGCCACGACGATCATCACGACGATCGCGACGGTATCCACCACGACGGTCATCACCGCGGTAATCATCACGACGCCCCGGACGACCATTGTCCTTCTCAATGTTAATCAGCTGACCCGAGATACGAGTGTCGCGTAGATTATCAAAGACAGATTGTGGGAGTCCCTTAGGAAGCTCCACCAACGTGTGGTCCACAGCAATTGTGATACGACCAAAGTCCTTATTGCTCAATCCGCCTTCGTTTGCCAGTGCGCCAACAATAGCGCCCGGACGAACATGCTGACGCTTACCCACGGCAAGGCGATACACTGCCATATCGCCAGAGCGCTCAAAACGAGAACCGCGGTCACCACGATCACGGCGGTCGCCGCGGTCCCGGCGATCGCCACGACGATCGTCCCGGTCAAAGCGATCGCGACGCTCACGACGCTTCTCTGGTGGTGGCTCCTTCATCAAAAACTCACTACCAGCACGAGCCTGGGTAGCCAAGGCAGCAGCAATGTCCTCAAGTGGGGTGTCATGCTCTTCTGCGTAGGCCTTGATCAAGTTCCGGAAAATCGCAACCTGGGAGTCTTCTAGCGATTCTGTGATGGAATCTGCAAACTTTTCCTTACGGGACTCGTTAACCTCGTCGACCGTAGGAAGGTCCATTTCAATAAGCTCTGCATTGGTAGCACGCTCAATGGAGCGCAGCATACGACGTTCACGTGGGGTAACAAAAAGAATTGCCTCACCGCTACGTCCAGCGCGGCCGGTACGACCAATGCGGTGAACATAAGATTCGGTGTCATTAGGAATGTCGTAGTTGAACACGTGAGTAATGCGCTCGACATCCAGACCACGCGCTGCCACGTCTGTGGCCACAAGAATGTCTAGACGACCATCTTTGAGTTGGTCCACGGTGCGCTCACGCTGTGCCTGTGCGATATCGCCATTGATGGCGGCGGCAGAAAAACCACGAGCACGCAACTTCTCTGCGACCTCTTCAGTTTCATGCTTTGTGCGCACGAACATAATCATCGCTTCAAACTCGGTGACCTCAAGGATTCGAGTCAAGGCATCAAGCTTGTTACGGTGAGCAACATTAAGGAACCGCTGCGTGATATTGGTGTTGGTCCGAGTCTCGGATTTCACCTGAATCTCACGAGGATCCTTCATGTACTGCTTGCTCAGACGGCGAATGCCGTTGGGCATCGTCGCAGAAAATAAAGCAACCTGCTTGTCCGCGGGAGTATCCTCAAGAATACGCTCGATATCTTCCTGGAAGCCCATGCTGAGCATCTCATCTGCCTCGTCAAGAACGAGATAGTTCAGGTTAGAGATATCGAGTGAGCCCTTTTCCAGGTGGTCAATAACACGACCTGGGGTACCCACGATGATCTGCGCGCCACGGCGAAGACCCGACAATTGGATACCATATGCCTGCCCACCATAGATCGGCAGAACATGAATGTCTCCGAGGTGGTCTGCAAAAGACTGGAAAGAGTCCGCAACCTGAAGAGCAAGCTCGCGAGTAGGAGCAAGGATCAGCGCCTGTGGGTGGCGCTTCTTCACATTGATACGGGAAAGAATCGGGAGGGCAAACGCAGCGGTCTTACCCGTACCGGTCTGAGCCAGACCCATCACATCATGCCCCTCCATGAGGACTGGGATGGTCTGTGCCTGAATAGGAGACGGCGTTTCAAAGCCAACCTTGGCGACTGCCTTAAGGATTGCGTCTGGGAGGCCCAAAGCCTCAAAGCCATCATTACTGTCACTGTCCGCTTCTTGCGCGGAGCCGGTGTCCTCAGAAGTGTTCGCAACCCTGGAGTCGTCTACATCAGCAATAACATCATCAAGTGTGATGCTGCCTTCGTCTACCTGCGAATTGTCCTGAGATTCCGACAAAATCTTCTCATCCGGCTCGTTAGCGCCGCCGGTGGCGTCATCGGTAATGCTCATTGCCCAGTTAAACTTACGCTACACGGCACGATTTTCCTAGTCATACACTCAAAGGTGATAACTATAGCCGATTCCGCCAAATGCGACCACCATCACTTAAGTTTGCAATTAGATAAATACCTCCCAGAATCTTCGTATTTTTAAAATTTTTCCTAACTTAAGGGCGCTCCAGTAAACCTCAAAGAAGCTTTTTCCTTAACTCATAGAAGCCTTCGAGCGCCTTCTCCTGGCCGCGCAATAAGGAAAGTTGGGGATGGAAAACCGTGGTCGCAAGCAGCTTTTGCTATTTTTTCGGCGGTCTCAGTAATAGCAGTCGCGTCCACAAGGCTGATGACGCTACCGCCAAATCCCCCACCAGTCATACGTGATCCGTAACACCCTGCAGCCTGAAAAGCAGATTCTAACTCCGGTGTGACTACCTCATATTGATCGCGAAGAGATTCATGTGACTCTTGCATTAAGCGGCGAAACGTATCTATATCATCCTTTTCAAGAGCAACGGCAGCCTGTTGCGCACGCAGAGTTTCTTCCACAACATGATTTACACGCCGATACACCTCCTCGGCATTTAAGTTGTTGTTTTCCGCCCATTGACGTGCCCGAGCAGGAGCATCATTAATGTCTCTTAGCGTCTTGGCATCATCCCCCAACACAGCTGTCACATCGTCGACTAGACCGCGTCTCGACGCATACTGCCCATCGCTCAGTGTGTGCGGCGCATTTGTATTTGCGATCAAAAGAGCCAACCCTTTGGACGTCAAATCAAAAGGTACGGGAGTGGTTTTCCCTGAGCTAAAATCAATAACGAGTGCCTTACCTTGTTCGCCAAACAAACTAGAACGTTGATCTAACCCACCGGTGGATGCCCCAACAACGTCGTTCTCCGCCCGCACGCAGGCGTCGACAAGCTGTGGCAACTTCTCACGACTAGGAGGCTGACCATTGGCGAGTTCGAACGCGCCTACTGCTGAGGAGCATTCCAAAGCCGCGGAAGAAGATAGCCCAGATCCCAGGGGGACATCGGAAACAATGGCGATATCATATCCCTGAGTTTTTTCAATAACACCCGACTCAGTTCCAGCCCATATAGCTCCAACTACGTAACCGGACCAGTCGCTAGGACTGAGTGGCCCTACTAGATCAACATTGACAGTTTTGGTTAATGTTTCTCCTTCTGGAGTTTGCGATACCAAGTTGAACATTCCCGAGTTATTCGGAGACATTGCAACAGCGGTAAGCTGCTCCAGGGCAAAGGGAATGGAAATCCCTCCTGCATAATCAACATGGTCACCAATCACGTTGACGCGTCCTGGAGCTCCCCACACACCAGCAGGATCGTAATGATAATGAGCGCGAAACAGTTGTGCTGCATCCTGAGCAATATGTTCCGGACTCCGAGTGTGGACCCAACGCAGCTCTAACATTTAATCCCAGACCTCTCTGAATCTTTGGGCGATCCGTTCTGGTGTGGTGTCATTAATCCAGACTCCTTGGCTTGACTCACTACCAGCTAAAAATTTCATACGATGTGAAGAGCGCATCAAAGAAAATATTTGTAGATGCATGCGGACAAGGTTGCGTTGTGCAGGATCTACCGGTGCCTGATTCCAACCAGCGATATACGGAGTTTTTTCTACGCCGTCGAAAAACCTGTCTATGGACGTATACAACCGTTTAAGCAACGCAGCTAGATCGTCGCGTTCCGCATGCGTCAACTCAGTAAAATCAGCTATGTGCCGGTTGGGCCACACCATCGCTTCCACAGGCCATTTAGCTGCTGCAGGAACAAAAATAGTAAAATATTCTGTTTCCTCAATGATGCGAGTCCCGACGTTTCTTTCCGCACGAAGAATTTCTGTAAAAAGTTCCTTGCCGGGATTCTTCCCAGCAAAATCACGTGCTTGTTCTGCTATCGACGCAATGCGCGGACTCAAAAATGGATAAGAGTAAATCTGCCCATGGGGATGTTGCAGCGTCACGCCTATCTCTTCTCCCCTATTTTCAAAGGGAAAAACCTGTTTGACAGTAGGCAACGCAGATAAAGCAGCTGTGCGATGTGCCCATACATCTATAACCGTCCGAATTCTCTTGACTGATAAATCTTTGAACGATGTGTCAGCGTTCTCGGTAAAACACACGACCTCACAACGCGCAAGTGCAGGTTTCCGTGGGAAAAGATCTACCCCGTCAACAAAATATTCCCAGTCTTCCCCCACCTCGATATTCATTGCGAAGGAAGGAAACCTATTCTCAAAAACAACAACATCATAGGTAGGCGAAGGAATTTCTGTGGGGTTTTCTCCGGGCAGCGAAGGCGCCAGCGGATTCTCATTCGCCGGCGGCATGAAGGTACGGTTCATTCGATGAGCAGCATATGCAACCCATTTTCCAGTTAACGGATCCCGACGTATCTCAGATAGAGGCTGTGATGCGGGCAGGTCACGAGGATCGTGAAGAATTCTCTCGCCGACGCGTACCGCGTGATCATCGTAATAAAAGATGTCGCGGCCGTCGGCAAGCTTGGACTCAATGATATTCATTAATGGCCACCAGGAAGAACCGACTCATCTATTTTTGTTTTATCAATAACAATCGGACGCAGCCTCGTCCATAGGAAGAAGATAACGCCCACGAGAAGCATGGCAAGCCCTGACCATAAATTGTCTTGAGAGCTCTTTGCTACACCGGTATCCGGGTTAACACCAGGATCGAGAGTAAAGCTACAAATGACGAGGACAAGCCCATAAAGGCCGATGAGGGCACCGATAACATTACGAATATCAAAGGCGCCGGCAAGATGCTGACTTGTTGCCTTCGGCGTATGCGAAGTCGAAGCATTCTGTGACATTGAATTCTCCTTAAGCTATTTTGTTCGCAGAATTACGCGAAAACGACGTTGAGAAGGACAACAAGGACTAAACACAGCGTGCCTAAAGGAATGGTACGGCGATACCAGGGTTGTTTTTCTTCTGAATCATCTTGGAAGTGATCCTTTGGAGTCACCGACCTTACAAATCCCACAAGTTCAGCATCTGTTTTAGGTCGAGTAAAGGATGTGACGATAACGGATACGAGTATGTCCATAACAAAGGCAATGCCTGCTGCAACAAAGGCTGTTCCTTGCCCCGGAAGGTTGAAAAGCGTAGCGGTGGAATCAGTAAACGTAGCCAAATACCAATAAACAATCGCAGATGCTGTTCCCGCTACCAAGCCCGACCAACCAGCGTGAGGAGTCATGCGTTTCCAGAACATTCCCAAGATAAAGGTGGCAAACAAAGGCGCATTAAAGAAACCGAAGAGTGTTTGTAGGTAGTCCATAATGTTGCCAAAGTTCTGTGCGAGCAACGCAGTAAATACCGCAATCAAGGTTGCTGCTACCGTGGCAAGTCGCCCAAATTTGAGGTAATAACCGTCCTCTTTATCTTTAATTACATAGGTCTGCCAGATGTCATATGAGATAACAGTATTAAACGCCGAAATATTTGCTGCCATACCTGCCATAAACGAGGCCAACAGACCTGCGATTGCAACGCCTAGGAGACCGTTGGGCAAAAGATCGCGCATCAGGTACAAAATGGCATCATTGGGCTTACCTACGGGAGTATCTCCCATTAGTTCTGCGACGGTCACAGAAGCAACCATTCCAGGTAAGACCACGAGGAATGGGATGAACATCTTGGGAAAGGCGCCAATGATCGGAGTCTTGCGAGACGCAGAAAGAGATTCCGATGCCATAGCGCGTTGCACTTCTACGAAATTGGTTGTCCAATAGCCAAAGGAAAGAACAAAGCCAAGGCCAAAGGTGATGCCTAAAACTGAAATAATTGGATTTTGAAATCCTGAGATTTCCACGCCGGGCCAGGTATGAAAATGCGTTTCTGCAGTAATCAGCCCTTTAAGCCCTTGCCAACCACCAACGCGATTCATTCCGATAATCGTGATAGGCAAAAGCATAGCCAAGATAACAAAGAACTGAAGAACCTCGTTATAAATTGCCGCAGATAGCCCTCCCAAAGTGATGTAAGACAGCACAATCACAGCCGTAAGCACAAGGGCTACCCATAGTGGCCAACCGAGTAATGCATTCACCACTTTTGCTAGTAGGAAGAGATTTACGCCAGCGATCAGCAACTGAGCAAGCGCAAACGATAACGCATTAACAAGATGAGCAGCATCGCCAAAACGACGCCGCATAAACTCAGGTACAGAACGAACTTTTGAACCATAGTAGAACGGCATCATCACAATGCCCAGGAAAACCATCGCAGGAACTGCGCCAATCCAGAAGTAATGCATGGTCTGAAAGCCGTATTGGACGCCGTTGGCAGACATACCAATAATCTCAACCGCTCCTAGATTGGCGGATACAAAGGCAAGTCCTGTTACCCATGCGGGTAATCCCCGACCAGAAAGGAAAAAATCAATAGAAGAGGAAACTCGAGCTTTTGCAGCCCAGCCAATGCCTAGGACAAAGACAAAGTACATCGCTACGAGGGCGTAGTCGACCCAGCTTGCGTCCAGTCTTAATGCGGATTCCATAATGGGCATCCTTTGTTCGTAGTAAATGAGGGAAGAATCTTATAAAGCTGATATTCGTACCGAGCATTCAAAAGGCTCATGTGCGTCTAAGGAGTCAATACCCGTATTTAGGGCATTTGGCGGAACTGTCATTGGCTCAATGGCTATTGCTCGATCACGTCCGGGATATGGCATTCCCCAAACAGAATCGGGAGTAAACACTTGAAACCAGCGCACGTTATCGCTGCATTCCATGGCTACGCCACGCCCATTAACTGCAACAGTGGCTCGCACAGGCCCCTTGGACGCGTAATAGCAGTTATCTAGAAGTTGGCCTGCAATGGGCACTCCAGTACTTAATGGAAGCGATAATTCCTTAAGCTCCCCGGCAGGAAGATTGCGCTCTCCAAGTGGAAGTTCTTGATCTACGTTGAGGGTAAGTACTGCACGATCTACTTCTTCTCCTAACGGAGAAAGATACGTATGCCATCCCCACCCAAAGGGACCAGTTCCAAACGCTCTAAAATGAGCATGTAACCCATCGTCTTTTAGCACATATTGCGCTTCTAACTCCACCGGCCAAGGCCAGCCCTGGACGGTTCCAAGCGAAATTTTTAGCGTCACAGCGTTCCGCGAATGCTTCTTTACATTCCATAATCGATTATGAACAAGTCCATGTATAGCGTTGTTGCGAGCTGGTTCTGTGAGCTCTAATTGATGTTTTTGGCCCGAATAAATAAAGGTCCCGTCGGCCGTTCGGTTAGGCCACGGCGCCAAGATAACTCCAGAGGATAGTGGAGGATCATCGCTGTCAGAATAGGTCTCAGTAAGCGGCTTATTATCAAAAGATAAAGATTTAATTCCGCCACCAAAGGTAGTGATCTCCGCTGTATAGCGATCATGCGAAATAACAAGGATCTCACAGCACCTAGAATTGTCTCTCAGCACGAGAGCCCCCTTCCGCTAAGCAACTGTTCTACCTTCAGAGTTACCGCGGGGGCAATCACCCGTCAATCACTTTTTTAGTTTTTCCCCCGAATAGGTTTTCCCAGCATATCCCCTGTTTGGGGTAGCTCTTTTAATTTTAGGACTCACCAAACTTCCCCTTAAACCTCCCTTTCGGTTATCGCGATTCCCAGTATGCAAAGAACCACAAAGACGCTGCCCCTTCCTGCAAGGAAAATAGAAGCGAATACCCCTATCCGAGATTAGAACAGGTGTGCTATTTTATGGGTTATGATGTTCCCACAGTTTAATAATGTTGCCTATATGAAGCTCCCCCTCTTTCACATGATTCCAGCTGCCCACCATTCCGCCGAGCAGCGAGCAGCCTATATAAGACGTGCCCACCCCGAGTCCTTAGCCGCTTTCCACAGTACCGTGAGTCACCCACGGTCTTTAGCGCGATCGCTACCTACCTGGAGACCGCCTTCCATCAAGGTAGTCAGCACATTAGGATCAGGTGAACTTAACTTAACAATCACACGGCACCGTGTCGGACCACGAGCCCGTTCCCTGCTGCAAGCCTACGGTATATCAAGGTCCCCGGCGTACCTAGTTCAAGTACGCATCACTAATCCTCAAGGCCTCAGCATCCCACCGGAGGTTGCCGAAGGATGGATTCGAGCCATTATCCCACCCGACCGCATCGCTTGCGTTCATGAACTCATAGAAAAGACAGCTCCGACCTTCTTATGGATCGTCGATAGCGATTTTCAACCGCTGCCATCCCCGGCTTCCATATTCCAAGGCGCGTCAAAAGCAGCATAAATAATAATTTATACACCGCTATTTACTCAGATAAAACGCACCTCTCCTAATTACTCTTCGTCGAGTTCGCCGGGGTCGTCGAGATCAAATTCTTCGTCGTCTTCCGTAAAAATGTCGTACACGTCCACTCTGTCTGTGTCTTCATCGTCGAGCGGTACCAGCTGTTCTTCCCAATCATCAGCCTGGTCAGCCGCAAGACTAAGAACGTCGAAAAGCTTGTCAAAATCAGTGAAGGTGCCCAACTCCAGTATTTCGCTGGCCTCTTCAGTCAACTCAGCAGCAACATCAAAAAAGAGACGCTCGTGGTCTTCTTCAGACAAAGTGTCTTCACCATTCGGGCTCCATAGTTCTTCAATGGCCTGGTCTACGAGCTCATCAAAGCTTTCCCCGAAAGCAACAAATGTCACCATGGCTGTTGGTTCCCCATCAACCACTTCAACTACCACCTGAAGCTCAGAATTTGCAGCAACCTCAGCATGCACCATATGAGGGTTTTGAGGATTTTGGAAGAAGTCAAGATCCTCAATGCGCTCATCTGTCGCATCGAGCAAATCCCGCAAAACAGTGACAATTTGGTCAGTTGCAACATGCTCAGCCACAGTTTTTACGGCATCTTTTACCGAAAAGACAACGGAGACAAGAGCTGCCTCAAAGTTCTCATCATCCTCATCAACATCCGCTGCAGCAATGTATACATTTGCTGCTGGCATCAGCGGATCAATTTCAACGAACTGAATCTCCAGATCGGAGGTAATCGGTACAAACATGACGTCGTCATGCACTCGAGACTCCAGACCCTCTTTATCTAGGGCCGCAGCAATATCCTCGAAAAAGCTCATTTATTGGTCCACCTTTCTGAACTTGTTCCAAGCCTAGCTAAAGAATTCGGATGCAGCGACCAGAGCAGCCTCTCGCTCATTTTTCCTTTGATGCGGACACGAGGTGCACATGTCCGCGATTGGGGAATGAAAGATCATGCAACAAGAGTTTCTATGGGCTACAAGATAATCTGGCTCTTCCTCTCCTAGGGGACAGAACTGACCATTCACAATTTGTTCTATTCGTACCGCGGGGACAGCAGCATCTGCGCCTTCATTGAGTCCCGCGATTAATTCTATCGCTATGTTTAGCGCGCGATGTGTTTCCAGTTCATCATTTCCCGCAGACATGGCCGGCTGCACTAAACCATCAGCAATCACTGCCCACAAAGGTGCTGGGCGCAAATCGGCTTCCTGACATAGCGTATCCACGAGCGGGCCTAATGCTTTTCCTAGCGACGCACTCGCAGAACGGTAACTCTCCGCAACTGCCAGAGGGCGCCATCCGTACCAATATCCCGATGCAAGTTCCGTGTCATCACGTCGAAAAAGGACACCACTATCCGGTTCCAGGTTCACAGCTATGTCTTCGGTCACCATCGTCATCACTGAAGGCGAAACTATGTCCCCCATCAACGTATACAGCCATAGCTGTCCACAATGTTTAGGCGCTGTGAGCTTAAAAATATCTTTAGCTGCCGTGAGAGCGTCACGTACAGCAGGTGGTGAACATAGCTCAGAAAACCTGATCCGTTGGTGGGTTGGAGTCACTGAGGGAAGGAGCCTGGGGTGTTCAGCGCAGACTCGATCCAGCGCCTTCTCCACCTTCCTACTCGCTGACGGCATCACAACGTTCCTCTTTCTAGTTCCAATGGCCCCAAACGCGCAGGTCCGGTATCTAAGCCCAGCATTTGCAGCAGATCAGGGCGACCAGTTCCCCACTCCGTCATATCGTATCCCGACCACGCTTGCCTATAACGCTGTTCAGGGTCATAGATCAGCCTATTTTCTCGATCAAAAACCATCGTTGCGCGCCCCGGTAAATAATCTCCGGCAAGACGATATTGCGGCCAGGTGGCCCCAGGGTCGCCCTCATGCATGAAGTTTCCCCACATCGTTTGCATATGTTCCCGCATCGCTTCCATCTCTGCTCGCGGAGTAAACATGGTAAGCCCTGACATTCTTGAAGCACTGGTGTCCCCAAAAATAGAGGCGAGCTCGCTCGAGTGCATGGCCCCCAATCCAAGCCAGCGCAAAAGAGCCGGAGCAAAATCAAAACGATACATCCATGTAGGAGCGACTTTTTGATGTGTTTCTGCTACACGTAGGCTAGGCGCCCAGAAGACGCCGTCGGCAAGCAAACGGGCAAAATCGCTTCGACGTGCCCCGTGATCGTATGCGGTAAGCACTGCATCGGCGCCTTGGGGATCAAAGACGCGTAGGAAGCGATCAGCCGCCCGAGCGCGTGCCGTAGAACGGAGATAAAAGCCTTTAGCAAAAGAAGTTTCGTCCACATTCGTACCAATGATCAGAGGCACTTTATGCTGACTCCCAGAGGCAAAAACATCCAAAGGATGAGCGAACAACGTGGTTCCGTCGACCGTAGGCGCATAGCAGGAGTTGAGATAAAAAAGCTCCCGTGTGCGCCACATCATAGATTGTCCGGCCCGCACAATGTCTGCGACTGGACGTTGTCGCAGACTGTCGAGTGTTTTTTCCCCTCCTAGCCGCGAAGCAAGTTCGTTTGCCCACAGGACGGACTGCGCTCGCGAATGTATGGCTGCGATAGGAGGAGATTGCGCAATGACTCGGTGAAAGAGCCCTGCTGCCGACGGCACACACATGAGGGTGAGTGCCGCTGCCCCGCCTGCTGATTCTCCCATCAAGGTGATGTTGTTGGGGTCTCCGCCAAAACGTTCAATGTTATGGCGAACCCATTTCAAGGCAAGGAGTTGATCCAGCACCGCGGGGTTGGCAACGCAATCATCTCCTAGCGACCGCATATCAAGGTATCCCAGCGCCCCTAAACGGAAGTTGATGGATACATAGACAACGTTCATGGATTGAACGAGAACATGCCCTCTTAAAAGTTGTTCATGTGAAGAGCCTACGATGAACGACCCGCCGTGCAGGTAAACAACTACGGGAAGCACCTGCGGAGAATCGGGACGAACTATATCAAGGTTCAGGCAGTCCTCATCGCCCCGGATTTTATCCGAAGGACCATACGTTGGTTGCGGAGCTACGTTGCCATAAGACACGCATTCTCGCTCCCCCACCCATGGATCCATTGGGCGAGGTGCACGGAACCTTTCGGCCTTCCCATAGGGCACGCCGCGCCACGTTAACACGTCCGTTCCTTCTTCTACACCGATGGTTGTTGTTCCCATAATCGTTCCGGAGGAAACATCGACTCGGAGACGCTGGGCGCTGGCTGCACTCATGTGTTCTACAGTAGGGGACATGGCTAATCACGTCGACCGCGATACAAAACTGTGTATTTCCCTCGCTGCGCGCCCGTCTCATCACGGCGTACGATTCCACAACTGGCTCTACGAGCGGTTGGGGTTGAACTTTGTGTATAAAGCGATAGCACCTTTAGATATCACCGCTGCTGTGGCCGGCATCCGAGGTCTTGATATTCGTGGGGCCGGTGTTTCTATGCCGTATAAACAAGACGTCATTCCGCTTATTGACTCGCTCCATCCCTCCGCCGAGCGCATCAACGCGGTTAATACCATCGTCAATAACGACGGCGTTCTTACCGGCTATAACACCGACTATGTGGCGGTCGCGTCTTTGCTCCGTTCGCATGAAGTTTCTCCCACTTTATCCGTGGCTGTCCGGGGCTCTGGCGGTATGGCTAACGCTGTTGTCGCCGCTCTTGCCGATCACGGCCTAGTGGGCACTGTGGTCGCGCGTAATGCGGTCACAGGTGAGGCTCTCGCACAGCAATATGGATGGAGCTATGCAGAAAGTGTTCCGCACAATAGCGAGATGTTGGTTAATGTGACCCCCTTGGGAATGACGGGCAGTGATCAAGATGCCCAAGCTTTTACTGATGAAGAGATTAACGCTGCCTCTCTCATCTTTGATGTTGTCGCTTACCCTATTGAGACGCCTCTTGTGCTTGCTGCCCAGCGACTAGGAAAGCGAGTAATCAACGGCGGCGAAGTCGTTGCGCTTCAGGCTGCCGAGCAGTTCGCTCTGTATACAGGAATCCAGCCAAGCTCGGCGGATGTTGCAGAAGCCGAACGGTACGCGCAGTCTCCTGCCTGATGTCTTTTTAAGCACGTCGTGTCCTTTGGCTCGCTGCTTCAGCCGCGACCAGATAACAGTTTCTGTTCCAATTGTGGCTATATCGTGACCTAGTTTTTGGAACATCTTGCTGCGCTGGTCGTTAAAAACAATGAATACTGATACGTATTTCACCCATGATATCGTAAGGATTGGAATCAATGGGAATTGTGAACAAAGCCATTACTTCTGTAACCGATAAGATGCTGTTCAGGGGTAAAGATAACGACCAGCCGATCACTGATACGTATGGCTCCGATCCCCAAGCCTTGGCCAGCGAGGCGGGTCCGGCAGGACGCATCCTTATCAAGACCCTCGATAAAGCTGTTCATTTACAATCCTCAGCTATTACGGGCTATGTGGATTGGCTGCGTTCCCGCAACCCTGAGGCGAGTCCCCAAGAAATTCAGCGCCTCATGGACAAGCACTTTATGAGACTTGCTACTGGAACAGGTGCCGGAGCAGGCACTGCATCTGCTATTCCGGGTATCGGCTTTATTACTGGAGCGGTAGCCGTCAGCGCCGAATCGCTCGTCTTCCTAGACGCAGCCGCTTTCTACACTGTTGCATCTGCTTACTTGCGCGGCGGCGAGATCCGCGATCCTGAACGTCGCAAAGCTCTTATCCTTGTAGCAATACTGGGTTCTGCTGGTTCTGCGCTTGCCGACGCCTCCATCAACGCTAATAATTCCGTCGCCGCAATCTCTCGGCTATCCGTGCGCAACCTAGGAGAAGTTAATAACCAGTTACTGCGATTGGCTCTTAAACAGGTATCCAAACGCATCAAGACAGCATGGATCGGAAAGATCATGCCTATGGGCGTGGGGGCAGTCATAGGCACCGTGGCCAATCGCAAACTTGCGTCCAAAGTGGTAAAAAACACCAATGAGTCACTGGGGCCGCTCCCCACGGCTTTTAGTTCCCCTGCTCCAAGCAAAGATTCAGTTCCAGAACCCACAGAGATTGCAGCTGCGGCGTTGAAGGACTAACGCACAAAGGACCCCGCTACGATGACGCCCAACGTTGGCCGCACTCTCCTAGCCACGTTGTGGCGTCAACCTGTTGTTGTCATTGCGGCGATCCTTTCGACTGCGTTGACTACACTTTTTGACGCCACCATCCCCCTCCTAGCCGGCTCCGCCGTCGATGCGGCTACAGGCTCCTCACGGCATTCAGTGACTGTGGTCGTATGGGCATTGGTCATCGTGGCGATAGCTCGTTATGCGTTTCAATTTGGCCGCCGTTATCTCGCAGGAGTTCTGTCCAACACTTTCCAACACGATCTCCGCATCGATGTTCTGCGATCATTGCAGCTTCTCGACGGCCCCCGGCAAGACCAACTCATCACAGGACAGATAGTTTCTCGATCCATCTCGGATCTCAACCTCGTGCAAGCCATGGTGGCCATGTTCCCTATCCTTCTTGGCCACTTTCTTAAAATAGCCATTACATTAATCATCCTGGCATGGATTAACCCGTGGTTGATGCTTATCGCTATCATCTCCATCCCGCCACTGGTTTGGTTGTCTCTCCGATCTCGCTCCACGCTTTTTGCTGCTACCTGGTCAGCGCAACAGGCTGTAGCTAACTTAGCCACTCACATAGAAGAAACAATCACGGGTATCCGCGTAGTCAAAGCCTTTGTGCAAGAAGGCCGAGAACTCACCACTCTAGATTCACTGAGTAGGAGGGTGTATGCCGAGCAAATGCGCTCCGCCCGCTTAACTGCTCGCTTTAAACCACTCGTTCAGCAACTTCCCAACATTGCATTAGTAGTGGGCATTGGTCTCGGTGGTTTCCTAGCATTACGCGGACACATCACTATCGGGTCTTTCCTTGCGTTTAGCGCTTATTTAACTTCTCTCACCGCAGTTGTGTCCATGCTTGCCGGGATAGTGATTCAAGTTCAGCTTGGGCTTAGCTCTTTTGGTCGAGTAATGGACGTTATCAACCTAAAGCCCGCGTACCCAGACCCGGACCATCCTAGCGATATCCCTGAAGGCCCCTTGGAGATAGAGTGTGATTCCGTTAGCTTCGACGGAGTACTGAAAGATTTTTCTTTATCTGTATCCCCTGGAGAGACAATATCTTTAGTCGGTCCTCCGGGATCCGGCAAGACGATGCTTGTCCAACTCCTCACAGGTTTTTATAGACCAAACTCCGGGGCTCTGCGAGTAGGAGGCGTAGATTATGCCACTATCTCTCGTTCAGACCTCCGCGCCGCCATAGGCTGTGTCTTTGATGATCCTTTCTTATATTCTGCGAGCATACGTGACAACATCGACATGGGTCGTGGATTAAGCGACGCAGACATTTTTCAAGCGATTCAGTGGGCTCAAGCGAAAGATTTTATTTCCGCGCTGCCTCAAGGTATTGATCAGGTTGTCGGCGAACGTGGTCTGACGTTATCGGGCGGACAACGGCAACGCATCGCGATAGCACGAGCTTTGGCTACCCGTCCACGCATACTCATTTTCGACGATGCCACGTCAGCCGTCGATGCGTCTACAGAACGTGCGATCTTTCGTGCCATCCATTCTGAGCTACCAGACACCACTATTCTCACAGTGGCTCATCGACATTCCACTCTGACCTTTTCTGACCGCATTGCGCTCGTGGAGGATGGACGAGTTACGCGAGTAGGAGATGGGGAGGAAATGCGTGAGGATCCGCAGTTTGCTCATTTGATGGACCTCTCCTCTCCTACGGACAAAAGCGACGGAGACGGCGGCAGTGTTCCTTTTGATTCCGGGGTTGAGCCTCCCTGGGATAGATTGTGGCCAGCTTCTACGACAGAGACGGACGCTCGTTTAACAATGAGCTCCTCGACCATTCGCGCCGCCGCTTCTTCGGCCGGAGCTAAAACAGGAGGTAGAGGGGGAAGGTCTGCTGCAGCGTCTATGCCGGCTACCCCAGAGCTGCTTGCGCGAGTTGATGCGTTACCTCGGGCGTCGGAAAGCCCCGGCCCACCTCCTACGGGAGAACTGCGACGTGTGTCCGCGCATCAGCTTTTCGGATCGGTGCGGTTGCTTATTCTTCTTGTCATCGGTCTTTATGTTGTTGGGGTTGCTGCGGGTCTTGCTATTCCAACATTGGTGCGTCGAGCCATCGACGACGGCGTAACCAAGAGCAACGCAGGCGTACTCTGGGAGATCATCGCCATCGGTCTCACGGTTGTAGTTATTGCGTGGTTAGCCGACATAGCCACCACGGTCCTTACTGCGCGCACGGGTGAACGTCTTCTGTATCACCTCAGGGTTCGTTCCTACTCCCACTTACAAAAACTGGGGATGGATTATTACGAAACCACTATGTCGGGGACCATCATGACGAGAATGACCACCGACATCGACGCGCTCAACACCTTTCTGCAGAATAGTTTGGCCCAAACTGTCGTTTCAGTAACCACACTGGTAGGAATCCTCGTGTTATTGGGGTTTACCAGCGTCCCACTCTTCCTCATCGCGTTAGTAGGAGTGCCGGTGGTCGCCGTCGCCACGTTTTTCTTTCGACGTCTTTCATCGCGGCTATACAGCACAGCCCGCGAGGAAATCAGCAGTGTTAACGCCCTGTTTCAGGAATCCATGAATGGCCTCAAGACCGCTCAAATGACGGGCATGCAGGAGTACACCATCCGGCGCTTCACTCGCCGCGCAGCAGCCTATCGACGCACCCGTATCCAGGCGCAAACGGCCGTTGCCGTATATTTCCCTGGGATCAATGCGATCAGCGAACTCTTACAAGCGACGGTTCTTGCAGTAGGCACACAGCTTGTTATTAGTGGACAGATCAAGGCCGGAGTACTTGTTGCCTTCCTGCTCTACTTGGATAGGCTTTACACGCCCATCCAGCATTTGTCTCAGGTCTTTGATTCCTATCAGCAAGCCCAAGTTGGCCTTCGCCGTATCTCCAGTCTTCTTTCTACAAAGCCAACCGTATCAGTAGGAGGAAACCAAAAGGTTGAGGCGGCCGGGCCAATCGAATTCTCTGGCGTCTCTTTCTCCTACTCACCAAATACTGAAGCCCTAAATAATTTCAGTGCTCGATTTGAGCCCGGAAGCACAGTGGCTGTGGTAGGTCCAACCGGAGCTGGGAAATCCACAGCCATCAAATTGGTGGAGCGATTTTATGATCCCACTCGAGGATCCATATCTTCCTCGGGAACTGATCTGCGGGAACTTCCCATCAACCAATGGCGGCAACACGTGGGATTTGTTCCACAAGAAGCACATCTCTTTGCCGGAACAGTTGCCGATAACATTGCATATGGGTGTCCCGAGGCTTCCAGAGAAGAGATCACCGACGCAGCACGGCGTGTTGGGGCGCTCACTGCAATTGCTGCCATCACAGGAGGTTTCAACGCCCGCGTAGGAGAACGAGGACGTGGGTTATCGTCTGGACAGCGTCAGCTCATTGCACTTGCTCGCGCAGAGATGATCACGCCTGATGTTTTGCTTCTCGACGAAGCAACCGCAACGTTAGATCCAGCGACGGAGGCGACGATCCTGAAAGCGTCGGAACGCCTTACCCGTAATCGAACTTCCGTTATCATCGCGCATCGCCTTGCTACAGCAGCGAAGGCCGACCGAATACTAGTCGTTGACAAGGGCACAATTGTGGAGGAAGGGACCCACGATCAACTCCGCACTTTTGGGGGTATTTACTCTAGAATGTGGGCGCATGGAGAAGGAGGATTGCGCAGTTAGACGCCTTTATGCGGTGAAGTTTCTAGCTGTTTCCTCCCAATAACGAAAAACTTTCCTGTGGATTTCGTCGTTGAGAGGAGAAACCGGTTAGCCTATATAAAAGCTATTACAGTGTGAATAGACGTAAGTAATCTCACAAAGAAATGAGGCGAGCACCTGCAGTGAGCAGCGCTAGTACTTTCGGCCAGAATGATTGGCTGGTAGACGAGATGTTCCAGCAGTTCCAGAAGGATCCGCAATCCGTAGATAAGGAATGGCGCGAACTTTCTGAAGAGCAGGGTGCACCCAAGAAATCGGGCACTCCCATAGAGAACACGTCCACTCAGCCCACAGCTTCGGCATACAAACCCACCGAAGTAGCAGCTAAGAGCGAAAATAAACCCGCCCAGTCGGCTGCTAAAACTCCTAAGCCCGAGAAAAAAGTGAAGAAAACTCAACCTTCCCCCCTGGAACGCGCAGGTGAGATGCCCCAAGCCGGAGAACAAACGCTCAAGGGCATTTACAAGGCCATTGCCAAGAATATGGATGAATCGCTCGCGGTTCCCACGGCAACCTCGGTTCGCGATATGCCGGTCAAGCTCATGTTTGAAAACCGAGCAATCATTAATGAGCACTTAAAGCGCACCAAGGGCGGAAAAGTCTCGTTCACACACATCATCGGTTATGCAGTGGTCAAGGCGACCATGGCTCACCCCGATATGAACAACTATTACTCAGTTGTTGATGGCAAGCCCACGATCCATACACCTGAGCACATCAACATGGGTCTAGCCATCGATGTGCAGCAGAAAAACGGCACTCGTGCGCTCGTCGTAGCGGCTATCAAGGAAGCAGAAAAACTCTCCTTCTCTGAGTTTGTAGCCAAATATGAGGACATCGTCGCACGCTCTCGCGTGGGCAAACTCACCATGGATGATTACTCCGGTGTGACAATCTCGCTGACTAACCCCGGTGGAATCGGTACCCGCCATTCTGTGCCTCGACTTACTCAAGGACAAGGCGCGATCATTGGCGTTGGGTCAATGGACTATCCAGCCGAATTCGCAGGAGCTTCCCAAGATCGACTCGCTGATCTTGGCGTGGGCAAGCTGGTGACTATTACGTCCACATACGATCACCGCATCATCCAGGGCGCTGAGTCCGGAGAATTCCTCCGCACCTTGAGTCAGCTATTCATCGACGATGCATTCTGGGACAGCATCTTTAAGTCCGTAGGAATCCCGTACTCCCCTATGCGCTGGGCGCAGGATCTTCCTAACACAGGCATAGACAAGAACACTCGCGTCATGCAGCTCATTGAGGCATATCGTTCCCGCGGTCACCTCATCGCAGACACCAACCCATTGCGTTGGCAGCAGCCGGGTATGCCGATACCAGATCACCGTGACCTAGATATCGCTACTCACGGACTCACGTTGTGGGATCTTGACCGAACCTTCAACGTTGGCGGCTTCGACGGCAAGGAATGCATGACCCTGCGTGAGGTGCTCGGTAAGCTACGCACCGCATACACGCTCAAAGTTGGTTCCGAATACACGCATATCCTCGATCGCGACGAACGGCTTTGGCTTCAAGATCGCATTGAGACCGGCATGCCTAAATTCACGCAGCCAGAGCAGAAATACATCCTGCAGCAGCTTAATGCGGCACAAGCCTTTGAGGACTTCCTACAAACCAAGTACGTCGGGCAAAAACGCTTCTCTCTTGAAGGCGCAGAAGCCCTCATCCCGCTCATGGATTCCGCCATCGACACAGCTGCCGGACAGGGCCTGGATGAAGTCGTTATCGGTATGCCACACCGCGGACGGCTCAACGTCCTAGTCAACGTAGTTGGAAAACCACTCGCGACTGTCTTTACCGAATTTGAAGGCCACATCGAGCCTAAGTCTGCCGGTGGCTCAGGTGACGTCAAATATCACCTCGGCGCAGAGGGCAATCATATTCAGATGTTCGGCGACAACGAGATCAAGGTCTCACTTGCTGCTAACCCCTCGCATCTCGAGGCCGTCGATCCAGTTCTGGAGGGAATCGCCCGCGCTAAGCAGGACATCCTAGACAAAGGCAAGGACGGGTACACCGTCATGCCAATAATGCTCCACGGTGATGCAGCTTTTGCTGGACTTGGCATTGTTCAAGAAACCCTGAACCTTGCCCAGCTGCGTGGTTACACAGTCGGCGGCACTGTTCACATCGTTGTGAACAACCAAATCGGTTTTACAACCACACCGGATTCTGCGCGTTCCAGTCACTATGCCACTGACTTGGCCAAGGCTTATGGCTGCCCGGTCTTCCACGTTAATGGCGACGACCCCGAGGCAGTCGTATGGGTAGGCAAGCTAGCCACCGAGTACCGTCGCGAATTTGGAAAAGACGTCTTCATCGATATGATCTCCTATCGTCGACGCGGGCACAATGAAGCCGACGATCCCTCGATGACGCAACCTGAGATGTACAAGCTTATCGGCGCTCGTAAGACCGTCCGTGAACAGTACAAGGAGAACCTTCTCGGCCGAGGTGAGCTCACGGCTGAAGACGCAGAAAAAGTTCAGCGTGACTTCCATGACCAGATGGAATCCATCTTCAACGACGTCAAAGAATCCGAGAAGAAGCCCTTCAAAACGCAATCAGGGATTACCTCTTCTCAGCAAGTCCCTCATGGTCTGGAAACCAACATCTCGCGTGAAGACCTTATGGAGATTGCACAGGCCTATGCCACCGCACCAGAAGGCTTTGAATTCCACCCACGCGTGGCACCAGTGGCCCAAAAGCGTCTTTCCTCGGCACAAAACGGCGGAATCGACTGGGGTTGGGCCGAGCTCATCGCTCTCGGTTCTCTCGCTGCAGCCGGAAAGTTCGTGCGGTTGACGGGTGAAGACTCTCGACGCGGAACCTTCACTCAGCGCCACGCGGTCGTCTCCGATCCGCGCAATGGCACAGAGTTCAACGGGCTGAATGAGCTCGCCGAGCGCAAGGGCAACGGCGGCAAGTTCCTCGTCTATAACTCCGCCCTTACCGAATATGCAGGTATGGGTTTTGAATATGGTTACTCCGTAGGAAACGGGGAAGCCATAGTCGCATGGGAAGCCCAATTCGGCGATTTTGCTAACGGCGCACAAACCATCATCGATGAGTACGTTTCTTCAGGTGAAGCAAAGTGGGGTCAAAAATCCTCATTGATCCTCCTACTCCCGCACGGTTACGAGGGCCAGGGGCCGGATCACTCTTCTGCTCGCATCGAGCGCTACCTACAGCTCAGCGCTGAAGGAACTATGACGGTAGCTCAGCCGACCACCCCGGCTAATTACTTCCACCTCTTGCGTCGCCACGCACTGGGCGGGCTGAAACGTCCATTGATCGTGTTTAGCCCCAAGTCCATGCTGCGTATGAAGACTGCCACCTCTGATGTTTCCGACTTCACCGAGGTAAAGAAGTTCCAGTCGGTCATCAATGACCCGCGTTTTGCTGAGGGCAATCTTGATCCTTCCAAGGTCAAGAAGATCATGTTGGTCTCGGGCAAACTCTACTATGATCTGGCCAAGCGTGCGGAAAAGGACAAGCGCGAAGACGTGGCAATCGTCCGCATCGAAATGCTGCATCCAATACCGTTCAATCGTCTCCGCGACGCATTCAACTACTATCCGAATGCCAACGAGATTCGTTTCTGCCAGGATGAACCTGCCAACCAGGGACCGTGGCCTTTCCTTCACGAACACCTGCCAGAGCTCATTCCTGATATGCCGCCGATGAAGCGCGTCTCTCGTCGTGCCCAGGCATCAACGGCAACGGGGCTGAACAAAGTCCATGCAGTGGAACAAAGCCAACTTCTCGACGAAGCATTCGCCGACTAGCCGCAAAGCATAAATAAAGGTGTGAAGTACACATTCGTACTTCACACCTTTATTTATATGATCTTGACTTAAAGCTTGGAGTCTTTGAGGAATTTTTCCACCGGCGCTGAGGCACTCATGCCTTGCTCCGCTTCCTCTACAAGCTTTTGTAGTTTCTTCGTGGATAGTGAACCCGAAACTAAATTCAGAATATTGCGG
This sequence comes from Corynebacterium pseudotuberculosis, assembly GCF_002155265.1. Lineage (NCBI taxonomy): Bacteria > Bacillati > Actinomycetota > Actinomycetes > Mycobacteriales > Corynebacteriaceae > Corynebacterium > Corynebacterium pseudotuberculosis. Next base: position 2,011,792 of record NZ_CP021251.1, read on the forward strand.
TTATCCCTTGTAAAAACTGGTTCGCGATACACCGGAACAAGATTCTGAGGTAGTTCCGGGGTTTCGTTCTCACAACCAATCGTATTGCTAGGATCGGTAGCATTCACGTTGTTTCCTAGCGACGCCATCATTTCCGAGTACACGCTCTCCCGCCACTGATCCGTGGTGGAAGCAGCTTTGTTTTTCGCGTAGTCGTCGGAAAGCTCCCGTGCCCGATGCGGATTAGCCAGGGTAAGGATCTTCCCTGTACAGCTAATATACAAATCAGCTTCCCCTTGAGAGATCAACCGCAGAGGATCCGTCTGCGAAGTAGTCGCTGATACTCTAATCACGGCTTCTCGCCCCGCATGTTGAAGTGCCTGGCTGTAGGCCTCTCCTAAAACTACTTGTTCCCAAGAACCTGGATCGACTGCAATCACTATCACTTTGTTCTGGTCCAGTATGGGATCTGCTTTTGGTTCAAAGCGAGCGCATCCGCTCAAGGCGATAACGCCCACAAGTAGCGATCCAATTACTGCTGCGCGACGACTCATATCTGTTCAGGGGGCCTTTCATCCACGTTACTAGGAAAGGGGGCTGTGGGAGAGTTTAGCTTGCTTAAGCCAATATCCCCGTTCCCGCCCCTCTCCTAGCCGCAAGAAGCATAGAGCACCCTGGAAGTTGTCGACTTCGTTTAAGCACGTAGACTGGTAAACTATGAGTCAAGTGACACGAGTGTACGCCGGACGTCTCGCCGGAATGGTAGTGCGTGGACCAGACACAGATGTTATCGGTCGAGTCCGTGACGTGGTTGTTAATGTTCGTCCTAGCGGCCAGATGTCACGGGTCCTGGGTCTTGTGGTGGAAATGATGAATAATCGAAGAATTTTTCTGCCCATGTTGCGCGTCGCCGCTATCGAGCCACAGGAGATCAACCTCGTTTCTGGTTCGGTTTCACTGCGCGGTTATAAACCTCGGCATGGTGAAGTCGCAGTGGTTGGTGACATCATCGGTTCCAAAGTCCATGTTGATGACCCCGAGCTTGATCAATTGCATGGCCGTCCGGTTGAAGTTGCCGACGTAGAGCTAGAACGAACCCGAACTCGTGACTGGGCCATTTCTCGTGTCGCGGTGATCGGGGAACGTCCCAAGTTTGGACGCCGCCCTGATCTTTTTACCGTCCCATGGTCGCACGTGCATGGTATTTCCGCAGCCGGCGTTGGCCTTTCCGACGCTGCAGCAGAACTCATCGCGGGCTTTGAAGATATGCGCCCCGCAGACGTTGCCACGGTACTTTATAAGCTTCCAGAGCGCCAGCGTGTCACCGTCGCCAGTGAGCTTGACGACGACCGCCTCGCCGACGTCCTCCAGGAAATGACGGAAGACCGACAAGCCGAACTACTTGAGACCCTAGATATCGAGCGTGCGGCAGATGTTCTTGAGGAGATGGACCCTGACGACGCCGCCGACCTCCTAGGCGAGCTTCCCGACGACAAGGCCGACGTCCTTCTCGAGCTCATGGATCCAGAAGAATCCGCTCCAGTTCGTCGACTCATGAGCTTTAGCCCAGACACGGTGGGCGCGCTCATGACCCCGGAGCCGCTCATTCTTGCTCCCCAAACTACGGTTGCCGAAGCTCTCGCTCTGGCGAGGAACCCAGATCTTCCAACGTCCTTGGCATCCCTGGTGTTCGTCGTACGCCCTCCTACTGCCACACCCACTGGCAAGTACCTCGGATGCGTTCACTTGCAAAAACTTTTACGAGAACCCCCCAGCGCCCTGATCTCCGGAATCTTGGACCCAGATCTCCCGCCGCTGTACGCCAGCGATTCTCAAGAAACCGCCGCACGATACTTCGCCACGTACAACTTGGTGTGTGGTCCGGTGGTTGATGATGAAAACCACCTCCTAGGCGCTGTAGCAGTTGATGACCTTCTAGACCACCTCTTACCCGACGATTGGCGAGAAACCGGTATTCGTCCCGTGACATCTACTCCTAAGGAGGGCTAACCCATGGCAGAATACAACCGCTCTGACCTTGACACGCCCTTTTTAAAGAAGCGCCGCAGATTCCTTAAGCTTGACGACGACACCGTCGGCGCCTACGCCGAAAAGGTGGCACGATTCTTTGGAACTGGCACCTACCTGATGTGGCAAACCATCTTTGTTGCCCTCTGGGTGGTTCTCAACTGCGGAGTTTTTGTCTGGCAATGGGACCCCTATCCCTTCATTCTGCTCAACCTCGCGTTTTCTACGCAGGCTGCATACGCGGCCCCGCTCATCCTCCTAGCGCAGAACCGACAAGAAGACCGGGACCGCGTGTCGCTGAACGAAGATCGCCGGAGAGCTTTTGAGACAAAGGCTGACACCGAGTTCATCACACGAGAACTTGCCGGTTTGCGTCTAGCGGTTGGCGACATGGTCTCTCGCGACTATTTAAGGCACGAGCTTGAAGATCTTCAAAACATGCTCGAACGCCTTGAAGCAAAACTTGACGACGAAGCAGCATCTAGAATCGCCCTCATTCACGAGCTCAATGACACTGGCCACGAGGAAATATCCGATCCTACTCAAGGCGATCTCTACGACGACGAGAAGAACGACTACAAATAACAACAATGACTACTCAAGATAATCTTTCTGAATCAGCCGTACGCGCAGCACTCGCGCGCGTCGAAGATCCTGAGATCGGCCGTCCTATCACTGAGATCGGAATGGTGAAGTCCATTGCGATCAACGAAAATGATGTACATGTCGAGATTTACCTGACCATCGCAGCTTGTCCGATGAAAAACACACTCACAGACAACACCCGTGCAGTTCTTGAGGAACTTCCGGGCGTAGGAGAAGTGAGTGTGAGCACCGACGTTATGTCCGATGACCAACGTCGTGAACTTCGCCAAACACTTCGCGGTAGCACCGAAGAACCAGTCATCCCCTTCGCACAACCAGACTCAACTACCAGAGTCTTCGCAGTAGCTTCAGGTAAAGGCGGCGTAGGAAAGTCGTCTATGACGGTGAACCTTGCCACAGCCTTAGCATCAAAAGGTTTAAAAGTAGGTGTCCTCGACGCAGACATCTACGGACATTCTGTCCCCGGAATGTTGGGTTCCGAGGAACGACCGCATGCAGTGGATGACATGATCATGCCGCCACAGGCACACGGAGTGAAGTTGATCTCAATTGCGCATTTCGTAGAAGGCAATGCTCCTGTGGTGTGGCGTGGACCGATGCTGCATCGTGCTATACAACAGTTCCTAGCGGATGTTTTCTGGGGCGACCTTGACATCCTCCTACTCGATCTCCCTCCAGGAACAGGCGACATCGCCATTTCTGTGGCACAACTCGTTCCTAATGCCGAGCTTCTTGTCGTCACTACGCCACAGGCAGCCGCAGCAGAGGTTGCCGAACGTGCAGGATCGATAAGCATTCAAACACATCAGCGCATTGCCGGAGTGATCGAGAACATGTCCGCCATGGTGCTTCCCGACGGTACCGTCATGGACGTGTTCGGTAGCGGCGGCGGCGAAGCGATGGCTGAGCGGTTGCAGACGCTCACTGGTACAACCGTCCCTCTCCTAGGCAGTGTGCCTCTCGACCCACGTCTACGCGAAGGCGGCGATGCCGGGGTGCCTCTTGCTCTAGGGGCCCCAGACTCCCCTGCCGGGCAAGCGATTCATGCTATTGCGGACAAGCTCGTGGTACGGAGGGAATCCCTCGCAGGAAAAACTCTTGGATTGGGAGTCACTAGGAAGGGTTAAGTAATGTCATCCCAGCTAAAGCCTTGCTTAGGCTGGGATTTTTGTATTTCTGGAGTCTGCGGGGCTTGAGGCGTTTGAGGCTTTACATCGCTAGCTTGTTGCTCACGGTATGCCTGTCCCGCAGTGCCATCTTCCATGATTTTTTTCGGGTCAAAGGTGTCCATAAATTCCTGGTCGCCGTCAAAAAGCGCTTTTGTCAACGCTGCTTTGGGGCCCATGCGCTGGATAGAAGCCAATTTATTAATCGGTTCCCGGAGCTCCTCAAAGTCAGCGCCAAAATCTCCGTTAAGTTCGGCTTTGGCATTGTGGATCGCCTTCTTTGCCGCATAAGCGGCGGCGCGAACGTCTTCGATGACTTTGGGAAGACGCTCGGGCCCAATGATGATAAGGCCCAGCACTAGGAGAGTGATGATCTCGGGCCAACCGATGGAAGAAAACACACTTATACCTTAGCTGGAGTTTGGCTTATCAAGATGTTTAAGCGCCGCTATTCGAGCATTACGCAGATTTTGACTTGTCTTCCTAATGCTTCGGGCCATGCCGTCGATCTTGTCTAGGAAGGTTTGTGGGGCCACAACCATATCCTCTGCGTTAGGACCTTCTGGGCACGAATGAGCTATGCCATTCAATTTGTCTAGGAGATCGGAGGAAGCCCGCATCTCTGAACAACTAGAACCACGGAGTCGATCAGCCGCACGACGCTGCCGATCAACCTCATCTCGGCATTCTTTGCAATGTACAAGGTGTATTTTCGCGCGATGGGCTGCGACACTGCTGAGTTCATCGTCGACAAGCGCAGCTACAGCTTCCGGGTTAAGATGCTCAACCGAGGCAAAGTGCCGATTTTTTTCGACTTTACTGTTGCGGTGTTGATGGGTCACTCTTTCCACCTCCGCCTCGTACTCTACCGTTGTTTTTAGTGGGACATCGGTAGGAGGAGTTGGGCGTCTTCATTAGTCGCCGCCGCTGCCTCTAAACTCGCACGCAATTGGGAGCGTCCACGATGAATCCGTGAACGGACGGTGCCCATTTTCACGCCCAATGTATCTGCTATCTCGTCGTAGCTCATCCCCACAACGTCACACAAGACCACCGCGACTCGGAAGTCCGGCCCAAGATCATCAAGAGCTTTTTGCAACGCTGGATCCAAGTTGGCGATGTTATAGGCCTGCTCCGGAGTCATGGTTGTGCCCGGCACCCGGTCGCAGTCCTCAGGCAATGCCTCCATCCGAATCTTAGAGCGATGCCGCACCATATCTAGGAATAAGTTGGTGGTGATCCGGTGCAGCCATCCCTCAAAAGTGCCTGGTTGGTAATTCTTCAGAGAGCGGAAGACGCGCATAAAGGTTTCTTGTGTCAGATCCTCTGCATCATGTTGGTTACCGGAAAGCCGAAACGCCAGGCGATAAACGCTATCTGCGTGCTCCGCGACGAGCTCTCCCCACGTAGGCATCGATCCGATACCAGCGTCGAATGCAGCAGTTCCGTTCAGCTCAGCCGCTTCATGTGTCTGATCTAGGCTTGAGCTGGGTGAAAGGGAACCACTGTTCGATGTCATGAAAGGTATTTTGCCCGACTCTTCTGGGGAAAACCAGCTAGAAGTCTGGAAAAACGCTGTCAAAACTCAATCTTTCTCAAATCGTGATCAAATACAGTTTCTGATAACAATTCCCATGCGCCACAGATGTCACAACCTGCGCGTTATGCGCTATTTCTCTGACGTTTTACCTAAACTTAGCCACTGTGAATGCTTCTAACGATTATCTCCGCGATTACATTGAGTCGACCGCCATCGTAGGCGATGTCCTCGCTGCCGCTTGCGAAGATGCACAAGAGTTTGGCCTTGCGCTCCCCGATACGGTGACGGGCACCCTCCTAACCACGCTAGCGGCCACCGCACGTGCGCAGGGGGCTATCGCAGTTACCCCTGCCGCCGGCGTCGTTGGGCTTCATCTTCTTGCCGGTTTGAGTGACTCTGGGATCTTAACGTGTATTGATCCTGAACCGGAGCATCAAAAACGAGCGAAACACACGTTCCGCGAAGCAGGTTACTCCCCATCGCGTATTCGATTCCTGCCCTCTCGTCCGCTCGATGTTATGGGACGGCTGGCCACTGATTCTTATCAAATCGTTTACGGGGAAGTCTCGCCTGTAGACCTTAAAGCCTTCACTGACGCGGCTCTCCCCCTCCTATCCACCGGCGGAGTATTGGTCCTCGCGGATTCATTGCTCGACGGCACGCTTGCCGACGCCACTAGGAAGGATCGAGACACCGTCGCAGCGAGGGAAGCAGACGAGTACATTTCTTCCCTTGATAACGTGATCGTCGCGCGTCTCCCATTAGGCGCTGGCATCACGTTGGTGACCAAAAAGTAAAACTGGGTGCGTGGCCTTGTAGAGCCGCACACCCAGTCGTGTGGTCTTTTTAGACCACTTGGTTTTTGCCTACGACAACCACGCCACCGGGACTAATTTGGAAGCGTTGCGAGTCTCGGTCGCGATCCACCCCAATAAGTGTCCCATCGCAGACAACAACGTTCTTGTCTAGGATGCAGTGGCGCACTACCGCGCCTTTCCCAATTCTTACGCCCGGCATGAGGACTGAGCCCTCAACCGTGGCGCCTTCCTCGACAACAACGTCTGTGGACAGCACTGAATTTCTCACTGTTGCGGCAGAAATAATCGAGCCTTGCGCCACCATCGACGACTGTGCAATTCCTCCCTGAACAAACTTTGCCGGCGGAAGATCGCTAAGGTCAGTGGAACGAATAGGCCACTGCTGGTTATAGAGATTAAAAATAGGATGGACGGAAATAAGGTCCATGTGGGCCTCATAAAAAGCATCGATAGTACCCACGTCGCGCCAATAGCCGCGATCTCGTCCCGTTGATCCTGGGACTACGTTTTTATTGAAGTCATACACGTTGGCTTCACCCAAAGAGACAAAGTACGGGATTATGTCCCCGCCCATGTCATGATCTGAATCGGCGTTGGACTCGTCTACTTTGAGAGCGTCGATAAGCGCTTTGGTGCTAAAGACATAGTTGCCCATAGAGGCATACGTCATCTCTGGGTCATCGGGAGTCCCCGGTGGGTCCTGAGGCTTTTCCAAGAACTCAGTGATGTTGTTGTTCTCGTCTGCCTGTATGCAACCAAAAGCACTCGCCTCGCTGCGTGGGATTCTGATGCCAGCCACCGTCACAGACTTACCTGACGCAATGTGATCGGACACCATCTGTTCAGGGTCCATCCGGTAGACGTGATCCGCTCCGAACACAATCACGTAGTCAGGCATCTCGTCATATACCAGGTTCAAAGACTGCAAAATAGCATCCGCAGATCCCTGGTACCAGCGCTTTCCTAGGCGCTGTTGCGCGGGAACGGACGCAATATACTGGCTGGCTGGACCACTAAACTGCCATGATTGCGAGATGTGGCGGTCAAGCGAATGCGATTTGTATTGCGTGAGCACACAAATCTTCAAATACCCCGCATTAACCAAATTGGACAGGACAAAGTCGATCAGTCGGTAGGTGCCGCCGAAGGGGACTGCAGGCTTTGCCCGGTCCTCAGTAAGAGGATAAAGGCGCTTGCCTTCTCCCCCAGCGAGCACGATTGCTAAGACGTTTTGTTGGCTCCTCACATTGCCTAATGTAATGGGAAATGATGAGTTCCGCAGGAAATCTTCAGCACTGGGATACACAACACTCAACAAAAAGTCGGCGACATAGTTAATCTCAACAGTATGAGAGTTGCGATGTTGTCTAAGGAATACCCACCAGAGATCTACGGCGGCGCCGGCGTTCACGTCGCTGAGCTGACCCGCTTTATGCGGCAAATCGTTCCCGTCCAGGTGCATTGCATGGGGGCACCCCGAACAGAACACGATGTATACGTCCATGGCGTCGACGAGGCCTTAGCTGATTCCAACCCGGCTATTGCTACACTCTCCACGGGACTTCGTATGGCCAATGCGATACGCGACGTGGACGTTGTTCACTCACACACATGGTACTCGGGACTAGGAGGGCATCTCGCTGGTCTACTGAACGGTATCCCCCATGTAGTTACCGCACACTCCCTCGAGCCAGACCGCCCATGGAAACGCGAACAGCTAGGAGGAGGCTATGACATTTCCTCTTGGTCAGAGCGCAACGCTATGGAAAATGCTGATGCGGTCATCGCTGTTTCCGCGAAAATGAAAGAAGCTGTACTCACCGCCTACCCGCGTATCGACGCAGACAAGGTCAAAGTTGTGCTTAACGGCATAGACACCGATCTGTGGCGACCCCGCCCCACATTCGGTCAGGCAGAAAACTCTGTTCTCATGGACCTTGGAGTAGACCCGCAGCGCCCGATCGTGGCTTTTGTAGGAAGGATCACACGGCAGAAAGGTGTCGAACATCTCATAAAAGCCGCGCGTCATTTTTCTCCAGAGATTCAACTAGTTCTCTGCGCGGGCGCTCCCGATACACCAGAAATTGCAGCAAGAATCCGTGGGCTCGTAGAGAAGCTACAAAGCGAACGCGACGGCGTCATATGGGTTCAAGACATGCTGCCAAAAGAAAAAATCCAAGAAATTCTTAGCGCCGCAGATGCCTTCGTGTGTCCTTCCATTTATGAGCCGCTGGGGATCGTCAATCTAGAAGCAATGGCCTGCGGCACAGCCGTTATTGCTTCAGATGTTGGAGGAATCCCTGAGGTTGTTGTAGACGGACGCACCGGAAATCTAGTTCACTATGATGAGGCTGATCCGGAGGGCTTCGAGCACGATTTAGCGCACGCAGTTAACGCCCTCATCGATCACCCCAGCCGGGTCAAAGAATTTGGCAACGCAGGGCGAGATCGTGCGGTCAATGATTTCTCATGGGCATCGATTGCGCAACAGACAATTGATGTTTATCGCTCCCTCTCCTAGTCGCAGCACTGCTGCAAGATCTAGAAAGCACGACTATTCTAGGCGAGCATGAGTGACCATAAAGCTCTGTTAACTGAGCGCCATACTATTTTTCAAAGTTCGCTAATGACCGCCCTTCTCGATGGCATCTACGACGGAGAAATCTCCATCAGTGAGCTCCTCGGCCATGGAAACTTTGGCATCGGCACCTTCGACGCTCTCGACGGGGAAATGGTCATTCTAGATGGGGTCTGCTATCAGCTACGCGGAGATGGCTCAGCGCGCGTAGCTGACTTGTACCAACGCAGTCCTTTCGCCATAGCAACCAACTTTGTACCGCGGATCAGTGCGGAAGCGCCACACGGGATGAGGAGGGAAGAGCTCAGTCGGTTTATCTCTTCCCTCCTTCCTAGTGAGAACTACATGTACGCTGTTCGAATCACGGGAACTTTCAGCCATGTATCAGTAAGAACCGTCACCAAACAGGAACGGCCTTATCGTCCTATGACAGAAGCAACCGGCGATGACTCCGAGCTCGTCTTCCACGACACAACCGGAACTATCGCTGGTTTTAGGACTCCTGTTTATGAAAAAGGCATCGGCGTCCCCGGGTGCCATGTCCATTATGTAGATGACGCCCGCACTGCTGGCGGACACGTCCTAGATTTCACTATGACCCACGGAACCGTAGAGGTATGCCCCGGCACTGATCTACAGCTCAGGCTTCCTCTCACTCAAGACTTCAGCACGGCCTCCCTGTCACCAGATGACCTAGACCAACAGATTCACGCCACGGAAGTAAAGAGCTAGGAGAATAATTCATGGCACATCGCCCCGAACTACACGTCACTCCGGAAACCGGCGTCCTCGATGCCCCAGCAGGGGCGCTTTTCGACGGACAAACGTGGCATGTCTTCCACCAGTTCCGCCCCAAATTAGAGTCCGGTGCTCGTTGGGCCCACACTGTTGCAGACGAAACTCCTTTTGACTGGGATATTTGCGACGACGTCCTAGCTCCCGATAATGATGAAGTCCGAGTGCGAGCCGGATCGGTGACGTCTACGGATAACACTGCCCGTCTCTATTTCACATCCGTCTCTCCTAGCGGCGACGCCATCCACTTGGCCGAGATCGCTGAAATCGATAGCACAGTCGCTGACATTAGCGATGATCCTTCTATGATCGATCCTCATGTGCGCCGCGTAGGAGGGGTAGTAAATAACCAAGAGGGACTCAGCAATTTCCGCTCCCCATGCGTAGTTCCTAACTGGGCCACCGAGGATGATCGCGAGGAGGGGCATAAAGGTTGGATTATGCTTGCTGTGACAGGCAACGTAGAGTCCCCGACTCTTGCCATTCTTGATTCTCGCGACGGAGTCGACTGGTCCTTGCGAGGACCACTAAAAATCGTCGGAGACTCTGGTGTTGAGGGAGAAAGACTTGTAGCACCACGTATTATCCGGCTTCGCGACGAAATCGATAACAACATTTACGACGTTCTCATCGTTACCGTAGAAACCGGCGGCATCGACCGCTCAGGGTATCTCGTCGGAACGCTCAGCGGTCGTATATTCACCGTGGATTCCCCCTTTGAACGCCTCGACTACGGACACGACTTCACCCGTCCGCGCAACACCAACTACACCGCCGAGGCGCTCAGTGACCTTGATGAGCACCGCTACGACACTGCCTATTTATTTGGATTGATGAATGGAATTGGGCGTCTCGACGACCCCAGTAAGCATTTAAGTTTCATCGAAGAGAAATGGGCTAACTGTTTGTCTTTTCCTAGGAAGATGACGCTGCAAGGCGGAAAAATCTATCACACACCGGTAACCGGCCTTCCTAGCGCCGTGAAAAGCTCCGATTACGCCTCTATGTGGACTTCCATCATGGATGTGCCTGAAGGTGAAGAAATTACCATCACCTTGCACGATTCAACGGGACAAGTGGCAGCCTCAATCACTCACCGTGGCGATTTACTTGAATTAGATAGATCTATGAACCCCCAACATCTCGGCGACGATATCGCTATTGCCCCGCTGACTGAGGGGGACACAGACTCCATGACAATCATCGTGGATGGATCTACCGTAGAAGTATTTGCGGATGGCGGGCAGGTGGCAATGGCCAGTCGCGTGTACTTCAACGGCCATTGCGAGGAGTTTGCGGTTGTTGCTAGCAAAGGATCAAGCATCTCTCACACCGATGAAATCCGTCCGATGAAGAGCGTCCTTTTTACAGATGAAGACGAGAAAGGCCCTGTGCGCTAGCCTCAGCGAAAACAAAAGCCGGCTCTGGAAAATGTGAATCCTTGAGGCCGGCTTTTTCGTCCGTAGGAGAAGGAGTTAGACCTTTCTAAAACGAGTAATCATAGCTCGCGCAGTTACTTCCATCACTGGCGGTAGCGTTGCGATTCTCTCAGCTAAAACATCTGGATGGATGTGACGAGCCGAAGGACTCATCCCGATCTGGGTAGCAATGGAGTCTTGGTCTAAGCGCATAGTAAATTGAACTGGCTCTGGCTCTCCTACCGGTGTAAGGTGCCCGGCCGCCTGATCGATCATTCTTTGCACTTTTCCTTGTTCCACATCGATAATGCCGAGTGGCTCGCGCAGCTCGCCCAGGTGTCCGGTATCGGCGGTGAGCACGATAACTTGGCCACCAGGCTTGAGCACACGAGCAAACTCGGAGGCGTTTCTTGGCGCAAAGACTACGGTAATAGCGTCGATGGAGGCGTCTTGAATAGGAAGACGGGACCAGGCGTCGGCGACTACGGCGCCTACGCGTGGATGACATTTTGCCAGAAGTTTCGCGGCAGGAACGGATACATCGATGCCGAGCCCGACGGAATTATCAACGTCGTCAAGCGTGTGCGCTAGATAGTAGCCCGTTCCGGCCCCAATCTCGCAGATAGTAGGGTGGGCGTCGTCTGCAACACCGGCCTCGTCGAGGACAGTATGCACCGCAGAGCTTACGGCTTCTACGAATGGTGCAAAGTGACCGCTGGATAGGAAGGTTTCACGGGCGCGGATCATCGACGTATCGTCGCCAGAATAGCGCAGACCGGCGCCTCCAGCGAGAGTCACATAGCCCTGACGTGCAACATCAAAGCTGTGCCCAGATTCGGACACTAGCCGCGTGGACTCGTCGACCAAGCTCAGTGGTGTTCCATCAGTAGGATCGGCAAGAACATCAATGACATGTGAAAGCACGCTACATGGGCTCCTTGATCAAATAAGTTTTATTGGGATACTGCAGTCAGCAAAGCACCAAGCTCGGCGGCTTCTTCCTTGTTAAGCTCGATGACCAAACGGCCACCCCCATCAGTAGGAATCCGCATTACAATCTTGCGGCTCTCGAAAACAGCTTCCATCGGCCCATTACCTGTACGAGGTTTCATGGCTGCCATGCAATCACCGATTCCTTAAACTCTATTGCATTGAAAAACTTTGTCGATAAAAACTACCGACCATCACGCTTAACCAGTCTACTCGTTTCCTTTGTGAAGCGTTTGACACCGTAGCTCCCTCACCTGCTGCTCAAGCTCTTCAATCACCGCATCCACCTGGTCCTGACGATATCCTCGCAGCACTGTTTCAAATCGCACTGATTCCAGATCTCCCCGGCGAACAGCCTCTACGTTCTGCATCGTCAAGTCCGACGACGTACACAGCGGCTCCGAGGCTTCCCCGCGTCCGAACAACGCCCCTAGAAGCCACGAGAGCACAGCGACGAAGATCACTAATAAAACGATGAGCACAATCCACGACACCATAGCTACACCAGTCCTTTCTACTTGCTCCCTAGGATAGGGACTTTAGCGTAGGCCTCTCTCCTACTCGCTGATTCAGCACACCGGCACGACTCAAGATAGTCCTTGTCACGATGTCGGCCATCGGGGCAAGCTCTTCCAGAGGTCGATTACGATGGGCTCGCCTGCCGACGTTCACCTCTGTTATCGCCGCCGGACCCTGGAGACGGGCGACGTCGATAAGCAACCCGACTTCCACCCCGTAGCCATCAACAAAGGGCAGGCTACGAGCTGTGTCGGAGCGAATCGCGTATTCCCCTCCTAGCGGCTGAGTAACCTTTGCCAGCTCCGGAAACAATGTGCGGAGCAGCGGCTTTGCCGCCAGTTCAGTAACGCGCCCGCCACCGCTAGGAGAGGAAGCAAAAGCCCGCTGGTAGGAGGCTTTGACCAAGTGGATATTCGGGTCATATAAAGGCGTCGCTAGGTCGGTCACAATCGTCGGAGCGATCTCTATCAAATCGGCGTCTAGGAATACAATGACGTCACCGGTAGCCGCGGCTGTTCCTCGCCAGAGTGCTTCCCCTTTTCCTAGTCGCGGTGGCAGCGCCACAGGTTCTTTCCAGTTAATGACGCGAGCACCCGCCCGGCGCGCCTCAGCCGCGGTCGCATCTGTGGAATCGGAATCAATGACGAGGATCTCCCAGGGGTCTGCGTTCGCTGCTACGCGCACAACTTCTCCTACCGTCGCTTCCTCGTTGAGCGCGGGGATCACCACCGAGATTTTCACGCCAAACCTCTAGTTGTTTTCAGCGGAGAAACCGTTCCTTGAATCGCCGCAGTCATCCGAATCACGTCAATTGTTTCTTCCACTTGATGCGAACGAAACGCCGCCACGCCTCGCTCCGCAGACCATGCTGTTGCCGCCAAAGTGCCAGGCACTCGCTTATCGACGTTCCGAGCAAGCGTTTCTCCAATAAAATCCTTATTGGACAGAGCCATGAGAACAGGCCATCCGGTGGCCACGATTTCGTCGATTCGTCGTAGAAGCTCAAGCCCGTGGAAGGTGTTTTTGCCAAAGTCATGAGTGGGGTCGATGAATATCTTGTCTTCTGGTACTCCTAGGGACACTGCGTGCTCCGCTTGCCGCGTGGTTTCATCGATAACCGCATGCACCACGTCGTCGTAATGCACGCGATACGGCCTTGTCCTAGGGACCACGCCGCCGGTGTGTGAGCAGATATATCCAACTCGACGATCTCCAGCGACTTCTACGAGTTCTGGATCGTAACCGGCCCAGGTGTCGTTGATGAGCGCGGCGCCTGCGTCGACGGCTAACTCGGCGACTTTTGCGCGCCAGGTATCCACCGAAATGATTGTCTCGGGGAAAGCCTCGTGCACCGCAGCGATCACCGGCACCACACGGTCTATTTCTTCAGAAATGGAAACAAACTCACCTGGCCCGGCTTTGACCCCACCGATATCCACGATCCCGGCACCGGCTGCAATCACTGCTCCTGCACGCTTGATTGCGGCATCAAAAGCATGAGTTGCACCATGATCGTAAAAGGAATCGGGCGTCCTATTTACGATCGCCATCACCGTAGCTAAGCCTTCAGTGCCTAGGAAGGCGCTCCTAGGCATCGGGAGTTTTGCCCTTTGTAGGCTCAAATAGCGTTGTATGCGTATCAACGATGTGAGCGACGGCTTCTTCCACCGAGTCCGTGACTAGGAAGAGGTCTAAGTCTGTCTCTGCGATCATGCCTTCTGTCACGAGGCGTTCTTTTAGCCACTCCACCATGCCTCCCCAGAACTTCTCTCCTAGTAACACGATGGGAAAATTAGTCACTTTTCCGGTTTGGACCATGCATAGAACCTCAAACAGCTCGTCGAGTGTCCCTAGGCCACCGGGAAGACAGACAAAAGCTTGCGAGTATTTAAGGAACATCGTTTTGCGTGCGAAGAAGTACCTAAAGTGAAGACCCAAGTCGACGTATTTGTTAATTCCTTGCTCATGCGGAAGTTCAATGCCCAGCCCCACAGAGAGACCCGCCGATTCACATGCTCCTTTATTCGCGGCTTCCATAAGGCCGGGGCCACCGCCGGTGATTACGGCGTAATTCGCGTCGACAAGTTCTTTTCCTAAGCGCACGCCCATTTCGTAGTAGGGATGATCGGTGCCGATTCGAGCAGAGCCGAACACCGTCACGGCAGGAGGCAATTGGGAAAGCGCATCAAATCCAGTAACAAACTCACTTTGGATGCGTAGGACGCGCCAGGGGTCGTCATGAAGCCAACCGTTATCAGCAGGAAACTCCAAAAGCCGTTGATCGTAGGTCCCGGGTTGCGCATCTTTGGATTCACGGATCAAAACCGGGCCGCGCAATAAGCGTCTTTTTTCTGCCGAGGGTAGTTTTTCTGCGCTCATTCTCTCTCCTAGGTACGAAGGTAGTCCAACAAAGTGTTGGAGACGTCTGTGATCATGTGAACCGGGCACTGCTCGTCTTTCTTATGGCAGTACGAGGGGTCACCCGGGCCAAAATTCACTGCAGGAATTCCCATTTCAGAAAAACGAGACACATCAGTCCAACCATATTTAGCACGAAATTTTCCGCCCGTTGCGCGTAGGAGAGAGACAGCAGCCGGACGGTCCAGTCCCGACCGCGCTCCCGGCACCGCGTCATCCACCTCATAGCTCACCCCGCTAGGAAGGGAGAGGGTCTCCAGCAAATGCGCCATCGCATCGTCCAGGCTGCGGTCCGGGGCAAAACGGAAGTTTACAAACATCCAGGCTTCATCGGGAATCGTGTTAGTGGCTACACCAGATTCACAGTGCACGATATTGAGTCCCTCGTGGTAGAGGCAGGCGTCGACAAGTTTTTCCTGAGCCTCATAATTCGCGATACGGGAGATAACAGGCGCTAGGAGATGCATGGCGTTCGTTCCTAGCCACGAACGCGCAGAATGCGCTCGCACACCGTGCGCCGTGATCCGGAGACGAATAGATCCTTGGCATCCTGCTTCGATGACTGCTCCTGATGGCTCTCCTAGTAAGGCGATATCACCTTGAAGCCATTCAGGGTGTGCTTGTTGCAGATGACCTAATCCGTTGTATTCGCTGGAGACTTCCTCGCCTTCATAGCAAACGATCGTAAGGTCTTGTGCTAATTCTTGGGAATTAGCAAGGGTGGCAAAAGCATGCAGATATACAGCCATGCCGGATTTCATGTCGACGGTTCCACAGCCAAAAAGTACGTCATCGATGAGAGTGGAAGGAACATTATCTGCTGTGGGTACGGTGTCGATGTGTCCGGCTAGGATAACTCTGCTTCCTAGTCCCCGATGGGTGCGCGCAACCACGGTATTCCCATGACGCAGTACTTCTACGTTAGGAATGGACTTCAAGGCCTGTTCGATCAGATCCGCAATATGCTCCTCGTGGTGAGAGGGGCTTTCAATGTCCACCAGTACACGGGTTAATTCAATAGGGTCAGCAGTCAAGTCCAACATGACTACACAGAATACAGCCCACTGTAGGGTACTGGTTCAATGAAGTTAGTGAAACGCTGACACCGCTACTAATCTCTTCACCATGATTCACCACGGCGCCGATGCCACGGGGATAGCAAATATCGCGATGGATGGAACAGTCCTCGACACTTGGTACCCCGCCCCCAGACTCACCAGCTCCCCCATGCACCCCACAGGCACTACCCGCCTAGGAGCACACCATATATCACCGAAACTCCTCAACCTCGTGCGTATCGACGAAGACCGTCGCGTCGAGCAAATTGCCGTACACACCACCATCGCGGATCTCTCTTCCCCTCCTATCGATGCTCACGACGTCTACCTCCGGCTGCATCTGCTCTCCCACCGCATTGTTCGGCCGCATGACATCAACATGGACAACGCCACCGATCTCCTAGCAATCGTCGCATGGACAAATAAAGGACCATGCTTACCCGATGACTTTGAGAATGTCCGCACCTCCCTGCGTTCTCGCGGGCTCATCCATGTCTATGGGATAGATAAGCTTCCTCGTATGGTGGACTACGTTGTTCCTAGCGGCGTAGAAATTACCGAAGCCGAGCGCGTGCGACTAGGAGCGCATCTTGCACCGGGGACTAAAGTCTTACGCGAAGGCTACGTTTCTTATAACGCCGGAACCCTTGGGCCAGGACGCGTCGAAGGCCGTCTCTATGCTGGGACCGTCGTAGGCGACGAACTCGATCTAGGAATCTCTGGTTCCCTGGTTCCAGACAAAAACACCAAACGCCTCCGGGTAGGAAATAACTGCAGGCTCGGGCTTGGCGCCGCGGTTATTGGAATCGATCTCGGAGACAACATAACTGTCTGCAACAACATCGTGCTCGACCCCGCGACGCAGATCTACGACGCTTCATCAGAACAGCGCTGCACAGCCGAATCATTACGCGGAAAATCTAATTTTTGCGTCCAAATGGAGTTCGGGCATCCGGAGCCTGTAGTTCACTTCCTCTCCTAGTCATCGCACCTGCACGAGGGTGCAGACATAAAATTAGCTAGCCGTTGATTATATTCCGAGCGCGTGTCGGGTTAAAGTCTTCTCATGACTGAAGCAACCTCCGAGACCGGGCTCGGAAGCGGACTTAAGACCCGGCATCTCACGATGATGGGGCTAGGATCGGCAATCGGCGCCGGCCTCTTCCTAGGGACGGGCGTAGGAATCGCTGCTGCCGGCCCCGCCGTTCTCATCGCCTATATCATCTCCGGTATCTTCGTCGTTTTTGTGATGCAGATGCTAGGAGAGCTTGCGGCAGCACGTCCTGCCTCTGGCTCATTCTCCATCTATGCAGAACAGGCATTCGGCCGTTGGGCAGGGTTCAGCCTGGGCTGGCTTTATTGGTTCATGCTCACCATGGTTCTCGGCGCTGAAATGACAGGAGCGGCGGCGATTATGGGGCAATGGTTTGGCATCGACCCATGGATTCCCGCATTAGTGTGTGTTGTATTTTTCGCAGTAATTAACTTTGCCCAAGTCGGTGGTTTTGGCGAGTTCGAATTTTGGTTCGCGTTTATCAAAGTCGCGGTTATCATTGTCTTCCTTATCATTGGCGTCCTACTCATCTTCGGCCTCCTACCGGGACACGATTACGTAGGAACACGACACTTCCTCGGCGACGGATTCATGCCCAACGGAATCACAGGAGTAGCAACTGGCCTCCTAGCCGTAGCCTTCGCATTCGGCGGCACTGAAATCGTCACGATCGCCGCAGCGGAATCAGAGGACCCCAAGACCGCTATCGCCACAGCAGTGCGCTCGGTAATTTGGCGAATTTCAACGTTCTATCTGGGCTCGGTGCTCGTCATCAGCTTCCTACTCCCCTACAGCCAAATCGGCGGCGCAAAAACTGCTGCGCAGTCTCCTTTCACCATCATCCTAGGAATGGCCAACATTCCAGGCGTAGTTGGCTTCATGGAAGCCATCATTGTTGTTGCTCTGCTCTCTGCCTTCAACGCGCAGATTTACGCTACTTCTCGTTTTGTGCATTCCATGGCGCAACGAGGAAATGCCCCTA
This sequence comes from Corynebacterium pseudotuberculosis, assembly GCF_002155265.1. Taxonomy (NCBI): domain Bacteria; kingdom Bacillati; phylum Actinomycetota; class Actinomycetes; order Mycobacteriales; family Corynebacteriaceae; genus Corynebacterium; species Corynebacterium pseudotuberculosis. The sequence goes on from NZ_CP021251.1 coordinate 2,029,741, forward strand.
GGATGTTTGCATCGACAAATCGTGGGGGTGTCCCCATCGCAGCGGTGATCCTGAGTATGGTTTTTGCGTTCGCTTCCGTTGGACTCCAGTATTGGAATCCTGCGGGACTCCTCAGCTTCCTACTCAACGCAGTAGGAGGATGCCTTATTGTCATCTGGAGCATGATTTCCCTGTCCTATATCAAGCTGCACCCTGAGCTCGTGAAAAACGGAGAGATCACCACAGTCCGCATGTGGTGCTATCCATGGCTCGCCTGGTTTACCGTTGCCGGTTTTGTGGGACTCACCCTCCTCATGCTTTCCGACGACTCCTCCCGCAGCCAAATCACCTCTGTAACCGTTGTCTTTACGGTTTTGATTATCTTGTCATTCCTCACTAGGAAAAAGAGTAAGTAGACTCCCACACATGACTTCTGCACTAGCCATTGGACTTGCAACAATCACCGACGATGGAACCGTCCTAGACGCATGGTTCCCGAGCCCACGCCTCGACGCCTCCACAGATACCGAAACCATCACTCTCCACGGCGACGACATACCCGTCGAGCTCCGCAGCCTCGTTGGTGAAGACGCGGACCGAGGTGTGCGTCGTGAAGCAATTCGCACCGGAATTTCAGATCTCGCTGCCCCTCCTACCGACGCCTACGACGCGTACCTGCGCCTGCATTTACTTTCGCACAGATTAGTCAAGCCACATGGTCAGAATCTGGATGGAATTTTCGGCCTCCTCACCAATGTCGTGTGGACCAACTACGGACCCTGTCAGATCAATGACTTTGAAATGACCCGTGCGAAGCTCCAGGCACGCGGTCCGGTTACTGTTCACCTCGTGGATAAGTTCCCACGGATGGTCGACTACGTCCTTCCTAGCGGCGTTCGCATCGGTGATGCCGACCGAGTCCGACTCGGCGCGCACCTTGCCGAAGGAACCACAGTCATGCATGAGGGATTTGTTAACTTCAACGCAGGAACCCTCGGAGCATCCATGGTGGAAGGCCGAATCTCTGCCGGCGTAGTAGTAGGAGACGGCTCAGATGTAGGCGGCGGCGCATCCATAATGGGCACGCTCTCGGGTGGAGGAAAGCACGTTATTTCAATCGGCGAACGCTGCCTCCTAGGCGCGAACTCTGGATGCGGTATTCCGCTCGGCGACGACTGCGTCATCGAGGCGGGCCTTTACGTCACTGCAGGCTCCAAAGTCATCGTCCGTGGTGCCGTCGCTGAGGCGCTGCAGCTCGAGGACGGCGACAGCACCAAGGCTCTCCTACTCGCAGGAGCTAACAACGTTTTGTTCCGCCGTAATTCCATCAGCGGTGCTATCGAAGCCACTGCGTGGAAAACTAAAGCGGTTGAGCTCAACATCGATTTGCACTCCAACTAGCGCTCACCCATACATCTAACGAATATCCAGCAGGGGAAAAGAATAGCGTGATCGCTGTTCTTCTCCCCTCTTGCCGCGGAAAGACCCCGTCATGACAAGTGAAAACACCACGCGACTAGGAAGTGGACTGAAAGTCCGACATCTCACGATGATGGGACTGGGATCAACAATCGGCGCCGGCCTCTTCCTAGGCACGGGCGTCGGAATTAAAGCCGCGGGCCCCTCTGTGATTGTTGCTTATATCATCGCAGGATTCATCGCAGTCATGATTATGCGCATGCTTGGTGAAATGGGATCCGTAGTACCGGCTTCCGGTTCTTTTTCTGAATATGCAGATGCTGGAATTGGGCACTGGGCAGGTTTTATCCAAGGGTGGGTTTATTGGCTCGCTACCGTCGCTGTCCTAGGCGCTGAGATAACCGGCGCTGCGGGTTTTGTTGCATCATGGCTAGGAATCTCACCGTGGATCCCGGCGCTTTTCTTTGTGGTGATATTTGGTACCGTCAACCTCCTACGCGTGCGAGCATTCGGGGAATTCGAGTTCTGGTTTGCTTTCATCAAAGTCGCAGTCTTGATCCTTTTCTTGTTCGTCGGATTCCTACTCGTGACGGGACTGCTGCCCGGACATAGTTTCGTGGGACTCAAGCAAATCGAGAGCGAAGGGTTTATGCCAAACGGCCTCAGCGGTATCGCTGCGGCTCTCCTAGCCGTTGCCTTCGGTTTTGGCGGTATTGAAGTCGTGGCCATTGCGTCTGCCGAGTCTGAGGATCCACAACGGTCTTTAGTCAATGCCGTGCGAACCACGATTACTCGCATCAGCATTTTTTATCTTGGTTCCGTAGCTGTGATCGTCCTCCTTCTTCCTTATTCCTCGCTAGGAAAGGCACATAGTGCCGCCGAGAGCCCATTCTCTCAGGTTTTAGCGATCGCCGGTATCCCAGGTGTCGTAGGAACGATGGAAGTCGTCATTGTTTTGGCTTTACTATCAGCGTTCAACGCCCAGATTTATGCGAGCTCTAGGATGATGATGTCGTTGGCGGAGCGTCGACAAGCTCCTCGAGCTTTCGCTCGAGTTAACAAACAAGGCGTTCCTACAACAGCGATCCTTTTATCGGTGGTTCTCAGTATCGTCATGGTATTGCTCAACTACCTCGATACCGGCTGGTTGCTCTCTTTCCTACTCAATGCTGCGGGCGCATCATTGCTCACGGTTTGGACTTTCGTTGCTGTTTCCCAACTTAAGTTGCGCCGCCGGCTTGAGGCTTTGTCTCCGTCCCTAGGAGTGAGAATGTGGGCCTATCCCTGGCTGACCAGTTTCACTTTGGTTGTCCTCGCCGGTCTAGCAGCTCTTATGCTCAGTGATGCACATGCGCGGGTTGAGCTGTTGTCTGCGTTAACGATGGTCGCAATCCTTTTCCTAGCGAGTTTGGTTGCGGTTAGACGACCTTTTGAAAAAGCGCAACTGCCTGGAGAGAATTCCACAGCTATCGGGTCAGATTAATCCTTCTTTCACAGGCTTGTGGCGTTTAGTCCCTAGGAGAAAGAGGAAAGTCCCTTCCGTGTTTTAGCCTCATCGCTATGAACATCGAAGGGGCTTTTTCAGTTTATTCCACCAGTGGCATCCAGATCGCTAGGTTTCTATTTGAGCTGAACCAGACAACGTCCCGAGAGGATATTGCTGCCCGATTTGGTTTCCATCCTCAGTGGCTAGGCTCGATATTGAAATTGGGGCGTGATTTATTTGGTGAGAAGAGAGCATCAAAACAGCGGCAGGAAGCTATCGCTGTAGCAGAAGAAAACTGTTTGGGCATAGAGATCCTGCGAGTTACCAATGCTGCGTTGAGCAAGCTGTCTAAGGAGGCGTCGATAAGCAGGGAGGCTCTCCGGAAACGGTTATATCAGTGGGCGCAAGGCAAAACCGTACTCGAAGCAAAAGCTGAGGCAGCGGCACAAGTAGTCGCGCTCAATAACGAATGTGGGAAGCCACCCCAGGTGCCAGCTGCTCGCATATCGCGCAACACCGACGCAGATGGGATGCGTCATTTGCACGCTTCGCTTCACGACGACGACGCCAGCGCCATCAGCGAAAAGCTAAACTCACTGGCCCGGCATTTACGACGTCGCAACCCCGACCTCACGTACTCACACGCCTTGGCCCTGGCGCTTAAACAGAGCATATTGCGTCATGATGCTGCTGAGATTCCGCGTCGTGAAGGCCTCATCCTCCTACCCGCTGACGGGCTCACGCATATTGGCGACGGCATGCTAGCAACCACTGATGGCGCGCTTATTCCTGCTAAAGATCTTGCAGAACATCTCCTTGCAGATCTTGGTTATGCGGTTGTCTACGCGCTTAATAAAGAAGGAATCCCTGAACCTGTCGATCTTTTCCGCACCAAACGCTACGCCAACGCAAAGCAGCGCATCATCCTCACCGCAGATCAACTCACTTGCGCTGACCCAAACTGCCATAGACTCGCCAACAACTGCGAAATACACCACCTCCAGGCGTGGCAATTCGGCGGCGAAACAAACCTCAAGAACCTCGTTGCATGCTGTTCAACTCACAACAAGCTTAACGACGACAACCCCCTTCGCCCCAACAACGGACACTACATACGCATGCCACGCACCGGCCGCGCCGGTCTACAGCCCCCATCCGACGACGCGCAGCCACGCGCCAGCATCCTCCCCTTAGCCAGAAAATCTGGTCGATACTGGGCCTGCCAGCATTTCGGGATAGCCTCCTAGGCTTATACCGGCTCCGCTACCTGAACAACAACCGTCTTTGGTTTTCTAAACGTCCACATCTTATTGATAATAAAGTTCACCGGCATGGCCACCACAATCGAGATGGCACTTGCCCAATAGAACTTTGTGCGTAGTCCTGAAGAATCGTCAAAAATCACAGACGACAACGCGATCGGTGAAGTTGGGTTCATCAACAATGTAGCCACCACCTGGCTCACAAAAAACGCTCCTACTCCCGTGAGTAGGAAGGGAAAGAAGCCTCGCCACCACGAAGTCATATGGGCAGCTTTAAACGTCCACATCCTGTTCAGCTGATAATTCCACGTATTAGCGGTGACAAACGCAATTGTCATAAAAACGTGGTACCAACGAATATGGAAGGAGGATCCCAGGAGATTATAAAAAGCGTCATGCTCAGACACTCCTCCTACCCACCAAGCAATTTTCTTGGCTAGGACTGTAACCGCCAGGTTCACTACGGTGCCGGATCCACCAACGATTCCGAATTGGATGAACTGCCGCAGGCTCCTAGTCATCCGTATTTTAGAATTTTCGGACACCGAGTCTCTCCTCCTAGTGAGCAATTAACCTTGTTGATTGTAGCGGTAATCGAAAATTCTTAAAACTCCCGACACGGGATTCATAAATCTTAATTGTGTCATGTAGCGCCTTAGCAGCTACAAAGAATGATAAGTCCCACTCTCCTAGCGACTTTGCGGAGCTTTTATCCATTGATTTTTAGTGTTGTAAACGAGTAGCAAAAGCCGCCACCCGTTCATCAGCGGCAGTAAGCGCAATACGCACATATTTTTCTGCACTAGGACCATAAAAATCACCTGGAGCAACGAGTATTCCCCGTTCAGCAAACCATTCCACTGTAGAACGACAATTTTCTCCTCGCGTTGCCCACAAATAAAGCCCCGCTTCTGAATTTTCGACGGTAAAGCCGGCGTCGACAAGCGCGCGTAGGAGGATTGCTCGGCGGCGTGCGTAACGTAATTTCTGGAGTGTTTCTTGGTCGTCATCGTTAAGCGCAGCGGTCATCGCGGCTTGAATTGGGCCAGGAATCATAAGACCTGCGTGTTTGCGCACTTCGGTGAGTTCAGAGATGAGGTCTGCGTCACCGGCTAAGAAACCTGCTCGGTAGGAGGCGAGGTTGGAAGTTTTTGAAAGCGAATGAATCGCCAGAAGGCCCGTTTGGTCTCCATCGTTGACCCGCGGATCTAGGATAGACGCAGCTTCACTTTCCCAGGTCAGCCCTAAATAGCATTCATCCGAAGCAACGATGACATTGTTTTCTCGTGCCCATGCCACGATCGTGCGCAGCGTCTCGATATCAAGAACTTTGCCAGTAGGGTTCGAAGGAGAGTTGAGATAGACAAGATCGATGTCTTCAGCGCTGGGAAGAGTATGGGGAGTATCGCTGCGCTGGGGGGTAGCTCCTGCGATAAGAGCGGAAACCTCATAAGTGGGGTATGCCACTTCTGGGATTATGACAGTGGAGTTGATCCCTAGGAGAGAGGGTAAGAGCGCAATAGCTTCTTTTGTTCCAACAACCGGCAGAACCCCTCCTACTCGCGGGATGTTGTAGCGCCTGGCGAGAGATGCGATTATGGCGTCGCGAAGTTCGGGCGTTCCGATGGTTTGGGGATAGCCAGGAGCTGCAGCGGCCTCTGCTAATGCGAGGCAAATGCCTGGGGAGACTTCGTCGATAGGCGACCCCACAGATAGGTTGACTATTCCGTCTGGGTGCGATTGCGCCTTGATTTTTGCTTCCGAGAGGGAGTCCCAGGGGAAATCAGGGAGCTTTGTTCCTAGCGGGCTGCGGCTCATGGTCCGTCCTTTGAAGAGTTTTACGCCTGTGGAGGGAGGTCGGCTACTAACTTGGCATCGAAGTCTTGTGGGCCAAGTTTGGCTGCGCCACCTGGTGAGCCTAGGTCGTCGAAAAACGCGGCGTTAGCGTCGTTATAGTCCAACCATTCGTCTGGGACGTCGTCCTCATAAAAAATTGCTTCTACCGGGCACGCAGGTTCACAGGCTCCACAATCGACGCACTCATCGGGGTGGATGTATAGGGAACGCTTTCCCTCATAGATGCAATCGACTGGGCATTCCTCAACGCATGCTCGATCCATGACATCAACGCAGGGCTGTGCGATTGTGTACGTCATTGCTTACAGATCTCCACTTCACGTATTCGGATGATTCGATTCATTATGTCACTTTCCGCGCAGTAGAGGCCAACCGCCTCCTACAAAACCTGCGATCATGAGTAGGAGGGGGCGAAAGCTGGCTCCAAACAACTGATCGCCCGTCATCCCTCCTGCCACCATAAGACCAAAAAATCCTAGCGCCCACGCATACATTGGTATCAATGCAATGGCTGATTTTTTGGTCCACAACAGCGCCGTTTTTGTAAGGACCATATTAAATAAGAATGCGATTGCGACGGTATAAGGCGCAGGTACAGGTCCAACCCAGGTGTTGAGGTAGACGATCTCTAGTAGGACAGAGATAACCCCTCCTAGCGAAAGCCAGAAAAGTCCCCATGCGGCTTCTCCCCTACTAAATTCTTGGTATACGTAGGAGCGATTATCATAATTTGTTGTTTGCTCAGCCACTCTTTTTATCTCACTAATTCTGCGACGATATCGATGCCGCTAGGAAGGGAGCCGTGCCCCATCTGGTAGCACTCCGTGCCTAGGAGGGGTTGGGCGATCAAGTTACTCAGCGCAAAAACAGCCGGCGCCGCCTTCGGATCACTCACGCCCGCGATGGCTGCTTGAGGATTTGTAACAGATGTGGAACCGTCTGCAATCCAGAGTTGAGTTGCGTGAGCCTTCATAGCTTCTTTTTTTCGCGCGAAGGCTTCGTCACTCAACGAGAGTCGGACGTCAACGCTCTCGACGCACGCTACTTCCCCTTGACGTGGGCGTCGCCAAGCTTTGGGGACGGCGCTGATGGCATCAAGCCCTGCGTCAAGATCTGTTTTATTTGTCACCGCCCAGAGGACGCGGGCGACGGGAACTCGCCGAATAGCTGCATGAGTAATCATGTGTGCTTGAATATGGTCTGGGTGCCCGTACCCACCATCGGGGCCATAGGTGATCACGAGATCGGGTTCAATTCGCGCCAGGATCTCGGTAAGTTGTTCCACCGCCTCCTCACCGGATGAGATGAATGCGCGGGGATGCTGGTTAGCTTTATCGCCTATCATTCCCGAGTCGCGCCAATACCCGGCCCCACCGAGGTATTCTCCTCGCGCGCCTAGGAGAGAGAGGGAGCGGGACAACTCCCCAATCCGGAATCCCCCCAGCTGATCGGCCGCATCTGCGACGAGCCCTTGGTAGGGCTCACCGATGACTTCCCCTTGCTCTCCTAGCGTGCAAGTAATAACGGTGACGTCAGCACCACGAAGGGAAAGCTCCGCGATGAGGCCTCCAGTCCAGATGGCTTCATCGTCAGGGTGAGCGTGGACGGCTATTATTTTTTTGCCAATAAGGTCGCGCATTAATCCTCTTTGGGGGTCCAGGTGGCCAGGGCTGCAAGTTCTTCTGGCCACTGATCTGACTGCGGGTTCGGTCCTACGATGCGGCTGTCGCGAACTTGTAGTCGCAGGTCTTTGGTGATGTCCGTAGTAAAGTGTTGGCTCGCTTCAATATTGTCGGCAATAAGGTTAAAGTCCTCTGGATGACGAGCTCCAGCGAGCACATCGCGGATTTCCGCGTCTGTCTGTTTGTTGCACCAATTGGTGAAGTTCGTAGCTGGTTTAGGACGTGAGCACTGATAGCGATCAAGATTGTTCGCAGAACTCCACGTCATGATGGCGTCCACGCCGCCGTCGATAAGCTTCGTGCCTAGGAGGGAAGTGATGTCCGCAGTCACGAGCTTCGCCCCTACCCCATGGCGCGCAAGGAGGTCCACGAGTGCGCGGGCAGCATTTTCTGCATGTGGGTCTGCCGGATCAACGCCGATCCTCACATCTCTTCCTAGCGCCGTAAGCAGGTCCGCATGGGGGTCGTAGTTTTCGGGCCCCACTACCAAATCGCTAGAACGCCCCATAGCCAGCCTGGCGATCAACCGGCGGTCCACTAGCGACTGCAACTCCGCCCGCTGGGCTTCGCTCAGATTAAGGTTGGCAATCAGCTGAAGCTTCAGAGGACTTTCCTGCGTGCGCACCTGGGTGTTCGGCATGAGCTCAAAAGTCTCGCGAGCAACCTCCGTAGGAGTGATGTCAAGGTAATGGATCTGCCCTGCCCTCAGCATCTCTGCCCCCTGGGCTACGTCGCGTACTTCAGAAAATGTAATCGTCTCATTCTTTGCAGGGTTTTTGCCCCAGAATCGATCATTGCGGTTAAGCGTAAGGATCCCTCGTTGCTTATCGACGTTCGCCAGCGAATACTTCCAACCCGAAGCCGGAATGTTGTGGGCCATTACTGAAGCAAAGCTGGCGTCACTATCCCGTAGGAGATGGCTGGGTAGGAGGGAGGAAAATAAAGTTTTCCAGTTCGCAATTTTCGTAGCAAAATCCACTTCTACCGTGCGTCCGCCATTAGATGAGCGAATACCTGTTATTGCTCGATACTTTGACGCATCTAGCACGCCCGGATTTGTAGACTTCGCCTCCCATAAATATTGGAAATCAGACACCGTGATCGGGGTTCCATCGCTCCACTGCGCCTCCGAACGAATGGAATAGCGCACCGTTTGAGCAACACCTGCGCCGGCAGCTGGTTCTATCTCCTGTGCGGAAGTAAGAAGATCAGCATTAATCTCCCCTCCTACAAAGGCGCTAGGAAGGACGAGGGAGGCAAGCGCACGAACAAAAACCGAATCATCCGATAACACGTGTGGGTTCAGTCCCCCAGTAATCGGATCTATGCCTATCGACAGCGTCTTCTTGGTCTTTTTCTCCGGTTTCGGCGTCGCTGAAGTGCTGCTAGCCGCGCTAGTAGCAGGTGTAGCTTCCGGCTCTTTTTCCACCGGGGCGGGACCCGGGTTTGCCGAACACGACACAAGCACCGCGGTCGAGACTGTTGCTAGGAAAACGCGGTGCTTGTTCATCATGCAAGCTATCTTACTTGTTGCGTGCCTTCTCACGTGCACGGGCACGTCCACGCTCGGTGGCGTTGAGAATCACCTTGCGTACGCGCAGTGCATTGGGCGTGACTTCCACGCACTCGTCTTGGCCACAGAACTCCATGGCTTCATCCAAGGAGAGCACGTGTGCTTTGGCCAGGGTGACCGTTGCGTCGGCAGTAGCTGAGCGCATGTTGGTCAGCTTCTTTTCCTTAGTGATGTTCACGTCCATGTCTTCATCACGGTTGTTTGCGCCGACAACCATGCCTTCATAGGCCTCCATGCCTGGCTCGACAAAGAAGTTGCCGCGGTCGGAAAGCTGGGTGAGAGCGTAAGCGGTGATCTGTCCGGAACGATCAGCCACGAGGGATCCGGATGCGCGTCCTTTGATTTCGCCTGCCCACTCATCGATGCCCTCTGAGTAGGAATTGGCGATACCAGTGCCCCTGGTCTCAGTGAGGAAGATCGTACGGAAACTGATTAGACCGCGCGCTGGGACCTTGTATTCCATGCGCACCCAATCATCAGAGATGTTGTCCATGGACAACATCTGTCCTTTACGAGCAGCCATGAGCTGGGTGACGTTACCTTGATACTCCGACGGAATATCAATAACCATGTGCTCATAAGGCTCATAGAGCTTGCCGTCGATGGTCTGAGTGACTACCTGAGGCTTGCCGACGGTCAGCTCAAAGCCTTCACGACGCATCGTTTCCACGAGAACCGACAGCGACATTTCACCACGACCCTGAACTTCCCACGCGTCTGGGCGCTCAGTAGGAAGGACGCGGATGGATACGTTACCAATCAATTCCTGGTCCAAGCGTGCCTTAACCACACGCGCAGTCAGCTTGTCTCCGCCGCCACGGCCAGCCAAAGGAGAGGTATTCACACCGATGGTCATGGAGATCGCAGGCTCGTCCACTGTGATGCGAGGAAGAGCAACAGGATTTTCCGGATCCGCGAGAGTGTCACCGATCATCACGGAATCGATACCGGAGATAGCAGCAATGTCACCCGCTACGACCTCATCTGCGGGCACACGAGTCACGCCAACGGTACGCAACAGCTCAGCGATTTTAGCGCTCTTAATGTGCTGGTTGCCGTCTTCGTCGTAGTGAATCCAAGCAACTTGCTGCCCCTTCTTCAATGTTCCCGAGTGCACGCGGATCAAACCAATGCGGCCTAGGAAGGAGGAAGAGTCCAAGTTGGTCACGTGTGCCTGCAAGGCCCCCTCAGAGTTAACGGTGGGCTCTGGCATGACGTCGTAGATGACGTCGAAAAGCGCCTGCAGGTCTTCAGCATCGGGGATGTTGCCGTTGCCGGGGTTTTCCACGGATGCTTTACCCTCACGGCCAGAAGCATAGAGAACCGGTAAATCGAGTAGTTGCTCAGCTGCTTCTGCGGCCTCCGGATCATCCAAAGCCGAAGCCAGTTCTAGGAGGAGGTCCTGAGATTCCTCGACAACCTCGTCGATACGCGCATCAGGACGGTCCGTCTTGTTTACCAAAATGATCACTGGCATTTTGGCTGCTAGCGCCTTGCCCAGAACGAATCGGGTTTGCGGAAGCGGGCCTTCGGAAGCGTCGACAAGCAAAACAACGCCATCCACCATGCTCAAGGCACGCTCAACCTCGCCACCGAAGTCAGCGTGACCTGGCGTATCGATCACGTTAATAACGAGATCGTTGCCGTCTTTGCCGGCACCTTTACGCCGAATGGCCGTGTTTTTGGCCAGGATAGTGATGCCCTTTTCCTTTTCTAGGTCTCCAGAGTCCATCACGCGATCGACGAGCTCTGCATGTTCATCAAAGGCGCCTGACTGACGCAACATGGCGTCTACAAGGGTGGTCTTTCCGTGGTCAACGTGCGCAACGATGGCTACATTGCGAAACTCTGGACGGGTCAAAAGTGTCTCCTGAAAAATTGGATGCGCCGGATAAATATCGTGCCGCAAAATTGTGCGGAGAGTTCGGACGCATAGTACAGCGCTGTTACATTACTCCACTTACCCACTCCTACGCATGTTAGAAACCTGAATACATCAACATGTAACAAAAAGATCACGATGAACGACGTGTACCAAGAGGGGAATTTGTTAATTCCTTCGCAGTGAGAATATTAATTAGTAACCCTTGACACCGTTAAAGCAGTGACTACTGTTATTCTGGTAAACTCTTGTGATTATTGTGACTTGTTTATTGTGCTTATCGACGCCCCTCGCCCGATAAAACGCATCTTCACAGAAGCGATAGCAAGTCCAATACCTAGGAAGGCTGTACGTGCGTCGAATTACATGCGCCATCACCGCAACGCTTTTCGCGGCTGCGTGCACCATCGCCTCTGGCGGTAGTGCCAATGCTATGCCTGCACAACCGCTGCCGGTAGCACCGCTCTTGTCGTCTTCGTCTACAATCAACCTTTCCTCCTGGCTCCCCTTGGACCAGCTCGGCCGCCCTAACGCCGAGGTCCTGAGCAAAGCGAAAGACTTTGCAGACACTCTGCCTGAACCACTCCGTAACCAGCTACTCGCAGCCGTGGCCTTCATTGAGGGAACAGGGCAGAGCGAAATCAAAGTCCCCGACAACGGCCCTCAGTTCAGCCAATTCCTCTGGCCCAGCATCGCAGGAGAATGCATCAACGGCCATCTCACCGCCACAGGGTCTGCAATCGCGGTTCCCGGCCCCGCAGAAATTCCCGCACCGGGGGCAAAAGAAGGCGAAACCGCCTTTGTTTTCACTGCACTAGGAACGGGGAAACTAGGCCCCAACGAACATCAAGCAATGAATGTCCACTGGTTTAACCTCTCCACGCTGCAGGGCGGAAGCACCCGCCTTGCCGGCCACGGGATCAACCCAGAGGGACCGAGCACCGTATCTGGGACTGCCGACGCGGGAAAGGGGCGCGTTATTGCGCTCATTGAGGGCACTATTGCCACTGAAGCAAGCCCCTGCACCTTCCTACCCACGGCTGCACTCTTCGAGGTGAAATAATGGTTGACCTGCATCCAGTAAAAAAGGAAACCTTCGACCCATCATCGATGACCAACATCGACCCCAAAGGTTTCCAGCGGCGCGTCGATGACTTTCACTCCACCGACTTTGGGCTATACATGGCCCGCGGCGCCGACCACCCCAAATTCGGATACCTAGAGTCCTGGCTCCTTCCCAGCCTGGGCCTAAGAGCCAATATTTTCCACTTCCGTGAAGGCGTCGACGAGCATCAGGATTTCTACTTTGATATCGCCGATATTTCCCTCGAAAACAATATGTGGGTCACACGCGATCTGTATGTTGACCTCATCTCAGTAACAGGCGAACCCGTCAAAGTGGTGGACATCGATGAGCTTGCCGCAGCGACCTCTGCCGGAATCATCACCGCCGAAGAAGCTGAGCGTGCCATTGATGCAACTCTCCTCGCAGTCGAAGGCATAACTCGCTACAATGATGATCCCATGAGCTGGCTCGCATCTCTGGGTTACAACCTAGAATGGGCCGACACCGTCGAACTGGAACCTGCCCCATGATCACCATTTATCACAATTCACACTGCTCCAAGTCACGCGCCGCACTCGAGTTCTTACAGGATCGAGGGGGCGAGGATGTACAGATCATTAATTATCTCTCCTCCCCTCCTAGCGAGGATGCCCTCCGTGAACTCCTCCGCAAAGCAGGACTGACTCCTCACCAGGCAATACGGACAAACGAGCAGCTCTACCAAGAGCTTGGCCTCTCGCCCGAAACTTCCGACGACGAGCTCATTGCCACGATGGTAAAACACCCGCAGCTTATTCAACGGCCGTTCGTCTCCACAGATAAAGGCGTACGCCTTGCACGCCCTATGGAAGTAATAGAGGAGATTCTCTAGATGCGGATTTTTCGCCGGGTCTCCGCTGTCGCTACCGCTGTTGCTCTCTCGCTAGGAATAGTCACTCCTAGCCACGCAGTCGTCGGCGGCACCGCAACTAATCAGCCAAGTCTCGCTTACGTGGGACTAGGAGAGCAGCAATGCACAGGCGTTTTGGTCTCTCCCGAGTGGGTATTGAGCGCTCGCCATTGCCTTGGCGCCGGACCATCAACTATCGGTGTTGGCGGGCAGGTCTTTCGTGCTGTTGAGCAAATCCCCCACCCCACGGCAGACATCGCGTTGATAAAACTCGATCGGCCATCTGACACAGCGCCTATGACTCTTTCTAACAACAACCTATCTTTTGGCGAGAAAACCATCGCTGCAGGTTGGGGTGGGATTGCTCATGGACATGCGCAGTGGGCAGAAGCCACAACGCAGCGTCGTGTTACCAATGTTCCTGGTCCCGACCGCCACGCAGTCTTGATTGAACAATGGATCAGCCAAGGAATCCTCCGCCAAGGAGATTCCGGCGGCCCATTAATGGAAGGCAACGCTGTTGTCGGCGTTCTCAGCATGACCAGCCACACAGGAACCGTCGGCTGGTACACACCTGTTGCGGAACACACCGATTGGATTTCATCCGTAAGCGGAGCACCAAAGCCTCCTTCCGCGGACGCACCTAGCCCGCTTATCGACGCCACCGCTTTCCCCACTGTCATTCCGCTGCCGAGCTTCCCGCTCCCCTTCCGCAGCCACTAAACAACCTCCTAGGGATTGTTAGACGCTTTCATAAAAAGAAGGAGAGGAGATTCCGTAAAGAATCCCCTCTCCTAGTGTCGTACAGAACCAAGTCCGTCGACGACTACATTCCGGTACCGAGTTCTACTCCCAGACCTGGAACAGAATCAATGAGGTTACGCGTGTATTCTTCCTTAGCCGCTAGGAAGAGGGCGTCAGTAGTTCCTTGTTCCACAACACGTCCCTTCTGCATAACTACAACTTCATCCGCTGTTTGGCGCACCACCGCTAAGTCATGAGTAATAAACAGATAACTCAGATTGAGCTCGGACTGAAGATTAGCCAAAAGCTGCAAAATCTGGTTCTGAACCAGAACATCTAAGGCGGAGACGGCCTCGTCCAGAACAATAATCTCGGGGTTTAGCGCTAACGCACGAGCTACAGCGATACGTTGGCGCTGCCCTCCGGAGAGTTCGTTCGGATAACGACGCATGGCCGAACGCGGCATGGCCACCATATCTAGGAGTTCGGCCACACGCTTCTCGCGTTCTTTGCGGTTTCCCACTTGATGCACAACAAGTGGCTCTTCGATGCATCGGAAAATTGAATATGTTGGGTCTAAAGAACCATAAGGGTTTTGGAACACCACTTGCAGCTTGCGCCGCATCGCAAAGAGTTCTTTCTTTCCTAGCGTGGATAGGTCCGTGCCCTTGTAGTAGACCTTGCCTGAAGTTGGGTCGATAAGGTTGAGGACCATATTGGCCACAGTTGACTTACCGGACCCCGACTCTCCTACTAACGCGAGAGTCGTTCCCTGTTTGAGCGAGAAGCTGACGTCGTCGACCGCACGTAGCTCAGCCTTTTTCCCGCGCTGACCACGAACGTCGAAAATCTTGGTGAGATTTTCTACCCTGATGATCTCCTGGCTATCCGTCTTTTCAGAAGCCAATAGCTCGGAGCTTTCCACTCCGTGCTCCTGAGCTGATTGAATCCGAGCAGAAGCCAGAGAGGGGGCAGCGTGAACCAACCGTTTGGTGTACGGATGCTGAGGGTCGCGGAGAATCTGAAGGCTAGGGCCGGATTCGACAACGCGACCACGATGCATGACCACAAGGTGCTCAGCACGCTCAGCTGCCAGGCCAAGATCATGCGTGATAAAGAGAACTGCAGTTCCCAAATCCTGTGTGAGCCCACCCAAATGATCCAAGATGCGTTTTTGTACAGTCACGTCCAGGGCGGAGGTGGGTTCGTCGGCGATGAGCAGCTTCGGACGTGCAGCCAAACCAATGCCGATAAGGGCTCGCTGACGCATGCCTCCGGAAAATTCGTGCGGATACTGCTTCGCGCGGCGGTGGGCGTCGGGAAGCCCTGCTTCCTCCAATAGCTCTGCGACGCGAGCATCCATTTCAGACCCCGGGACCACATTATTTGCTTTGAGCGATTCCTTTACCTGTGTGCCAATGCGCCACACAGGATTGAGATTGCTCATGGGATCTTGAGGCACAAGTCCGATCTGCGAGCCTCGGTAGGATTGCATCTGTTTATCAGAAAGCTTTGTGATGTCTTTTCCGTCAAACAAGATCTGACCACCCGTCACCTTTCCGGTTCCGGGTAGTAGTCCGATGATCGCCATTGCAGTGGTGGACTTGCCTGAGCCAGATTCCCCCACAATGGCCACCGACTGGCCTGGGTAAATGGTCAAGTTAACACCACGGACGGCATCGACGGTGCCAGTTGATGAGGTAAAGGAAATTTGTAAGTCTTTTACCTCTAGAAGCGGCGCATTATTATTTTCACTCATGGCTGTTATCGCTTCCTAGACTTCGGATCAAGGGCATCACGGACTACGTCGCCCATCATGATAAAACTCAAAACTGTCGCTCCAAGCGCTACAGCTGGATAGAACAGCACCATGGGCTGAGTTCGCAACGACACCTGGGCCTTAGCAATATCTCCACCCCAAGAAACAATATGCGGAGGTAGCCCAATCCCTAGGAAGGAGAGGGTGGCCTCAGCCACAATAAACGTTCCTAGCGCCACTGTCGCATACACGATAATCGGGGCCGCAGCATTAGGCAGGATATGACCGCTGAGGATCTTCCACTTTGAGGCTCCTACTGCTCGTGCAGCCGTAACAAATTCCTCGTTCTTTACGGACAATACGGCACCTCGAGTAATGCGAGCGATGTTGGTCCAACCAAACATAGCGAGCACCACGACAACCGTTATAACTGTGCGTTCCTGCTTAAACATCTGCATAACAACGATCGCCGCTAAAACTAGAGGAACTGCAAAGAAAATATCGGTGAGCCGGGAGAGCAGTGTGTCTAAGATACCGCCGAAGAAACCAGCCGCGGCTCCAATAATGGTTCCTATGATCACCACCGCGACAGTGGTAAACACTCCTACCGCCACAGATGCCCGCGCGCCATAAATCATGCGTGCATAAATGTCGCAACCTTGACGATCAAAGCCAAAAGGATGTCCGTCTTCTGGGTTTGCCAAGGATTTGGATAACTCGCAAAAACCTGGATCTGTGGACGTAAACATCTGCGGGATTACGGCAAGAAGCACCGCAGTAAGGATCAACGCCGAAGAAACCCAGAATAATGGACGGCGCCGCAGGTATTTCCATGCCTCGCCCCATGTAGAAGTAGGGGCAGACTCGTCGGCAACCGCGTCGACAGCGCCCAAGCCCGTCTCATCTGTATCTGCTATAAAGTGTTCCTGCCCTGGACGCGGCTGAAAAATATTGTGATTATGCATATCGGATCCTCGGGTCAAGCAATGCGTAGATCAAGTCCACGACGAGGTTAGCGATGATATAGACGATTACAAGGACCGTGGTAAAAGACACGACTGTCGTGGGCTCACCTTTAAGGATTGCCTGGTACATCGTGCCGCCTACGCCATTAATGCCAAAGATTCCCTCAGTCACAATAGCCCCACCCATAAGTGCGCCAAGGTCAGCGCCTAGGAAGGTGGCTACGGGAATCAACGAGTTACGCAAGACGTGCCTCATAGTCACGTTTCTGCCATTTAATCCCTTTGCACGCGCAGTGCGTACGTAATCTGCCCGAAGGTTTTCTGAGACTGACTGCCGGGTAAGTCGAACAACATAGGCAAAAGACAACGCCCCTAGGACGATGGCTGGCATGAGTAATGATTTGACCGAGGTATTTGATCCAACCGTTACTGGCAAGATTCCCCATTTAACGCCAACAAAAAACTGGAAAACAAAACCAATCACAAACGATGGAACGGCGATGACAATGAGCGACATAACGAGCACGGTGGAATCAAAAATTCCGCCGCGACGCATTCCAGCAATCACACCAAAGCAAATGCCAAAAACAGCTTCAAAGATGAGCGCCATGACGGCAAGTTTTATGGTTACTGGGAAGGCCTGCGCCATGGCTTCTGCGACAGGACGTCCGGAGAAAGTAGTGCCAAAATCCAGTGAGAAAATTCCCTTGATATACAGCAAATACTGGATGATAAATGGCTTATCTAAATTGTAATCAGCCTCGATTCGGGCCCGTGCGGCTTCAGTCAAGCCACGGTCGCCGCCGAGAGCCGCAACAGGATCACCCGGCATGAGGAATACGAGTGCGTAGAGCAGGAGTGTTGCTCCGAAGAAGACTGGAATCATCTGGAGCAAGCGGCGCCCAATATAGCGCAACATATGCATTTTCCTTAAAGCTTATTAACGATGGCTGAGCCCCGCGCAGATTACACGCGGGGCCAAGCAACAAACGTCTATACGACGGTAAAAATTAGCCCTTGGTGATTTGTGAGTAAGCGGGAACAGACTTCCAACTGAAAACCACGTTATTTACGTTTTGGGAGTAACCACCAGTCACATTCGAGTACCACAGAGGAATGGCAGGAAGATCTTTGTAGAGGATCTCTTCAGCCTCTTGATAGAGCTTGATGCCCTCTTGTACTGAGGAAGCTGAGGCAGCGGCATTGAGCTTCTTATCAAATTCCTGGTTGGAGTAGTCACCGTCGTTAGAGCTAGCGTTGGTGGCATAAAGTGGGCTGAGGAAGTTACCAAGAAGTGGGTAATCGCCTTGCCAACCGGTGCGGTATGCGCCCTTGATAGTGCGGTGGGTGACCTCATCGCGCAAAGACTTGAAGTCCGGATATGGTTTACCCGACGCAGAGATTTCCAAGTTGTTCTTAATCTGGTTAGCTACTGCGTCTACCCAAGACTGGTGCCCGCCGTCAGAGTTGTAGGCGATGGTGAATTCACCGGTAAACGGCGAGATGGCGTCAGCTTTTGCCCACAGTTCCTTAGCCTTAGCAGGATCAAACTTGGTTACTTCGCTTCCCGGAAGCCCTTCCTTATATCCATCGACTACCGGGGAGGAAAAGTCCTTAGCCGGTGTACGAGTTTCCTGGAAGATAGCCTTAGTCACTTCTTCACGGTTGATTGCCAAGGATATAGCTTGACGACGCAGCGCACCTTCTTCACCCGAGAAGTGCTCAAGCTTCTGCGGAATAGTAAAGGACTGGAAGACCGCAGCCGGCTGGTTCACAGCTCGCTCGCCCAGTTCATTCTTAAAGGTGCCGAATGCGGAATCCGGGATAGCATCGAGAACATCGAGGTTACCGGCCAGAAGGTCGGAATAGGCGGCATCCTGAGAAGAATAGAATGTGAACTTCACACCGTCATTCTTCGCTTTCATCTCCCCGGTGTACTCCTCATTGGGCACAAGGGTGATGGACTCGTTGTGGTTCCACTCTTCAACCTTATAGGGGCCAGAGCTGATGGGTTTCTCACCAAAAGCCGCGATATCATCAAACGCAACATCCGGTAGCGCAAAATACGCGCTATATCCTAGGCGAGCCGGAAAATCCGACGCCGGCTGGGAAAGCTCAATGCTAAAGGTCTTATCATCAATGACCTTCAACCCCTCAAGCTCCTTCACCCCGGAGCCAAAGCCTTTGATCATCTCAAAGAAGGACGCATTGCGCTGATCATTAGCCACAGCATAATTCCACGTCTTTACGTAATTCTCCGCTTTGATGGGCGTTCCGTCCGAGAACTTCAGTCCGTCTTTCAATGTGACCTTGTATGTTCGATCGCCCTCAAGGCTAATAGACTCGGCCTGCTCATTATGAGACTTGCCGTCCGTGTCATAGCGAACTAGCCCCGAGTAAATAACATCCACAATGCGTCCACCGCCGGTCTCATTGGTGTTGGCGGGAATCAATGGGTTCTGCGGCTCAGAGCCATTAGCCAGAACATAGTTTTTACCGGACTTGCTACCAGAGGAGTCCGAGGAGCAAGCAGCGAGGCTCACAGCAAGAGCCGCGGACATACCAACGGCGAGAGTCTTCTTAAGCGTCATTTACGACCTCCCAGGGAATGACAGACATCTTTCGCAATAGTCTCCAAACGGAAACGTGGATATTGCTTGCACGAAATCCTATCCCGTGACGCACATCATTCATAAGGGGTGCGAACGCTCCTAGGTCACTAAAACTGTCCAGTTATAGTTTCTATAAAAATTTCCCGCCCCTTACCTGCATGTCAGACGAATGGTGAATTTTCCCATATGATTTTAAAGTTATTATCTCGTTATCCAATGGGGGTGGGACTTTTACCCCCTTAAGGCGGGGAAAACCACATCTCGAGACAACGGGGCTAACCTCTCAGAATCACTATCAAGCCCGAACCACGCGATTTCCTCGATTTCTTCATACACGGTGTTCGGTTTTTCATCCCCTCGATAGAGAAACACATCACAGTCAACGATCGCCCCCGGCTCGTTGGCAGCTGGTGCCTGATAACGCCCGATTGCTTCTAGTTCCTCAACGCGCATACGGATCTGCAGTTCTTCAGCAATCTCCCGAATCGCCGCGGAGATGGGAGCCTCCCCCTCCTCTAGCTTTCCTCCAGGAAGCATAAAAGAATCGGTGCCACGCTTGCGCACACTCGCGATTTTTCCGTCTTTAAAAAACACAACTGCTGCGATTCTGATAATCATTTCTCTCCTAGCCATAACCGCACATCCACATCCGGGATCTTCTGAAAATGAGCCTTCTCCTGCTCAGCCCATACGTTCCACCACGGCGCATCATCAGGGTCGCGCGCCAAAGCCCGTTCCTTCCGCCAGGCTTCCGGGCCGTCAAGAACAACGCTAAAAACATAGCCCTTGCTTTTCGACGCCGCCACCGTCTCCCGTGTAATCGACCCCACCCCCTCAATCACTATGTTTTCACCCCGCACAGGCACCCACTGCCCCCGTTTGTAGTGCTGCCAGTCCCACTGCCAATACCCTGACTTCTCTCCTAATACATCCTCGGCCACCATCCGAGATCCTTCGGCGAGGCCATGCCACCCTGGGTAAAGATCATCAAGATGCACCAGTTCAAATCCCAAAATCCCGGCCAGCTTCCTCGCAAGTGTGGTTTTCCCGGAACCGGAGGGGCCATCGATAAGCACAATCATGCGCCCAGGAACCTAAAACTCCCCGTATACACAGAGACCATGATCGCTACAGTCGACATCGCGCAGCATGCCGTGAGTAGGAGGGCGTCACGACGCCCAAAGGTTGAAGTTCTCGCCCACGTCCTATCCGGATACTTACCAAAACCCCGGGCTTCCATTGCCGTAGCTAGCTTCGCGCCGCGTCGCAACGCTAAAACAAGCAGACCAAACGTCACAGAAAAAGCTGTCTTAATGCGGCCTTTGTCATCGAGCCCCCTAGCCCGGCGCGCCCTCCGCAACGACTGCCAATCCCGACGAAACAACGAAATAAGTCTGGTACTGGCCACTGCTCCGATCACAAACCGAGACGGTAACTTCAATACCTGAGCAAGCCCATCCCCTAGTTCAGTGGGATCGATTGCTCTCAGCAACACGATGACGGGTAGCCCTACAGCTAATACGCGTACCATAATCGCCGCCGCAAGGCTCAAAGAATTATCCGTAACATGTGCAAAAAGAAAAGACGCATATTCGTGGCCTTCTGGCCGACCATACAAGGCCATAGAGAGTCCGGCTATGGGCGTAGCAATGAAAATGGGAAGGCCTCGTCGCGCCAAGACCCGCCAGCTCACGCCAACGCAGGGCGCGCAGGCTACCGTAAAAATCACCGCGATAGCTGCTGATACGATATCAACGCTGATTAAGAGAGGCGTGGTAAACAATGCAAGACCTAGTACTCGGGAGACCGGGTTTACTTCTTTGATGAGGTTCATAGCTGAATCTCCTTGTCTCCTAGCGCCGCGCGATACAACGGATCGTGGGTAATGGAAACCACTGTGGTCCCAGCGTCCGTGAGCTGACGCAATAGCAGCACAAGCTCGGTAAAAGTGCGACGATCTTGACCAAAAGTCGGCTCATCCAAAAACACCACGCTAGGTGTATTCACCAAAATAGTGGCCACAGAAAGCCGGCGTTTTTGTCCTCCTGACAGCGTAAAAGGATTTGCTTCTGCCAAGTGATCCAGGCGAAGCTTCGCTAGGAGAGCGTCTGCGCGGCGATGTGCTTCGGGCTTAGGCGTTTGTCCACTTCCTGCGCCAACAAGAAGTTCCTCCCTCACCGTTTTAGCCACAAACTGGTGCTCGGGATCTTGAAAAACATATCCCATGCGTGCAGCAAGCGACGTCGAGGACCATTTATAGGGGTGAGGGCTGAGTTTTCCGGCGATCTCACGATTCACCCGGACTTCCCCTCCTAGGGGCGGAAGTAACCCAGCAAGCGTGAGTAAAGTTGTTGTTTTTCCAGCTCCGTTAACTCCGGTTAATACAGTCGAAAAGCCCCTAGGGAGGGCAAGATCCAACGAGCTTTGTACAGGAGAATCCCATCCCGTGGCTAAAGAATGAGTTGTCAGTGCATTCTCCGCAGATGAGCTTACTGGTTGTGCCAAGGGCAGGAGAGGATCGTGACCAGGCACCCATACGCCCCCTCGCGCCAGTTCCTCCCCGTACTGAGAAATCACTGTATCAGCTGGGGCATCAGCGATAATGCTTCCTTCATCGCCCAGCACGATGATACGGTCAACAAATTCAAGCCAGGTATCCACGCGGTGCTCAATAATTATTACTGTGGCATTGGTGGCATCTGCAGCAGTTTCCACCGCTGCCACTACGTCGCGGACTCCCTGAGGGTCGAGGTTGGCGGTGGGCTCGTCGAGAAGCAGCAAATCAGCGCCCATAGCAAGTACTCCTGCCAGCGCGAGCCGCTGTTTTTGTCCCCCCGACAGCAATGCAGTGGGATGGTCTAAAGGCAGCCGCAAACCAACGTGGTCCAATGCTATAGGCACACGACGCCATATTTCGTCCTTAGGAAGGCGGAGGTTTTCGCAGCCAAATGCCACGTCGTCCCCCACCCGCGAGGAAATGACCTGGGAATCCGGGTCCTGCAACACCATCCCAGGTGTCGCATGAACCTTAAGAGTTCCTTCCCCCTCCCCTTCATCAGCGCCTAACACACCTGCCAGAGCTGAAAGTAGCGTAGATTTTCCTGCACCCGATGCTCCGAGTAAGAGGATGCGTTCCCCCCGCTCTACCTCAAAGTTAAGACCTTGCAAAGCATGCTTGAGGCGGCTGGAGTGACGATACCCAAAATCTCGTGCATAAATTTGAGGGGCCATTACAATCTTCCTATTCAACAAGCCAATCCTGGGATCTTAGTCCAGCCGCAACAGGCCATGAGCACATGACTAATCCAACATGTCATGGCTTTAGACATCGCCAGATATCGCCAAGTTCCTGGGGCACGCCGGTGCCAGATATACGTTGAGAAAACGACAACGCTCTTTCTCACTCTTCCTAGGCACCCTTATCACGTAGATGCCATGCGCATACCACCAATGAGACGAACAGAATTGTGCTTTAAACTCTCGCGCGAGCTTCCCGCCCCGCCGCGAAGCGGTCCAAAGCCCCTGTTGACGCGAGGGCTTTAACCAAAAGGTAACTCACAAGTCCCGCCAAGATCGCACCGGAGACTGCCATTGCACCTAAATAAGTCAGATTAAATGCAAGTGTCTTAGCGTAATTTGCGCTCAGGAATAGTTCTAGAATGAATGCCCCAATTCCAGCGCCCACGCCGGCAAGCATCGCAACGACTACGCCAAAGCGCTTATACAAAAAGACAGCAAAAATTAGTTCTGCGCCCAATCCCTGTGCGAGTCCCGAATAGAGGGTCTCTATCCCCCACTGGTTCCCAATACCTGCAGATACTGCAGCCGCCAGGACTTCAACAAACACCGCGGCACCAGGCTTGCGAATAACAAGACCACCGATCACGCCGCCCATCAACCAAATTCCGGTAGCAATACCACCAAGACCGGGAGTAAGAGCGTTGGCCGCCTGGTACCAGGCATATCCGACAGAGTTCCATGCCCAAAAGATCAATCCGCAGGCAATACCTAGGACTGAAGCAATAACAATATCCACAACGCGCCACGACGCGCGTGCAGAAGCGGATGAAGATACAGATGTATTCATGTTTTCTCCCTATCGCCGGCATTATCCGGATCAGGTTCCTACGGTTTGGGCCTTACGATGCAAAACTGATAGTGACCCATCTCAGCTCAAGGCGTAACGTCCCTTAAGCACCCGTTTTCCTTTTGCAATTATGTGCGCGGAACAGTTTACCTCTATCGGTGTAAAAGAACATCAAGAATAAGGCGATGCATCCGCGCTTCCCTACCCCCGAGCTCTGCCATCCGCACCACGCCTCCCACCTGAGCATCCAACTCACTAGGAAGATCATCAAGAAGGTCTCTTTGCATAGAGCTGGTAGCTTGAGCGGACTGACGATCCAAGGATGCAAGGGTGGTTTCTACGATGTCTGAGGGAAGATCAATACCTAATGCGCGCCCGGCTTCTTCCACCTCCTGCATCAGGTTTCTTAAATCGGCACGGTATAGAGTTCGGATTTCTCCCAAAGGTTTATCCACGAGTGCACCTAAAGCGCCAAAACAGGTGACAAACATAGCTTTTGCCCAGATATCTTCCATTACCGCAGGATGAACAATCGGCTCGATACCGGCTTTTGCTAATGCTTTTTGTAATTCGTTGACGGTTTCCTGCGTTGCGGGATCTACTGAGCCAAAGGTGAAGCTCCGGATGCCTCCTGCGAATTCAACTTCCGCAGGTCCTCTCTTAATAAGGAAGCTTCGCACCACACCCGGGATCACTGCGGCTGGACCAAAGGTATCAATAGCTATTTGGGGCATTTCCACAGAATTTTGTGTAGTCACCAGCACTGCACCTCGCGGCAGCGATTCTGGCAATTCGGGAGCCGAAAGCGTCTTAGTGGCTAGGAGAACGATGTCTGCTGACTCTATCTCCGAAAGAGAAGATACCGACTGCACGGGGACGTCGCGAAGCCCCTCGGGCGTATGAATGCGCAGCCCACGGTTCCTTAATGCATGTAAACTCTCGTTTCGAGCCACAAAGGTGACGTCTGTCCCAGTCTCATGAAGCAAAGCGCCGAAGTATCCCCCAACCGCCCCTGCGCCGATAATAACGATGTGCATAATCTAGACTTTATGTCACTTCTCAACGTCACAAGACGGTTATGCCGCATTGTTTTCTTGTTAGGTGGACAACTAAGTCTCCGCTACTATAAAGCTCCTATATTTCCCTCTCCCCGTTAGGATTTTCTCATGGCTGGTGGCCTCGCTGCCCTTCTCGACGACGTAGCCCTTATCGCCCGAGCAGCTGCCGCCAGCGTTGATGATGTTGCAGCAGCAGCCGCAAAAACGAGTGCCAAGGCCGCAGGGGTGGTGGTCGATGACACCGCAGTGACTCCTCAATATGTCAAAGGAGTGGCGCCAGCAAGGGAGCTACCTATAATTTGGCGTATTGCAAAAGGCTCCATCGTTAACAAGCTGCTCATCATCTTGCCAATAGCGCTGCTGCTCAATGCCCTAGCACCGGGGCTACTCACCCCCATCCTCATGCTCGGTGGCGCCTACCTATGTTTTGAGGGGGCAGAAAAAGTCTGGGAGATGCTCTCCGGAAAACAGCATGCAAGCGAAGAAGAAGCCGGCCATAAAGACGAGAATGCCCTCGTTCGGGGCGCGATTACCACCGATCTCATCCTTTCTGCAGAGATCATGGTTATCTCGTTGAATGAGGTAGCCGATAAAAGCATCTGGATGGAAGTCGCAGTACTTATTACTGTCGGAATCTTTATCACCGCAATCGTTTACGGTTCGGTCGCTCTCCTAGTCAAGATGGATGATCTCGGACTAAAGCTTGGCACGCGTGACTCGGCTGGCGCCCAGAGACTTGGCAAAGGACTCGTCGCGGCGATGCCCAGGGTGCTCAATGCTATTTCTATTATCGGAATGCTGGCCATGTTGTGGGTGGGCGGGCATATCGTGGTCGCCGGCCTCGCGGAGCTTGGGTGGTGGCATCTTCCGCATGATCTCATCCATGATGTTGTTCACCATGTAGAGCACTGGGGTGCGTTTGTGCGGTGGGTTACGGAAACAACATGCTCGTTGATCTTTGGCCTTCTCCTAGGCGGCATCATCGTAGCCATAGTCGAACCAATCCATCGTGGATTGCATAAGAAAAAGCATTAAGCGTTTCTAGATCCACGCTCCAATCGCACTCCACCCCGATGAGTATTCTTATCGGGGTCAATTTTCGTGATGCATCAACATAATCCGCTGCGTATGCTGATTCTTCGTATTTTCACCCCAGATTCATTAACCCTCTTGCCGATACACCTCTCCCCCTCAGTGCCTTAACTCTAGGAGCGACTTCCTCATGTCCCAAGAATTCATCCGAGTCATCGGCGCACATGAAAATAACCTTCGCGGCGTTACCGTAGAAATCCCCAAGCGCAAGCTCACTGTTTTTACAGGTGTCTCGGGATCTGGAAAGTCGTCGTTAGTGTTTGGCACGGTCGCCGCGGAGTCGCAACGACTCATTAATGAGACCTACTCCGCCTTCGTCCAAGGTTTTATGCCCACCTTGGCACGGCCAGACGTAGACAGCCTAGAAGGCATCACCACAGCCATCGTGGTGGATCAAGAACCCATGGGCACCAACTCACGCTCCACGGTAGGAACGGCAACAGATGCCACCGCGATGCTTCGCATTCTGTTTTCCCGAATCGCACAGCCGTCCGTAGGAGGGCCTGGGGCGTACTCGTTCAACGTTCCTAGCGTCCAGGCCTCCGGCGCGATCTCCGTAGGAGGGGGAAAGAAAGAGCACATCAGCTTTAAGCGCACCAGCGGACAATGCCCCACGTGCGAGGGCATGGGCCGGGTGAGCGACATTGATATGTCTGAGTTGGTGGATACGTCGTTATCACTTAACGACGGCGCCCTCCTAGTCCCGGGGTACAAGGTCGGGTCCTGGGTATGGAAAACTTTCGCGGAGACGGGACTATATCCGGCAGATAAGCCCATCAATAAATTCACCGAAAAACAAAAACACTCATTGCTGTATCAAGAGGCCACAAAGGTCAAGTTCAACGGTTTCAATTACACCTATGAGGGCCTCATACCTAGGGTGAAAAAGTCTATTTTGAGCAAAGATCGCGAGTCGATGCAAAAGGCTATAGGCGAGTTTGTCGACCGCGCCATCACATTCATCGCATGCCCAGAGTGCGGGGGCACGCGGTTGGCCCGACATGCTCTGGAGTCCAAGATCAATGGAAAAAACATTGCTGAGCTGTGCCAGATGGAGATCCAAGATCTTGCGAAGTGGATGCAAGGCATCGCTGATAAATCCGTTGCACCATTGTTGGAAGCCATCCAGCACAACTTGGAGAGTCTCGTCGAGATCGGACTGGGCTATCTCACCTTGGATCGTCCCGCAAACACCCTTTCTGGCGGTGAGGCACAACGGACAAAGATGGTGCGCCATTTAGGGTCTGCACTCACCGATGTCACGTATATCTTTGATGAGCCCACCGCCGGGCTGCACCCGCACGACATCGAGCGGATGAATCGCTTGCTCCTGGAGCTCCGCGACAAAGGCAACACCGTACTTATTGTGGAACATAAGCCTGAAACCATCGCGATCGCCGACCACATTATTGACCTAGGACCGGGCGCAGGTAGCGAGGGCGGCATACTGCAATATTCGGGGTCCCTGGCAGGGCTTAAAACATCGGGAACGATCACTGGCAAGCATCTCGACGACCGCACCACCACCAAAGATCGCGTCCGCATTTCTCGCGGAGTCATCGAGGTCCGCGATTCCACACTCAACAACCTTGATCATGTTGATGCAGATATTCCGTTGGGAGTGCTCACCGTGGTTACTGGTGTGTCGGGCTCGGGAAAGTCTTCCTTGATCGCATCGCTGCCCAAAAACGATGACATCATCATGGTCGATCAGTCTCCGATCCGCGGTTCTCGCCGGTCAAACCCCGCCACGTACACGGGCACTTTGGAACCTATTAGGAAGGCTTTTGCAAAAGCCAACGGTGTAAAACCTGCGCTGTTCTCCCCTAATTCTGAGGGCGCGTGCGCCAATTGTAAGGGTGCGGGCGTTGTGTACCTCGACCTGGGTATTATGTCTGGCGTTGACCTTCCTTGTGAGGTCTGCGAGGGGCGGCGTTTCGACGACTCCGTCCTCGATTACCACTTTGGTGGCAAAGATATCGCCACTGTTTTGACCATGCCCGCCAAGGAGGCATGGGAGTTCTTTTCCTCTGAGGAAGCCAAAGTCCCGGCCGCGGCAAAGATTCTCAAGCGGATTGTTGACGTCGGACTTGGCTACATCACTCTTGGCCAGCCGCTGACAACTTTGTCAGGCGGCGAGCGCCAACGCCTCAAGCTCGCGTCGCATTTGGCTGAAAAAGCCACCACTTTCATCTTGGACGAGCCGACCACGGGATTGCATCTGGCGGACGTCGATAAGCTCCTTGATCTATTGGATAGCCTCGTCGACGCGAACAAAACCGTGATCTGTGTGGAGCATCATCTCGGAGTAATCGCCCACGCGCCGACCATGTGATAGACATGGGCCCCGGGGCAGGTTCTGCTGGCGGTCGCGTTGCTTTTTCTGGGACGCCACAGGAGATGATCGACGAGGCCGATACTGTGACTGCGCAGTATTTGAAGTCTTATGTGAGCTAACCTCTCCTACTCGCATAGTTAGTAGGAGAGGCAAGGGACAGACACCAACATTAGGTAATGCTAACATCACTAATTATGTCCTCTGTCCCCCATATCGACTCACCCTCCACCAGCCAACACAGGATGAGTCCACTTTCCTCGTGGCTTGTACCGCTGTATGCGGTGATGAGCTACTTTGCTGCAGGCATCGCCCTTGTGCTTATGGCTTCTGCTCTTGCCCGGTATATCCACGAAGATGAGGCTTATCCCCTCTTCTATGCGATAACTGGCATAGCCATCCTAGCTGCGGGTGGGTTCACTGCCCTGGATATTCGCACCGGTGCTCGTAAAGCACGAGAACAGGAACGCTATACGCGTCATCGTCTTTTAGCAGCACTTTACTCTGCGCCGACTATGTCCAATCGGGATCGAAAAGAATTTCACCCCGGAAAACTCGTCGCACTCTTGACTGACAACGTTGAACGGGCTGCGGAATTTCGCCATGCATATCTGGGGTCGGCGCTGGCAGCCATGGTGTTTCCCATCGCTGTCGTCATCTACATTGCTGTTGCTTACGACTGGCTCTTGGGGCTTAGTATGCTCGGTCAATTCATTTTTGTTCCCATACTCCTACGCGGTTTCATGCGATTATTCCGGGGCCGTTCTGCAGATTCGCGACGCAAGCGAGCAGGACTTTCAGAAAAATATCTCGATGCCATCAGAAACCTCACCACCGTCAGCCTTATCAATGCAGGTAGCCGAGTGGAACAACAACTACGCGCAGAAGGCGAACGCAACCGTGGCGCCACCATGAAATTACTAGCAGGCAATCAGGTAGTAATCATCGTCATGGACCTTGCGGTCTCACTTGTTCTTATCTGCACCACCGTTGCCGTTATTGCTACGAGAATTGATAGCAAAGCCCTCTCTCCTAGTCACGGCTTAGCATCCATTTTCCTACTAGTCCTCCTACTCGCTCCATTATCCCAGGTTGCTGGCTTTTTCTATGTTGGCATGGGAGGTATTGCCGCGCAACGAGCCATAAAAAAATACCTTCGTATGCATGAACACACCAGGAAGGTAGACAACGGTTATACAGATTCCATGGAACGTGGTTCAGCTCCCAACGCTGTTGTCGTCGATTCTCTTAGCTTTTCCTACGGGGAAACCCCCGTGCTCAACAACATCAATCTCACGGTTCCAAGTGGTGCAAAGATAGCTATCGTCGGACGCTCCGGATCCGGCAAATCCACACTGCTCCATATCCTTCGAGGCCTCCTCCCCACAAGTCCCAACATGATTTTTATCCGAGGCCTAGACGCAGCAACAACCCCTCTCGAGAAAATTCGTACTGCCACAGCAACCGTAGCGCAACACACATGGCTCTTCAGCGGATCGATCGCCGACAATTTGCGCATCGCGCGTTTGGACGCCACCGAAGCCGATATGTGGGACGCACTTTCACGCGCCAACTTAGCCGATGAGGTACAAAACATGCCCAACGGATTAAACACCGACGTCGGCGAGCGCGGGGCTTTTCTCTCTGGAGGCCAAGCACAACGACTATCCCTTGCCCGCGCCTTATTATCCGGTCGCGATATTGTGCTTTTCGACGAACCCACCAGCCACATCGATCTTGCATCCGAAGCACTCATTGTCTCTGCGATCCAACAACTCCCCGATAACATCACAGCCATCATGGTTACTCACCGCCCCGCTCTCCTAGCCGCAGCAGATACCGTCTACACAATGAAAGCGGGTGAGCTTCGATGACACCGTCACTAGGAAGCGTTGTGCGTTGGGTGCTTTCGATCACCCGGCCCGTTCACGCTCCGCTATATTTTTCCGTGGTCATGCGGATTATCCAGCTCAGCTTGGGAATCCTGATCTTTGGACTGGCTGTGCAAGGCGTAGTAGGAATCATTCTGGGCGTTAACCAGATAGTTCCTATCCTTATCACTTTGGCGATCATGGCCTGCATCAAAGCGCTCGTTCATTATTTAGAACAGTTTTCGGGGCATTATGTCGCCTTTAAGGCCCTAGAGTTGCTTCGCGGTGCAGCTTTCTCCCAACTTTGGCCCAAGGCCCCGGGAGTGTTGCGTTCCACTAAATCCGGAGACCTTGTAACCTCGCTTACCCGCGATATCGATCGGATCGAGGTTCTCTATGCTCACACCATTGCCCCCGTGATTGCAGGTGTCACCGTTCCTCTAGGATTCGGTGTTGCGTGGGGGGTGATTTACGGCTGGCAGCTTTCCGCCATCCCGCTTGTGTTGGGACTATTTTCTGCGCTTGTGGTTCCGCTAATTGGTGCGAAGCAATCATTCGATTCAACACAAAAAGTTTTGAGCGAACGCCGCAAATTATCACAGCATGTCACGGATTCTGTGTTTGGCGCCGAGGAAATTGTCTCCTACGGACGACAGCAAGAACGAGTGGAGCAGAGTTGGGGCATTGCGGGGGGCGTCGCAAAGCTGGCTATGCCCGCTGCAAACTATCGTGCGCTACGGCGCGGACTGAACTTAGGGCTCACATACGCATGTGTGCTCGGAGTTCTTGTCGTTGGAATCGCAAACAAAGCGAACCCGACAGAAATAGCTTTTATTATGGGCGGTTGTCTCTTGCTTTTCGACGCCCCGCGCGGGCTAGAAGACGCAGCCGGCGCGCTCGATCATTCGCTTGCTGCCGCACGTAGACTCCACCATATCTGCCATATCCCCGCTACCGTCACCGATGGCACTCTTAACGTCGATCGTTCACAACCCATCACTATTACCTGGGAGAATGTCAGCTACGCGTATCCTGATTCCCTAGGAAAGTCAGTGCTGCAGGGGTTCACTCACACCATAACGAGTGGCGAACACGCGATATTTGTTGCGCCATCAGGAAGCGGAAAATCCACCGCAGTCCACCTCCTACTCAGATTTGACGATCCCAGCAGCGGTGACATCCTCCTTAATGGAATTTCCGTATCCAAGTACCAGCTGAGTGCGCTGCGCGAAGCCATTGCACTTGTGCCGCAACGCAGTGAGCTGTTGACCGCGAGTATCAGATCCAATCTCCTACTCGCGCGCCCCGATGCCGCAGAAGAAGCCATGTGGCATGTGCTCAGTGCGGTGCATCTAGACCAGGAGGTTCGTCGTCTGCCACAAGGGTTGGATTCGCTCACTGGCACTGAAGTTTCGGGACTATCCGGCGGCCAAATGCAGCGACTGTGTTTAGCCCGGGCGCTACTTACTCAGCCATCTGTGCTGGTTCTCGACGAATTCACCGCCAATGTTAACGCCGAGCTGGACCAGGCAATCAGGCGTTCGCTTAAAGAGCATTATCCCAATCTCACGATCATCGAAATCTCTCATCGTCTGCACGAGCATAGCGATGATCAAAGGATTATTTCTTTATCCTCATAGAAAGAAAGACGTAGAGCGTTGGTAGGAGGGAGCAGATTGTTCTGTTCCCTCCGCAGCACCTCGGCTTAAGCCTTTTTAACTACCGAGGATTTCAGATAGATCCGCCCAAGGGTGGGCACAGACGCGTCGATATCATGACCGTTCACAGGCGGATCGAGTAGGCGGATGTTCTTAGCCTTAGTCCCGACCTTGATAGCGCCACCCCCGCCGCCAGAGATTTTCAGGCCTTTGACCACCGTCACTGCGTCGCCGTCGACAAGCAGATTACCAACGGCATCGCGAATCCCCTCGCTCTCTGCCGACAACGATTTGTCATCATTATCCGAGGCGAGAGTCCATTCATAAGCACACATCGGACACACGAGAAGCGCACCCTGTTCATAGGTATATGACTCCGAACATTCCGGGCACGGAGGAAGTTGATCAAACATTAAATTTAAATTACACGACATCCCTCCAAGTTTTAACTTCTCATAGGATTAGCTATAGCAACGCCTTATAATCTATGGACCAGAACCCCTGCGCCGAGATTCTGCAGAGCCCCAGTCGAACACAAGCTTTATCTTGTGTAACTAGGTTCCGTCCTCTTCGCCCGAGTATCGCGAACAAAAGCGCGTAGCCTGGTCTGATGGATATCTTCACTGTCGGACATTCAAATCTCGACTTCCGGGACTTCGTCACAATCCTGCAAGGAGCGGGTATCCTAACCCTCATCGACGTCCGAAAATTGCCCGGTTCGCGCAAGTATCCGTGGTTCAATGATGAGCACCTAGGCAAAGCCCTCCCGGACCACGGTATCGCTTATCGACGACTCGAGGGCTTGGCAGGCCGGCGAAACGTCTCCACAACCATCCCCTTCGAGGTCAACGGCAACTGGCGCAACCGAAGCTTTCACAATTACGCTGACCATGCGCTCGGCACAGAGTTCAACGAAGCTTTGGAGGAGCTCCGCACATTCGCTGCCGACGCTCCCACAGCAATAATGTGTTCCGAGGCCGTGTGGTGGCGCTGCCACCGACGAATTATCGCCGACCATCTCTTGGCACGCGGCGACCGGGTGCACCACATCATGGGGCAGACCAAAAACGGAACCACGCTTATCGACGCCGTCTTTAACCAAGGCGCAGTAGTCGGCGATGACGGATTAGTGCGCTATCCACATCACTGACAATCATTATCAATAGTGATAGCCTCGGTGAATGCACTCAGTAAAATCGCTCTCACCCTCCGCACGCGACCTACATATTCTGCTCAAAGGCCACACAGACGGCGGTGTTCAACAGCTCGCCGACCGCCTCATCTCGCCGAATCCCACACCCCACCTGGCACACCTATCCACTGGGGCCAGCGTGTACACCTGGTGCGTACTCGACACTTTCATCTTGGCTGGGCTCTTCGCCTGCGACGTTCAAGTCGAAAGCCGACCCCCTTTGGCAGCAGCCCCTCTGAATGTCTCGCTTATCAGCAACACACTCACCGCTAGCCCAGAATTCGTCGTTTCGTTCCCGCTTGCCTGCGACGAGAACGGCGTCCATTTCACAGAGGCGTTCTGCCCCTTTGCAAATCTTTTCCCGACGATAGAGCACTATCGCCATTGGGCCCCTCTCCAACCCCGTCCCACCGTCGCCATCAGCGTCGATCGCGCAAACTCCATTGCCGCCGATTTCGCCTTAGATATACGCACAAACACAATAAAGAGCAGCGATCTCAGTCTTTCCCTTTGAGGCTACTAACGCCTCCCCCCCTGCTAATCGTCCCGCACTAGTTTAGGTGCACAAATAGCGCGAGACGATCATCCAAAGCCGTTTTAACGCCGGCCAGACCGGGCCTAAACGTTGAACTTAAACTCCACCACGTCGCCGTCGACCATCACGTAGTCTTTGCCTTCTTGACGGACTTTACCCTGAGCCTTGGCCTCAGCCATGGAACCAGCGGCATCGAGGTCTGCGAAAGAGACGATCTCGGCTTTAATAAAGCCACGTTCAAAGTCAGTGTGGATCACGCCGGCCGCCTGAGGAGCTGTGTCGCCCTGGTGAATAGTCCAGGCGCGGGATTCCTTGGGGCCCGCGGTGAGGTAGGTTTGCAAGCCGAGGGTGGCAAACCCGGCTTTAGCCAAGGAATGCAGTCCGGGCTCGGTCTGTCCTACGGATTCAAGCAGCTCCATGGCCTCGTCTTCTTCGAGCTCGAGCAACTCTGTTTCAGTCTTTGCGTCTAGGAAGACGCAGTCAGCTGGAGCCACGAGGGCGGCGAGTTCTTGTTTACGTGCGTCGTCGGTAAGCACTGCTTCGTCGGAGTTGAAGACGTAGAGGAAGGGCTTTGCCGTCATCAGATGGAGCTCGCGCACCTTGCTCAGATCCAATTCACCGTTCTTTGCGGCGCTGAACAGCGTGCGATCATCTTCCAACACGGCTTGTGCCTTCTTGGTCTCTTCGACGACCTCGGCCAAGTCTTTGTTCTTGCGAGCATCCTTTTCCAGACGAGGCAGAGCCTTTTCGATGGTCTGCAGGTCTGCAAGGATCAGCTCGGTGTTGATCACAGCGATATCTGCCATGGGATCAACCTTGCCGTCAACGTGGATCACGTTGTCATCGGCAAATGCTCGCACCACCTGGCAGATCGCGTCGGCTTCGCGGATATTGGCTAGGAAGGCGTTGCCCATTCCCTCACCCTCAGATGCGCCTTTCACAATGCCGGCAATGTCCACAAAAGAGACAGTCGCGGGCAGGATGCGCTCGGAGCCGAAAATCTCGGCTAACCGGGTCAGGCGGACGTCGGGAAGCTCGACGAGGCCGACGTTCGGCTCGATGGTGGCAAACGGGTAGTTTGCAGCGAGGACGTCGTTACGGGTCAGGGCGTTAAAAAGGGTGGACTTGCCAACGTTAGGCAGGCCGACGATTCCAAGTGTTAGGCTCACAGGCTCACATCCTAGCAACCCGGTTCCTAAGCCCAAACGTGCGCGCCCGGAAACCCCTCTGCTTTTATTCTTTTATTTGTGAAAGTCGAATCTATATAGGCGGAAAAGAGGGTAGCTACGGCGGTCCGCACTGATGCAAACCTTGCATATAAGGCACAATGTTGTTGTGACTTCGAATACTTCGCCCCAGGACCCCTCGAACACAAACCCTCTGCCAGAAGAGCTTGAGGCATTATTCGATCCGGAAGATGCCGGAAGGAGCCAAAGTTCCTTACGTTCGCCTTCCTCGCAACCCGCACCTCCACCAGAAAACGCCGATTCTCCAGTGCCCCACGAGGAATCGTCGGCAAGCTTTGTTCCGGACGCGGAGGCAACAGCCATTTTTGAGGAGCTCGAGCCGGGTTCCGAACGCACCCATATTGACCGCTCTGAAATTATCGCCGACGGGGTCAAAGTCTTAGCCCAATGGTGCATTCGCATTCTCATCATTGCGGCGACAGGCTTTGCCGGTTGGTACCTCATCAAACAATTTTGGCGAGGTCTTCTCCCTGTTGTTTTGGCACTGATTGTCTGCACAGTGTTGTGGGCCCCCACGGCTTGGATGCGCAAAAGAGGAGTTCCCAGTGGTCTTGCCGCGCTAGTGAGTATTCTTGCCAGCTTTGGTTTTTTCGGCGGACTCATCTGGGTTATCTCCCCTGATATAGCCCGTCAATCACAAACTTTGTACTTCCAGGCATTTGAAGGAGTCCAAAAAGTACAGCTCTGGCTTCAGGGGCCACCCTTCAATCTTGATTCAGATGAACTCGGCAATCGCGTTAATACTGCGGTGCAATGGTTCCAACGGCAAAGCGGGACCATCGCGGGCGAGATTTTTTCCGGCATCGGTATAGCTACCTCCGTCTTAGTAACTATCGGTGTGGTCCTAGTCCTTACATTCTTTTTTCTCAAAGACGGAGAAGGATTCTTACCTTGGTTACGCAGCATCGTGGGCAAACGCGCGGGTTGGCACCTTACTGAGCTTCTCACCCGCTCCTGGATCACACTCGGGGGCTTTGTCCGCGCGCAGGCCCTGGTTTCGCTTGTCGACGCCATCTTCATCGGAGCCGGCCTTATCCTACTCGGCGTTCCCATGGCCTTAGCCCTTGCAGTGCTTACTTTTATTGCCGGCTTTATCCCCATCATCGGAGCGTTTGTTGCTGGTGCCCTCGCCGTTTTAGTGGCGCTTGTATCCTTGGGGCTTACCAAGGCCATCATCACGCTGGGTATCGTTATTGCGGTTCAACAGTTAGAGGGCAATGTCCTTTCTCCCTTGCTTCAATCGCGAGCAATGAATCTGCACCCAGTGATCGTTTTGGTCTCCGTGACTGTGGGTGGCGGGATTTTTGGAATCATGGGGGCTTTCCTGGCCGTTCCTGCAGCCGCAATGATCGCTGTACTCTTCCGATATCTCCAAGATATGACGGCATTGCGAGCCGGCGAGAAATCAGCCGATGAGATCACCTTTGTTACTACGGCCGGCTCCATCACCGGAAAGTTTGGCGAGCGTCGCGGGAAAGAGCTACTAGAAAAACGCCGCCGCGAACAACAAAACCACAAGGCTGAAGATTCTCACGCTGAGCTCCCCGATGAAGGCATCACCAGGGCAGGGGCTATTTCTGCGCTAGATAAGCTAAACGACCTTATTCATTTCTTTGGCAAACATAAATAAAGATATCTTTCATCATTCCCACGACACAACCTTATTAAATTCCTAAGATCGCACTCGTTGCGTAAGATAACAAACGTGTCACAAACGTCCGAAACTCGCCATCAAGCCCCAACGCAACAAGCATCGGGGCAGTTTTTCGGCATCTCTGTGTGGTCATCGATGTCGATCCTCGCGGCCGCGTTGATCACTGGACTACTGATCACGCTCTCTACGGGTGTCATTGGATGGCCTTTCCTAGCGCTCTTTGCCATCTTTGCTATCGTTTTTACGCTTCTCACTGAACCTCGAGGGCTCTTCCTCATGGTCGCAAGTATTCCGTTGCTCTATGCCATCGCGGTTCTTGCTACCGGCTGGTTTCTAGTGCAAGCCAATACAGCAGATGGCGCTCCAATCCGCAGATCTCAGGTCATCACAGCTGCATATCCATTGACGCAGCATTTTCCGCTGCTTATCGCTGTCACTCTAGGGGCGGCACTCATCGCTGTTGCACGCGTTATGCTCTTGCGTCGTGGGGAAAAACGCATCACCAACGTCAATGCGAGTAACAGGATGCGTCAAACCGAAGCCAACAACCGCAGCCGCAGTGCGGCGAGAAAAGCTCGTGCTCAGGCCCAACGCAATCGCGGTGAGGCCACAGGCTCAAAAGTCACTGTCGACGAGCTCATGCGTCGTAATCGCGAACAACCCCACAGGCCAAGAACCCCGCGTCCATCGCTGCACGATCCGGAACAACGCGTGCCCCGCACCTATGCACCGCGTCCCCGTTCAACGACTGCTCAAGACGCTGTCCCCCACACAGAGCAACGTCGTCCAAGCGCTGAACGCATACCGCAAAGAAACCAGACGCCGCAGCCTCAACCCCGGCGAATACCTCCCGAGCGTCCTATGCCGGAGCGTAAGCTCATAGATCCTGAGTTATCACGCCGCAAGACCCGGCGTTTTGATGACGATCTTTATAGCTAACAAACACCCCCCTCCTAGTCGCAGGAAGACAAACCCGCGACTAGGAGGGGGGTAATTTTATGTTTTAGTCTTTGACCCGGGGCGGACGCAGCTCGCGAGGCAAAGCGAAAGTGATCTTTTCTGCGGCGGTAGTAATTTCGCTGACGTTAGTAAAACCGAATGGCTCTAGATATTCCAAGACTCCTTGGACCAAGATCTCCGGAACTGATGCCCCAGAGGTCAATCCCACTGTGGTCACCCCGTTAAGCCACTCAGGATCAATCTGGTGGGCGTAATCCACCAAGTACGATGCCTTGGCACCTGCTTGCAACGCGACCTCGACTAATCGCTTTGAGTTGGACGAGTTCTGCGAGCCAACCACGATCACCAGATCGGATTCCTCGGCGATAGCTTTTACCGCTACCTGGCGGTTTTGGGTGGCATAACAGATGTCGTCGCTAGGAGGGTTTTGGAGGTGGCTAAACCTCTCATGCAGCTTATTCACAATCGTCATGGTCTCATCAACAGACAACGTGGTTTGCGATAACCAGATCAGTTTTTCATTGTCCAAAAAATCTGGGAGGGCAGCCACACCCTCAACCCCGTCGACTAGGTGGGTGACGTCGGGAGCCTCGCCTGCAGTGCCCTCTACCTCCTCGTGGCCCTCATGCCCCACAAGAAGGATGTGGTAGCCGTCGCGAGCAAAGCGCTTGACTTCATTGTGGACTTTTGTCACAAGGGGGCATGTGGCGTCAAGAGTTTTCAGGCTGAGCTGGCGCGCTTCCTCGTGTACAGCCGGGCTGACACCATGAGCTGAGAAGACTAGGTTAGCCCCCTCGGGAGTTTCGTCTGTCTCATCAACAAAGATGGCGCCTTTATCAGCAAGCATGTCAACCACGTAACGGTTGTGGACGATCTCTTTACGTACATACACGGGCGCGCCATATTTTTCTAAAGCACGTTCCACGGTCTCTACAGCTCGGTCTACTCCGGCACAATAGCCGCGAGGAGCCGCTACTAGGACACGTTTACCTTCGGTGTTGCCATCTCCGTGGCTATGGCTCGCGCTAGAAGCAGTGGCATCATGTGGGCGTTGGTCGGGTGATGTCATGACGACTAGCTTAAACCACTGCGCAATTTACCAAGGCACTGTGCCGTATGCTTTTACAAGAACATATCTTTTACAGCGAAATGAAGATGGAGGCCATACGTGGCTAGTTCGCCGAGTGCTCCGGAGCACGCATGGCCGGTTCGCGAGCTCAACGCCAAGGTAAAAGGCTGGATTGAAAAGCTCGGACATCTGTGGGTCGAGGGACAAATCACACAGCTCAATGTGAAACCGAGCTGGAAATTTTCCTATATCACCCTTCGCGATCCTGAGGCCGAGGCCAGCGTCCAGCTCACCTGCCCAACTCAACTTATCCGTTCGCTTACTACCCCTCTGGCCGATGGCGACAGAGTTGTGGTCTATGGAAAACCCGCGTTTTATACGGGTCGCGGCTCTTTTTCACTGTGGGTTACAGACATTCGCCCCGTAGGTATAGGAGAGCTTCTCGCCCGCATCGAGCGATTACGGCAGCAACTCGCACAGGAGGGGCTTTTCGACGCCCACCTCAAACGACCTCTCCCCTTCTTACCCAGAAACATCGGTTTGATCACTGGTCGAGGCTCAGCAGCTGAACGAGATGTTCTTGCTGTTGCTCAATCTCGTTGGCCGGAAGTCACCTTCACGGTTAGGAACACCGCGGTCCAAGGAGCCAGAGCAGTAACCGAGATTATTTCAGCGCTAGAGCAGCTCGATGCCGACCCCACTGTCGACGTCATCATCATTGCCCGCGGCGGCGGCTCAGTGGAAGACCTTCTTCCCTTTTCCGAGGAGTCCCTTCAGCGCGCGGTTGCTGCAGCTACTACCCCGGTAGTCTCTGCGATCGGCCATGAGCCCGATAATCCAGTTCTAGATAACGTTGCAGATCTTCGGGCGGCAACGCCTACCGACGCCGCCAAGCGAGTAGTTCCCGATGTGATCGCAGAACGCGAGTTGATAGCGGAACTGCGCTCCCGTAGTGCCGCAGCACTGCGCAGCTGGGTTCAGCGCGAGCACCATATGATCCAAGCCCTGCGTTCCCGCCCGGTTCTCGCAGATCCGTTGTCTATGGTTCAATCTCACACCGAAGACCTCAACAGAATGCTCGCCTCTATTCGCAAGGAAATCACTTACCAGCTCAATAATGAGCGATCTGTGATCGGCGCGCTGCGTGGCCAGGTCTCTGCGCTTGGTCCCGCAGCCACGCTCGCTCGTGGTTACGCAGTGGTTCAGGTCCTTCCACGAGATGGCACGCCACCTGAGGTGGTAACAACGATCGATCAGTCTCCTCCCGGCAGCCAGCTGCGCATTAGGGTTTCGGACGGCTCGATCACTGCCGCAAGCATGCAGACTTCACCTGCTGATTAGTTTTATGCACAACGCTCTTATCCAGATGAATAACAAATGAGGACAACTTTGATGAATAGCGACGTGATTGGGCACGGAACCGGCGAAGCCGCCTTCACTGCCATTGAACAGCTCAGCTATGAGCAAGCCCGCAACGAGCTAGCGGAGATTGTTCGTATCCTGGAACTCGGCCAAATGAGCCTAGACGAGTCCCTCAAGTATTGGGAACGCGGCGAAGCCCTTGCCAAACGCTGCGAGGAGCATTTGGCTGGAGCAGCGCACCGCGTGGAACAAGCATTAGAGATGGAAACAGAAAAAACTGTTGCAGCACAGGACGCCGCTGCAGAACAGGAGGATACCGCCCAATAGCCTCTCCATCAGGGAAAAAGACTTCTGGGGGCGTCGTAAAGCTTCTTCAATCCTATTGCGTAGAAATCGGCTCTGCTTTTATAACCCGAGAAATTAACTCATCAAATTGTTCCTTGGGTGCAGCGCCGCTGACTAGGATGCGGGAATCGCCTAGGTCGGCGACCCAAAGCATGCGCACGCCCTCCTCTTCGGAGGTATATTCCGCAACGTTAATCCCTTCTACAACGTGAGAGCCAGTTTTCTCCCGAACGTTCGAATCAAATGCGGCAACGGCGTCTTTCTCGCTCAGGCCAGTCTGCTCCAATTGGATAAAAGACGCGCCATTTATCACCCAGCCGACGACCGGCGCGGGGGTTCCCCCTAGGTCATCCCGGCGCGCTGAATTAGCCACCCACCCGGGGATCTCACCTGGGTAACGCACTGGAAAGCCCATACTGCGAGCTTCAAGATGCAGATACGTTTGTGCATCAACGGCATGGACAGGGCCATTTTCCGGCGTTCCTTTATTAAAGCTGCACATTCCGGTAAAACCAATGCTGAGAGCAGCAACAAGAAGGATCACGCCAAGAGACAAAACAATATCTCTGCCGTTCTGATAGATACGAGGTTTCTCCACAGCCACGCACAACAGTATGGCATGACTAAGCCACGATCGTATGAAGAAGTCCTTTCCTGGTCGCTTCTTTCCCTACCTATTTTCTTGAATAGCTCCCCCTACATCCGTAGTGCAATGCCCGCCTCACTGGTTTAATTTTGCATAAGGGATCACATTTCCATACTTTCGGGTGTGCTGGTCAACCACCTCAAGGCAAGAGGGTGCAAGAATGTATGGGTATCAAGAATCCCCCGTTAGGAACATCCCAGCGGAAGGGCTCGTTAAATTTCTGCAGAATATACAGGCGCCACAGGAGGCTCCCCCATGACCAACCTTCATCCAGAAATTCCAGACCGTAACCTAGCTCTTGAACTCGTGCGTGTCACCGAGGCCGCCGCTTTAGCTTCAGGGCGATGGGTCGGTCGTGGAATGAAGAACGAAGGTGACGGCGCGGCCGTCGATGCAATGCGCAAACTCATTAATTCGGTCCAGATGCGCGGCGTTGTTGTTATCGGAGAGGGGGAAAAGGACGAAGCTCCGATGCTGTTCAACGGTGAAAACGTGGGAACCGGCGAGGGCGCTGAGGTGGATATCGCCGTAGATCCTATCGACGGCACAACGCTTATGGCGGAGGGCCGCCCCAATGCGATCTCCGTGCTCGCTGCCGCAGAACGTGGTTCCATGTACGACCCGTCTGCAGTCTTCTACATGAAGAAAATCGCCGTAGGCCCCGAAGCCGCTGGCTCTATCGACATCGAGGCACCAGTTGCTCACAACATCAACGCCGTAGCAAAAGCAAAGAATATCGCACCCGACCAGGTTACTGTCGTGGTTCTTGACCGTCCTCGCCACTCGGACCTTATTAAGGACATCCGCGAGGCAGGCGCAAAGGTTCGGCTCATTCGTGATGGCGACGTTGCCGGCGCTGTAGCAGCAGCTCAAGAGACCAACTCCGTGGACATCATGATGGGTACAGGCGGCACCCCTGAAGGCATTATTACTGCATGTGCAATGAAGTGTATGGGCGGAGAGATTCAAGGCGTGCTCGCTCCTCGTGACGATGCAGAGGCTGACCGAGCACGTAGTGCGGGCCACGACCTCAATCAGGTCCTACTCACCAATGACTTAGTCAGCTCCGATAACTGTTTCTTTGTGGCAACCGGTGTGACCAATGGAGATATGCTCCGCGGCGTAAGCTACCGAGCAAATGGTGCTACCACACGTTCCCTTGTGATGCGCTCTAAGTCTGGAACAATCCGCTACATCGAGTCTTCTCATAAACTGCAAAAATTACAGGAATACTCGATCGTCGATTATTCCAAGGTGACTAAGTAAGTCTCCCTGCTCTTACGGTGGTCTAGCCAACAGCACGGCTAGGCCACCGTGGCTTTTACCCCCACGCTGCGGTATTCCAACGTTGAAGTGCGTCACATTACCCGCGAG
Organism: Corynebacterium pseudotuberculosis; assembly: GCF_002155265.1. NCBI lineage: Bacteria > Bacillati > Actinomycetota > Actinomycetes > Mycobacteriales > Corynebacteriaceae > Corynebacterium > Corynebacterium pseudotuberculosis. The sequence goes on from NZ_CP021251.1 coordinate 2,071,401, forward strand.
CATCATATCCTAGCCACATACAGCAGATTTTTTCGGCATACTTGTACTCGTGTGAGTACATCGTCCTCCCGTTTTCTGTTCCGCATATCGGGTCTCTACGCCAGGACGGTGTCCACGACCAAGAGAAAATTCGTATCTACAAAGGTGGATCATTCATGACTGAGCAGCAGTACCGCATTGAGCACGACACCATGGGTGAAGTAAAGGTTCCGATTGATGCCCTATGGCGAGCACAGACTCAGCGCGCTGTGGAGAACTTCCCTATCTCAGGTCGTGGACTGGAATCTGCACAGATCCGCGCAATGGGGTTGCTCAAAGCAGCTTGTGCACAGGTAAACAAGGATCGTGGCCTACTCGATACGGCACAGGCAGACGCTATTATCGCCGCAGCTAAAGAGGTTGCAGAGGGCAAACACGACGCACAGTTCCCCCTTGACGTGTTCCAAACGGGTTCCGGCACTTCTTCCAATATGAACGCCAACGAGGTCATCGCCTCCATTGCGCATGCAGCTGGCGTTGAGGTACACCCCAATGACCATGTCAACATGGGCCAGTCTTCCAACGACACCTTCCCCACTGCTACCCACGTTGCAGCAACCGAGGCCGCAGTTACAGACTTAATCCCCGGCCTAAAAGTTCTTCAGGAGTCTTTGGAGAAAAAAGCCAAGGAATGGGAAAACGTTGTTAAGTCCGGTCGTACCCACCTTATGGATGCCGTCCCCGTAACTTTGGGGCAGGAGTTTGCCGGCTATGCGCGCCAGATCGAGGCTGGAATCGAGCGAGTCGAGGCTACGCTTCCCCGACTAGGAGAGCTACCTATCGGAGGAACTGCCGTTGGCACAGGCCTTAATACCCCCGCCGACTTCGGCGAGAAGGTTACTGCCGAGCTAGTCAGCCTAACCGGCGTTAATGAGCTACGTCCTTGCGTAAATCATTTTGAGGCTCAGGCGGCTCGAGATGGGCTGGTGGAGTTTTCCGGCGCAATGCGCACTATCGCGGTATCTCTAACCAAGATTGCCAACGACATTCGCTGGATGGGCTCCGGCCCCCTCACAGGCCTCGGCGAGATCCACTTGCCTGATCTGCAACCCGGGTCTTCCATCATGCCAGGCAAGGTCAACCCAGTTCTGTGTGAAACCGCCACTCAGGTGGCCGCTCAGGTTATAGGCAACGACGCCGCTGTTGCATTTGGCGGCGCCCAGGGAGCATTCGAACTCAACGTTTTCATCCCTATGATGGCACGCAACGTACTTGAGTCTTCTCGCCTTCTAGCTAACACGGCACGCATCTTTGCCACCCGCCTAGTGGATGGCATTCAGCCAAATGAAGAACGCATGAAGACTCTTGCAGAGTCCTCACCTTCGATCGTGACCCCACTCAACTCTGCCATCGGCTATGAGAATGCAGCCAAGGTAGCCAAGACAGCCCTCAAGGAGGGCAAGACCATCCGCCAGACAGTCATTGATCTTGGATTTGTGGATGGTGAAAACCTCACGGAAGAAGAGATGGACAAGCGTCTCGACGTCCTAGCGATGTGCAACACGGATCGCGATAAGTAAAACGCAGACCCACTTCAAAGCCAGGAAAGTACTCACCGTACTTTCCTGGCTTTTGTCTTTCCAATGCTGTTTACGCCTTACCTACCACCACAATTTTACACAGAGTAAATTATTGCACTAAGTTTACTTTTATGGTGAATTTCTCCGATCTACCGCTGCGCGAACGGAAACGACGGCAAACATATGCGTCAATCGAGGATCACGCCACCCAGCTCGTCCTTGACCGAGGGCTAGACATCGTCACGGTAGAGGACATCTGCACCGCAGTTGGCATCTCTAGACGCACTTTCTTCAACTATGTTGACTCAAAAGACATCGCAGTATTTGGCAATACTCCACGGTCTCCTCAACCAGAAGAAATCTCTGAGTTCCTAGGTAAAAGGCATGACAACCCAACCTATGCATTAATGTCGCTAGCCCTTAATAATGCGTTTTCCGGAGAAAACACAGACGCAGTACTTCGAGCTGAACTCCTTCGCCGTAGAAAAATAATCAGCCAAAAGAATCCAGAGCATGTCAACTGGTCAAAGCAAAAAATCACCAATTTTCAAAGAGCGCTCTCTGCAATCGTCGTAGAGTATTTCACCTGTTATCCCGACCTGCGTGTTCTAGACATGCCGGCACATATTGAGGCAGAGGCCATGGTCCGGATAGTTATCTCCGCCATTCTTATGGGATATCGCCAATGGGCCTCCGATAACGCTGGAAGCTACGACGACCTAGTCCATGCTTGTTTTAATGCCCTGGATATTCTTGTCACTTTTGCAAAGAAAAGCTCATGACTCTTTCCACTAAAAACCGCGAACGCAAGCCACAGCACGATCGCCCCATCGGGTGGATCATTGGGGCACTCATGTTAAGCATGCTCATGAGTTCGCTTGGCCAAATGATTTTTTCCACCGCCCTACCAACAATCGTTGGCAGCCTTGGTGGAGTAAACCATATGTCTTGGGTAATTACAGCCTTTCTCCTTGGGCAGACTATTGCCATGCCGCTTTTTGGGAAAATGGGCGACCTTATTAATAAAAAATCGCTCTTCCTCTTTGCTAACGCACTCTTCATGGCAGGTTCTCTCCTAGGCGGATTAGCTAATTCCATGTCTGTCCTCATCACAGCTCGGGCAATTCAGGGTGTAGCTGGAGGTGCGTCAATGGTGCTATCTCAAGCAATTACTGCAGAAGTTACTTCCGCGCGAGAACGCGGAAAATACATGGGTCTCATGGGGATGGTCTTTGGAGTTTCCTCCGTCTTAGGCCCAGTTATCGGAGGTTGGATTACAGACGGCCCCGGTTGGCGCTGGGGCTTATGGTTTAACCTCCCTATCGGAGCAGTATCCATTGTGGCGATTGCTTTATTACTCAGGCTTCCCAGCGCAAAAAGGGATTTCCGTCTTGATTGGTGGGGAGCTCTCGCCATGGCGTTAGCCACTACGTCATTGGTTCTTTCTGTCACATGGGGAGGGCACGACTATGCGTGGAGCGATCCAGTGATCATTGGCTTACTCCTATGCACGCTGGTATTCACCGTGCTTTTTGTTTTCATAGAACTACGCGTTCCAGATCCGATTATCCCTCTTACGCTTTTTAAAAATCGGAACTTTGTCCTCACCACGGGGGCTGGTTTATCTGTTGGAATTATCATGTTTGGTTCTATGGCGTATTTGCCCACATATCTTCAGATGGTTCACCACATGACGCCGACAAAAGCCGGGCTCATCATGATTTCTATGATGGGCGGCCTTATTGCAGCATCAATCGCTGTGGGAAATCTAGTGGCAAAGACTGGGCGGTATAAGATTTTCCCTCTCATCGGGCAGGTCATTACTTCTATAGCGCTTGTTCTTTTATGCTCTCTGTCCTTCGACGATTCCCTAGTGCGAGTGTGCTGCTATCTTTTTGCATTTGGTGTTGGGATAGGAAGCACCGTACAGATTTTGGTACTTATCGTGCAGAACTCTTTCCCGCTATCCTCAGTAGGAACGGCCACCGGCACCAACAACTTTTTCCGACAAGTAGGAGGAGCGGTAGGCGCAGCGTTCATTGGATCTATATTCCTAAGCAATCTCAGTCACCAGATGTCAACATATCTTCCTCCCAGCATCGAACAAGCGATGCGACTAGGAGAGGATCCTGCCCAATTCCACATTTTAGAAAGCAGCGGCAGACTCACCCCGGCAGTAGTTGCTTCTCTACCCGACCTTATTAAAAATGCTATCGCCGTATCCTACAACGATGCCTTAACCCCCGTCTTTTTACTCATTGCACCGATCTCGCTGGTAGCGGTGGTACTTCTTTCCTTGATCAAGGAACAGAAGCTAGCCGAGACAATCGAAACAATAAAGCCTAAAACCTAACCGCTTTTGGATTCATACCCCATAGAAAAAGACTGCATCTTGTTGTAGATGCAGTCTTTTTAAACTCTCAATTGAGGTCTAGTGCAGCGGCAGTGTGATCGTCTATTTCCGGCTTAGGAAGGAGCTTTTCCCAAATATCAGTGTCGCGCCATTGCCCTGCCATTTCGCCATACGTCATCTTTGCCAGGTGCCCTAAGGTTCCTACCTTTTCAAATCCTCGGGATTCATGTAACCGAGCGGAACCCTCATTTTCTGGGAAAATCCACGAGTGGATGGACCACATTCCCAGGCCTTGGCACACGTCGATAAGCTTATCCAGGAGGGCTCCGGCAACCCCTCGTCCCCGAGCATCAGGGTGAATGTAGATCGAATCTTCCACGACTCCTCGGAATACTGAGCGTGAAGAGATAGGAGCTGCGGATACCCAACCTAGGATTTTCGAGTCGTTTTCCGTATCTACGGCAACAAAAAGCGTCTCGGGGATCTTAGTCCCCGAAAACTTTTCCCAACTGGGTGCCTCAATTTCATAGGAGGCATGTCCAGTGTTCAACCCGAGAAGATAGATTTGTTGAACCTGCCCAAAGTCCGTCCGACGCAATGGCCGGATATAGAAATCCTTTGTGTGCATGTATTCAATTCTGTCTAATCGGGGCCAGGTTAGCCACTCGGGATATAAATTCCCCTAAAACCCTCAGCTTGAACGCTTTATTTCTTCCGTATTTCTGCTGAGTATTCCCCATTCCCATCTCTGGTCCATAAAATCGTGCCTTTTTCAAAAGTTTGAGTCCAGCCCCGGGAGATGGCTTCTTCGTCGTCAAGCGGTGCCCCGAGATCGGAATCTACGCCACCCTGTGCAATCCATGTTTCTGCGATTTTTCCTACCACAGGTTCTACATCCCCGTTTTTGTACACAAGGTATTGTCCGCCCTCGAATGAGGCCATATATGTGCCCCCGCCAACATGTTCGACGTCCTTGAGAGCCCCAAAGTTCCGGGCTTTACCTATTTCTTCTGCCAACTCTGAGGGAATCTGTATAGCTGTTCCGTTAGGCAGGAAGAACTGGGTCAACGCACTATCATCGTCATCGTCACCGCGGGGAAGATCTGAACGCGCGGGTGATGCGGAGGCACCGGCTGTGCTTTCTACAGAGTTCCCCGATTCTGAGGGCGCATCAGCTGAAACGGTACCGTGCGGTTGCGCGTTAACTGGCAGCGGAGAACTTGAAGCTGGTCCCGCATTATCAGCCTTCTCCGTTACGGATGAACATGCAGATAGTCCTGTTGCAAGGACCAGGCCAGCTGCTAAGACATGCGTCCCTTTCCCTGCTAGAAGACCGTCTTTAAACATAAAATCACCCTCTGTGTGTTAGGCCGTAATACATATATGTCGCGTCGCCGATTGTGGATGCGAATTAACCTTTTTAGCAACCAACCCCATCAATCGTTAACAGATCGAGACCCAACGGTTACATGTTTGTGGTGCCTTATCGACGCCCACGTGGCTTCGTTTTCCTCCCCACTCTCGGTCGCTGTACCTTTGCTTTTTTATCCGCTTCTCTGCGCTGCTGCTTGGCCAGGCTCTTCTCTCGAGCACTGAGCTTCTTTTCGCCTGATTGGCGGGAGGAATTGAGCTTTCGGCCTTTAGCAATCCCCACAAAATCTTGAATGTCTTCTGCATCGCGGTCCTTTTTCCATGCTAAGGCTATGGAAGTCTGACCCACATGAGTAGGAGGGATGAAGTCGCGATGCTCTATGAGCTTCCCGCTCATTGCCTTAATAAGCGGACGGGGTGCGATTGCGTAGCCCACGTTCGCAGCCACAATCTGCAAAGCAGGCCGCAGCTCATCAATGTCTATTTCCAAAGCATCACTGATGCGATAATTACAAACCTCACCTTCCAGATCGGCGTCGGAAAGCTCATCCAGGAGTGTCAAGGTATGTTCCTTGGGCAGGGCTATCCCCATGCTTTCTTGATATAACCGCACCACGTGCAGATCTGCATTGCCGTCAATGCGGGAATCCGGCAGCCTTATTAAGGCTACATCCACGGTATCTTCGAGCAGCTGTGTCACAGGATCAGACGAGGCTGCGCTATGAATTCCACCGTGTTGGGTGCGATCGTCAAATCGGCGCAGCCACTTGTCCGGCTCGGTACCAATGACAAAACTTAAGCTGATCATGGAAAACAATGCTACCGTTGAACACGTGAATGAAGAATCTGTACGCAAGCCGTCTGGCACAGCCATGAAGCCTCAGACCGCAGCGAAGAAGCTGGGCATCTATTTGCCCGCCACTCCAGAGGAGTTCCAAGCTAACGCTCTCACCCATGAAGAGTTTGTAGCGCTGCAGAATAATCCTCCTGAGTGGCTACAAGAATTACGCCGCACGGGACCGCATCCGCGCCCAGTTGTCGCGCAAAAACTCGGCGTCACCATCACTGCGCTTAAACGCAACGACATGGATAAGGCTTTGACCACCGCCGATATCAAGGAACTATTAGCAAACCAGCCCGATTGGTTACGTACCGCACGCACCACCCTGGCCAACTCACGCAACGAGTCCAACGATAACCAGGACTAGTTCCAGCACCCTACTGCCGGCTGAAAAGGTAAAGTTATCTCCTTTTCAGCCGTTTTATTTTTCCAAATTCAGCCAGCTGACCTACGCCAAACAGCAATAAAAGTGTGATATGTCACCAAAATATCTTTCTTCCGACAAATTCACTTGATGAATTTTTGCACTCTATGCAGTTTCGGGCGTATTCTCACATTCCGTGGCAAAAATTAATAGGAATGCCTGCGGGAACCGCGCCGTACCAATGGAATCCCACAGAAAAGTAAAAAAGATACGCACCCATCAAGCTATCGAGGATAGTGCAACGCGTCTTGTACTAGAACGTGGATTTTCCAATGTCACGGTTGAGGAAATATGCGAACCCGTCGGGGTGTCCAAACGAACGTTTTTTAACTACTTCGCAACAAAAGACGATGCTGTCCTAGGAGCTGGTCCGCGAAAACCTACAGCACAAGAAAAAGCGTCTTTCCTCTCCACAGCGCCTGAGGATCTTCCCACTGCAGTCCTTGATTTGCTGGTCAAACTCATCTTTGATCCCACTCGCGATGAATATTTTTCTGCTTCTATACAAAAACGTCGCAAAGAGATCTGGGAGAAAGATCCCGTGCTCATGCAACAGCACTTTGCTCGGTTTCATCAGATAAATTCTGAGTTGGAAAAACTTATTACCAAGTATCTTCGAGCCCACCCGGCTGCCAGAAAAACAAAGCTCGAAGAAAAACGAGAAGCCGCAGTGCTTTGCGGTATCGCATTCATCACTATCAAGCTTGGTTTTCAGTCTTTTAATAACGACTACCCCTCGCCTCAGCAGCTTCGCGAGTCCAGTAAAGAAATGTTCTCCGCATTCCAGGACATTTTCCGAACCACCTCTTAATCCCCCTCGTTTTGCGTCTTACCAGCCCCGTATCAAGACGCCTTTCTAACCCCCTCTAGGACTTTCCCATGAACACCATTGACGCCGATTCGGCAGACATCAGCAATCAGAAAAACCAAAAACCTTCGCTACGACGCCCCAAAGCAAAGCGGGAATCAAGCATGACTCCCGAGGAACAAAAACGCGCTTGGTGGGTGCTTTCTGCGCTCATGGTATCCATGCTGCTTTCCAGCCTGGATCAAATGATCTTCTCCACGGCCCTCCCTACCATCGTCGGTGAGCTTGGCGGCGTAGACCACATGATGTGGGTTATCACCGCATACATGGTCGGAGAAACAGTCATGCTGCCAATCTATGGCAAACTTGGCGACCTCATCGGACGTAAGGGGCTCTTCATCGGAGCACTCATCGTCTTCCTCATCGGGTCCGTCTTTGGCGGCATGGCCCACACTATGACCATGCTCATTGCCGGACGCGCAATCCAGGGGATCGGCGCCGGTGGACTCATGATCCTCTCCCAAGCGATCATCGCCGACATTATTCCCGCCCGCGAACGCGGACGCTATATGGGATGGATGGGAGGAATCTTTGGGCTATCCGCTGTCCTCGGCCCCCTCCTAGGCGGCTGGTTTACGGAAGGCATCGGCTGGCGGTGGGCTTTTTGGATGAATCTCCCCCTTGGAGCAATCGCAGTTGCCATTGCGATCTATTTCCTCCGCATCCCTACCCTTGAAAAGAAGCCTTTTACATGGGATTATCTTGGAACCGTCTTTATGATCATCGCCACGGTTTCTCTAATACTTGTGACTACCTGGGGTGGCTCTCAATATGAGTGGTCCGATCCGCTAATCATCGGACTCATTATCACCACGATATTTTCTGCAGGATTACTAGTTTTAGTTGAGCTCAAGGCCACTGATCCTCTTATTCCGCTCTCTTTCTTTACCAATCGTAACTTTGCGCTCACCACGGCCGCTGGATTGGTCTTGGGAATCACCATGTTTGGTGTCCTAGGTTATTTACCTACGTATATGCAGATGGTATCGGGCATATCTGCCACCGAAGCCGGCTACATGATGATCCCCATGATGGTCGGCATGATGGGACTTTCTATTTGGTCGGGCACACGCATCGCAAAAACTGGTAAGTACCGTCACTTCCCCATCATCGGGATGCTAGTTACCCTCGGTGCACTCGCGTTATTCCACACGCTCCACACCAGCATCCCCCTCTGGCAGATCGGACTTTACCTCTTTACTCTCGGGGTTGGCTTGGGATTGTCCATGCAAGTCCTGGTGCTCATCGTGCAAAACACACTCCCAATGGAAGTTGTTGGCTCCGCAACCGCCGTGAACAATTTCTTCCGTCAAATCGGAGCGTCTTTGGGTGCCGCCCTTGTCGGTGGGATTTTTGTAGGAAACCTTTCCTCGCTCATGGCTGAACGACTCCCGGGTGCTATCCAGCAGCTGCCACCTGAGCAACAGCAAGCTCTAGCGGGACAAGGCGGGCTTGATTCTAATGAAATCACTCCTGCGCTTGTACACCAGCTACCTGGGCCCGTGCACGATGCTTTTGTCTCTTCCTACAACGATGCTCTTACTCCAGTATTTGTGATTCTCATGCCGCTTGTAGCCTTGGCACTCGTCCTGGTATCGCTAATCAAACATGAGAAGCTTCGCGACGCCACCATCTCGCAGCAGCCTTCCACGACAGAGTTCGGAAGCGAACTGAAAGAATCTACGACGGCTACGTCAGAGAGCAAAGGTTAAAACCTCAATGCTCAAACCCCCGACACCAGCGCCAAAAATCGTGCGGTGTCGGGGGCTTCTTTAGCTCACTTTGTGCAGATTAGAGGAGCTTCCAGTCCTCTAGTCCCTCATAAAGTGGGTACTGCTCAGCTAGTTTGGTCACTCGTGCCCATAGCTCAGGGACATTGGCGTTTGTGCCTTGAGCGAGCGCCGTACCAATGATATCCGCGACTTCACTAAAGCCGGCGGTGTCAAAGCCACGAGTTGCCAGCGCAGGAGTTCCGATACGCAAACCAGAGGTAACCATCGGCGGACGAGGATCAAAAGGAACGGCATTGCGGTTCACCGTAATGCCTACCTCGTGTAGAAGATCCTCTGCTTGCTGTCCATCCATCTGGGAGTTACGCAGGTCCACCAAAACCAAGTGAACGTCAGTACCACCGGTAAGAACGTCCACGCCGGCGGCTTTGCAATCGGCAGAAACTAGGCGCTCAGCGATGAGTTTTGCGCCCTCAAGGGTGCGCTCTTGACGGTTCTTAAATTCCTCAGTAGCAGCGATCTTCATGGCCACAGCCTTGGCCGCAATAGCATGCATGAGAGGGCCACCCTGCTGGCCTGGGAAAACCGCAGAGTTGAGCTTCTTCGCATACTCCTGCTTAGCCAGGATCATGCCCGAGCGCGGACCACCTAGAGTCTTATGCACTGTCGTAGAAACAACATCTGCATGGGGAACCGGACTTGGGTGCAGCCCAGCAGCAACAAGACCAGCAAAGTGAGCCATATCTACCCACAGCTTGGCACCGACCTCATCTGCGATCGAACGGAATGCCTCAAAGTCCTGCTGACGTGGATATGCGGACCAACCAGCGATCAATACCTGTGGTTTCTCTGCCAGCGCTTGCTCCCGCACCTTATCCATATCAACACGGAATGTCTCTGGATCGACCTCATATGCGGCGACCTGGTAGAGCTTGCCGGAGAAGTTAAGGTGCATGCCGTGGGTCAGGTGCCCACCATGTGCCAGCGACAGCCCCATAATTTTGTCGCCTGGGTTAGCCAACGCCATAAGCACAGCAGCATTTGCTTGTGCCCCTGCGTGTGGCTGGACATTTGCAAATTCCGCACCAAAGACCTCTTTTGCACGGTTACGTGCCAGATCTTCTACGATATCCGCGTTTTCACAACCGCCGTAATAGCGGCGGCCTGGGTAGCCTTCTGCGTATTTGTTAGTAAATACGGAGCCTTGTGCCTGCAAAACCGCACGCGGCACAAAATTCTCAGAAGCGATCATCTCAAGGGTGGATCGCTGGCGATCGAGCTCGCCTGCAATAGCACCTGCAACTTCGGGATCCAATTCGCTCAGCGACTGGTTGCGGATGTCGTCTGTCATTGCTGGACCACTTCACCTTTCTCATTATGTAGCCGACCAACAGCTCATAGTGTGGTCGGTAGGGGCACTACGCGAGTAATTCTAACTAATCACTAGGCTCACAACAGATTTTGGCTGGAAAAGCAGCCGCAGCCTTGGCTTTACTTCTCTTTCACAGTCATGGATTACGTTATGTGCAACTGAACACACTTTGAAATTCCGCCCCACCAATTTCGGGGAGGCGAGCACTGCCATGCACAATAGACGTCATGGCTCGCCCGAAAGATTCCAGCCCATACCTTGACTTCGACCGCGACTCTTGGCGGCATCTCCGTATGTCTATGCCCCAGGTTCTCACCGAGGAAGAGGTTATCGAGCTACGAGGAATCGGTGAAAACATTGATCTGGAAGAAGTAGCGGAAGTTTATCTGCCTCTGAGTCGCCTCATCCATCTGCAGGTTCAAGCGCGCCAAGAGTTAACTGCTGCAACTGAGATCTTCCTAGGAGAAGAGGCCGCCCACGTTCCATTCATTATCGGAGTCGCAGGTTCTGTTGCTGTGGGAAAATCCACCACTGCGCGTCTGCTCCAAGTACTCCTGCAGCGGTGGGAAGAGCATCCGAGGGTCGATCTGGTCACCACAGATGGTTTTCTTTATCCCACAGATGAACTGAAAAAACGTGGGATTTTGGGTAGGAAAGGTTACCCGGAAAGTTACGATCAACGTGCACTACTGCGCTTTGTCACCGACGTAAAATCCGGAAAACACCACGTCACAGCACCTTTATATTCCCATACGCTGTACAATAGAGTGGAAAATCAGGTAGCCACAATCTGCCAGCCAGATATTTTAATTTTGGAGGGACTCAACGTACTCCAAACTGGCCCAACACTATCGGTCAGCGATTTTTTCGACTTTAGCGTGTACGTAGATGCCGCTATCGAAGACATCGAAAGATGGTACATCGACCGTTTCCTTCACCTGCGGCAGTCAGCATTTCGTGCCCCAAATGCACATTTCTCTCATTACGCAGACATGTCCGACACCGCAGCGGTTAATGAGGCCCGTATGATCTGGCAGACCATCAATCTTCCTAATCTGGTTGAGCACATTCTTCCTACGCGAGTGCGGGCTTCCCTAGTGCTTGGAAAAGACTCCAACCATAAAGTGCGTCGCGTAAGGATGCGTAAAATTTAGGAAGCCGCGCTATGCGCCCACTGTATGACAGGTTTTAGCTTATCGACGTCCACATGATCCACGGTTTTGTTATACCCGACGATAATGCTCTTATCGTTGGCATTCTTCAGCGGCTTAGCCTTCAGAAACGCTACGAGTGACGTCATTGCCGCCCTGTGCGCAGGGTTTAGCTGCGAATAATCCAGCCTCCCCGGAAGATAAAAACGCGCGCAGTCTTCAGGGGCAGAACTCCGCATTTGATCGCGTTTCTGGGCGACGTCGAGAAGCGTCATTCCTACGGCTACAAGCGCGATCGGGTGAGTTTCATGGTATCGCTGCGCGACTTTAATACCGGCGATACTCGGGCCATGGACTGGGCTGAGGATTACCACGGGGAGTCCGTCGCTAGGAATGGGGACGTCAAGCGCCTCGATGCTGAGGGCTCCTACTGCTTGAGCTAATGCCTCAGCATAGTATTTGGTTGAGCCATACACGGAGTGGAACCTGATATGGATCATTTGCCAAACCTGCGACTACGCTTGGAGTATTCCCTAAGCGCGCGAAGAAAATCAACGCGCCGGAAGGCCGGCCAGTATGTGTCTGTAAACCAAATCTCCGAATAGGCTGCTTGCCACAGGAGGAAACCAGACAGCCGCTGTTCTCCGGAGGTACGAATGACCAGATCCGGATCGGGCTGCCCCGAGGTGTATAGATGCTTAGAAATAGACTCCACGGTGACTTTATCTGCTATTTTTTCCGGCTCTGTACCAGACTCGACTTCGCCCGAAATAAGCTCGCGCACCGCGTCTACGATTTCCTGGCGTCCGCCATAGCCCACCGCAACGTTCACTGCCACACCAGTATTATGAGCAGTCTTCTCCTGCGCATAGTTCATGCGCTCGGCAACCTCCGGCGGAAGTAAATCTAAATGCCCTACTAGGCGTAGCCTACAGTTAGTTTCTGGAGCTGCAAGCTCATCCACCACGTCGCCGATGATGTCAAAGAGCATATCGAGCTCATCGCTTGCCCTGCCCAAATTCTCTGTGGAAAGCAGATAGACCGTCACCAGTTCCACGTCGGTGTCCTTACACCACCGGACCATTTCTCCAACTTTTTTAGCACCTACGCGGTGTCCATGAGTAACGTCGGCAAAACCGGCCTCGCGCGCCCACCTACGGTTACCGTCACACATGATGGCAACATGTGAAGGCTGCTTAGCACCTGCGATCTCTCTTAGTAAGCGCTTCTCATAAAATGGGTAGAGCACCACCTGTAGCGCCGCCTTGAGTGGCGATGTAAGGATCTCTTTCATGTTGTTGCTCCGCCTTCTTAAGCAAGGGCGCCATCTAACGCAGTAGCGCACCGCCGACAGTGTGCCAGCTTAGAACCAGTACTTCTTCCCACGGTCAAGAACTCCAGCATCAGCCATAGCTTTATCCAGCGCATCGGCATCAAAAAGATCGATCCCGTGCGCTTCTGCAAATAATCTGCGCCGATGAAGACGCGTATATCGACGCCGAAACGCCCAGCCGATGTAAAGCACAGCAATGAGCAATGCAATCAAAACAAACCATCCAATTGGAGAGGCTTTTCCAAATTCAGAACCCACCGGACCAGTGATGGTTTGAGCGAGGTAGGTGATCGCACCGGATGGATCAACCGTATTCATCTAAGAGGTCTCCTCATAGTCACTGTCACATCACCCCACCAATTGCATCCGATGAGGATCTCCTGCATTACTTCAACATACGCGTTCCCACACTCCTGCAATGCTGCGTTACAGGGGAACTGATAAATTCTAGCGCGGACTCACTTCCATAGAAAACGCACTTTTATTGGACAAGATCCTGTGAGCCCACGACTATCCAAGACGTTTCTGCATGTCCTACTCACATCGTCTAAAAGCACAGGCCACATCTAAAGCTTAAGCTAATAGCCTCACCTAACCGTACCGCTTTGCTTGACTGTGAGTTAACCCATAATCCGTTTAAACACGCTCAATCTTTTTATATGACGCGTCGATTCCAGCGAAAAGATCATCCTCTGGGATAGCAGTGGTCACTCGTGTCCTTGCCAACTCAAATTCCTCCGTAGGCCATAAACGCCGCTGATCTGCCACCGGAGTGCCAAAGAAAGCCCCTGCGGGGTCGATCTGCGTAGCATGCGCGCGCAGGGCCGCATCGCGATGCTCAAAATAATCGTCGCATCGAATTTGAGTGGTTACTCGCGCCATAATGTCCGCCCGATGAACCTGCCATCGCTCGAGCATATCCACATACGGACTTTCTTTCCCCTCCTGAATCAGCAAATTGTGAAACATCTGCATGCGTTGACGGATAAAGCCGTGCGTGTAATACAGCTTGAGCGGATTCCACGCCGCCCCAAGCTCCGGCTTATAGGAAGCTTGCCCTGAAAGATCCCATGCACGCATAGATACTTCATGGACTTTGAGATGATCTGGATGAGGATAACCGCCATTTTCATCATAAGTAATGATCACGTGCGGCTGGAATTCTCGAATCACCGCAACAACCTTATCTGTTGCTTCCTCGGTATCAGCAAGAGCAAAGCAGCCTGGCGGCAGTGCAGGCAGTGGGTCTCCCTCCGGCAAACCTGAGTCCACATAGCCCAACCAACGGTGTTGAGCGCCTAAGGCGCGAATCGACTCAGCCATCTCCTGTCTGCGCACCTGCGCCATATTTTCTAAGATTCCTGGCTTGTCCATAGCTGGATTGAGGATGTCTCCCCTCTCACCACCAGTGCAGGTTAAAACGAGTACGTCGCACCCCTCAGCGGCGTACTTTGCCATTGTCGCAGCACCTTTGCTGGCCTCATCATCAGGATGAGCATGTATGGCAAGGAGTCTTAGCCTACGCATCGGAGTGATCCTTTCCTAGCTAGTCTTTTAGCCTTCAATTATAAAGCTGCAGTTTAGTCGGAGTTGTAGGTACAAAAGAGGATTCATCGGATACTATGATCTGTGCACAGGAGGTGCTGAAAGAGCGCCACCCCTTCACTTCGCCCCTAGGAGTTCAAGACAAGAAGCGAGATGACGGGGACATGATCTCATCGAGGAGCATAAGAGATGAAACCGCACGAGTGGGCGTCGTCAAGCAGCAGCAATATCTCACGCACGCGTTACTCGGCCCCACAAAAAACATCTAACTTAAGTGGGAAGCTCCTCGCAGTTCTGATCCTTGTTATTGTCGCTGCAATCGCCGTGGCGCTGATTAAGTTTGTGCAGAAAGATCGCCAGACAAAGATTTCTGGGCAGATCGCCAATGTTATGCAGGTTGATGACAACAATTTTAAGCTCACTGTCGACGTCACTAGGGACAATACGTCTGTTGATCACTATTGCATTGTCACCGCTTTGGACTACGAGATGGCTGAGGTTGGGCGTCGCGAGTTCTTCTTGCCCAGCGGAGGCGATAAAACCCAGCGCATCGAAGTTCCCATCAAGACTTCCAAGGGCGCCGTATCCGGCAACCTCTATGGCTGTAGCGGCTCTATCCCTTTCTACCTGCACCGTAGCTAATCGCACCAAAGCCTATACATCGCTTCTTAATGCGCTCTCCTCGTCACAGCATCTGTGGTAGAATCCCTGCAAAAGCACGCTATCCGCGTGATTAGGCCCCGAAACGTAAGTGTTGCCGTGCCAAGCGCACGTAGATTCTTTTATTCGGGGCCATCATCATGGCAGCAGAAAATATCTCGATGCGCCTTGTGCCTCTTGAGTTTGTGCTGTCATTGATTTGCACTGCGGATTGCCTCGATTATCAACGCGTAGAGGGATACGGATTATGGCCGAAAACCAAAAGCAGTACATCACCCCGGAAACCAAGGCTAAGCTCGAAGAAGAGCTCAATGCACTTATTGCACACCGCCCCGAGGTCGCAGCTGAGATCAACGAGCGTCGCGAGGAAGGCGACCTGAAAGAAAACGCTGGCTACGACGCTGCGCGCGAAATGCAGGATCAAGAAGAAGCCCGCATCAAGCAGATCTCCGAGATCCTCGCCAACTCCACCACGGAGCGCGTAGGAATCGTGGAAGGTGTTGCTCATATTGGTTCCGTTGTTCACGTCTACTACAACGGCGATAAGAACGATAAGGAGACCTTCCTCATCGGTACTCGTGCGGCAGCCTCCGATAATAAGGATCTCGAGACCTTCTCCGAGCAGTCCCCCCTCGGAGCTGCGGTTATCGGCGCTAAGGAAGGCGAGACGCGCGAATATACTGCACCTAATGGCAAAACCATCACGGTGACCGTGGTTACTGCAGAGCCTTATGACTCCACCAAGGCCGCTACAATGCGCAAAAACTAATGCGCTGTATCGCCCGCTGCTTCTCTTCTCTCATTGCAGCGGGCTTTTGCCTTTCCGCATTAGCCTGCGCACCTGCGGGCCACATGGATTCGACGAAAAAAGTTGCTACTGCCACAAGTGCACGCGGCTTAGGACCAAGCGCAACCAGGTCCCCGCAAGTTCAGTCTTCCCATGCTCCCGCTAACTCGAGTTCTCGCGCGGCAGTGACCAGTGAGCCCTTCCTCTCCCCGGCTCCTCCTTTCCTAGCGCCTGGCAAGGTCCCCGCCTTCATCGACTGTGCCGGTTCTCCGCAAACTAAGCCCCGTGAAATTTCCTTATCGTGTACCGACAAAAACGATCGCGTCGTTGACATTAACTGGTCTTCTTGGACTGCTTCCGAGGCTATTGGCACTGGCATTAGGGAAAAGAAAACTGAACAAACTGCCCGCACACCGGTAACAGTGGTTCTCCGCAAACCGTTACAAAGCGGCGAAGCTATCGTCTTCGCCGATGTTTATATCGACGGCAAGATGATTCTGCTATAACGCACAAAGGTGGTTGCTTCCCTTAGGAAGCAACCACCTTCGGCTTTGTATCTCTTACTACCTCTGGTTGAAGTAGCTCAGGAGGCGAAGAATCTCCGTGTACAGCCAGACAAGCGTTACGGCCAAACCAAGTGCTACACCCCACGCGTTCTTAGAGGGAGCACCTTGGTGGATGAGACGATCAGCAATATCAAAATCCTGCAAAAAGCTCATTGCTGCTAAACCGATGCATACAAGCGAGAAGATAATGGCTATAGGACCGCCATTATAAAGTCCCAGGTTCACTCCAAAGAAGCCCAGCACCAAATTGCCTACTACAAGGACAAGAACACCGATAATGCAGGAGGTCAGAATCCGGTTGAACTTAGGAGTAACCTTCACTGCGCCTGTCTTGTATACGTAAAGCATTCCTAGAAAAACACCAACAGTGCCCAGAATTGCCTGACCAATCAAGGTTCCAGCGTTCTGCCCGCCGACAAGCCAACCAGACAAAACAAGTGAAATGCCGCCTACGAACAGCCCCTCGAATGCTGCATAAGCCAAGGTAATGGGAGCAGAACCAAACTTACGGCCGAAGGAAGAGATCAGGACAGTAATCAACCCACCAATAGCGCCAAGTCCCGTCAACATCAACGTGATTCCTGGGTTTACCTGTGCGATTCCAAAGTTAATGATCGCAAAGGCGATGATCACTCCGAGAGTGATTCCAGTCTTGGAAACCACATCGTCTACCGTCATAGGACGGTCGCTGACCTGTGCCTCGAGTTGGTTGTAACCATATCCCCCGTAGGGATTATCAATCTGCTGCTGGTAGCCCGCCTGGGTCTGTCGTTGGCGGGAACCCGTCAGAGAATTTAAGACCGGATTGCTACTGCGCATGGGGCGACACTATTCCTTTCGCACCGATTCATTTTCTGTGTACTACCTAGAAACGATACAGGTAACACTTTTGTTCCCGTAATCAAAAAAATGCCTTCCCTATATCTTTTCTAGGTATTTCCATACAGAAAACGATTAGGAGCTAGGGATTAAAAGTTTTTCTGCAGCGACCCTCTCACTTGCAGCAAGTGGACGCAATTCCGCCGCAGTTGCTGGATTTGAGCAATGCTTTAGCGCATCCATAAGGGTGAGTCCGTCATTTGCATGCGCCAACGGGATCGGAAGAGCTATAGAGCCTGCCGCGACATCAACTCGGGTATGCGTGCCGGAGGGAATAGTCACGGTTTCCCCCATGCCCACAAAACGACAATATCCAGGAGTAGTCACAGTGGCGGTTCCTTTATAGATCCACAATGCTAGGTCCTGCTCAGCTCGGGCAAAGGTTGTTGTCGCAGGAATATGTGGCGGCTCCCCTACGCTTCCCATCCCCGTTGCGCTACCGGTAAAAGCAGACGGGGTCAGCCCAGTATGTCTTCTAAACGCCCGCGTTAACGACGAGGTAGCGCTAAACCCAACCAGATTTGCTACCACTGAGATCGTAAAATCATGAGGGAGAAGAGTAGCTGCAACAGACACTCGATGAGCCGCGCGCCATTCACTAAAAGTAAAGCCAGTTCCTTGCAAGAATTGACGCTGCAGTGTCCGCGAGCTCACGTGGAAACGCTTAGCAAATGAAACAAGTGATGTTTGATCCGCAGGGTTAGCCACTAGCAATTGAGCAACCATTTTTGCAGCGCCAGTCTGCGGCGCCGGTGGTGGGCATGCACGTTCACTAAAAAGGCTTGCTATTTCTGGAGATAGGTTCTCCTCCCCCATTAAGCTTCGCGCAAATTCATAAACCATGCGATGGGACCAACGGGAACCTAGATGCAAACGCCTCGTGTTTCCCTGAAAATGAAAACCTGGAAAAGTGATCGGCAGTACTACTCCATGCCCAGAGACAAAAGCTCCTACCGGAGCCACCACTATATCCCCTGCCATCACTGCAACCACTCGATCCGGTGCGTTGACAGTCGCAGTGCCCTGATCGCACCAAAGTAATACCGTGCTACCGAACTTAGAAGTATGGGAAGTCACGCCAACCCTTTCTGCTGCATGTGACATAAATTGCAATGCTTTCTGCACGCCATCAACCACCGAGAAAGTAACACCGAACGCCATGCACAATGAGCCACTTCGCACGATGCGATACTTCCTCGCTATTTTCAATTTTTATATGTCCCCATAAAGAGGGCCTTATGCCACATAATACAACATAGGTTTCCCTAAGCATACTTCTATGGGTTGATAGAGAAATGTATTTCACACAAAAGTAAAACCACCGGATGCATCACAAAACCGGTGGCTAAAGTAAAAATAACTGTCTGTTCCCCTAGGCAATAAGTCGAGATCTCCTAGAGGGATTTTTATACGAAAGAGGCTTTAGGGAGGTAACGCCGCTATGTCGCTCACCACGATTTTCTAGGATGTACGTCCATGAGGAATCCGCATAAGGGTCGATCGCTCCCAGATGATATACAGCGCTATCAAAAGACTCTTTTTTCACCGTAACTGAAGATGAAAATCGCACGTTATCGTAAGTCATAGCTCTGCCTTTCAAGGATGTTAAGTACCGATACTTTTATGTAGAACCAAAGTTGATGGCTCTACTCCCTTTCAACGACTTCATGCTAGGACCGATCCCTTGCAAACCCCTCGGCCACAGCTGCCAATCCGCTGTGTATTTCCTTCCAATGAATTCCCCGCCGCTTGCGCGTTGTACCCCACCCATAAAAAAGAGCATCCCAGCAAATTAGGTCGCGGCTGGGATGCTCCTGCTGTGCCCCCACTGGGACTCGAACCCAGACTGTGTCGATTTTAAGTCGACTGCCTCTGCCAATTGGGCTATGGGGGCAACGCGCTTGCTTAGTTTAGACCGAAGGTGGCACGTACTCAAAACTTACCCCCTCACACCGGGGGCGCCTGCTCATATGACTCCGCCAATCCAGCGATAATGCCATCCAGAATATCTTTTTCAGAAATAACAATTCGATCCGCGTTTGTCTTGCGGCGAATCATATCTACGATGCCTTCCACCACTACAGCGCCGCCTGCGATCACATCCGCACGTCCAGGATGCATCACGGGGTGCGCTGCTCGTTGCGCAGACGTCTCAGCAATCAACTGAGCCGTTATCACCTGGAGTGCGTCCAAACGCAGGCGAGAGTCATGGATAGCCGCGGGATCATAATTCTCTAGCCCCAACGCCATTGCAGCAAGTGTGGTGAATGTTCCCGCACAGCATACAACCGTAGAAGTTCTTTCTATAGGGACGATTTTCTCTACCTGTGCGATACGTTCAGCCACATAATCGCGAGCTATTTCTATCTCCGTGGCCGTAGGAGGATCCGTCCGCATAATGCGCTCCGTAAGCCGCACACAACCCATGTGAGCAGAATGAGAGCCATAAACCTCGCCACTCAACTCTCCTACGATAAATTCGGTAGAGCCTCCCCCTAGATCAATCACACACAATGGCCCTGGCTCACCGCCTAGATCCGCGACTGCCCCGCGGAAAGACAAGGAGGCTTCTTCCTCCCCACTAATTACTTCAGCCTTCACCCCAGGAGCGATACGCCCCAGAAGACTTCCAGTCATAGCAAAGAATTCATCTTTATTTCGGGCATCACGAGTGGCAGAGGTAGCTACCATGCGCACGGCTTGTACACCATGTTCTTGCATGAGCTCTACGTATCGTTTAAGCGCCAACCGGGCGCGTTCTATTGAATCCGGAGCTAATTCGCCAGTGGCATCGACGCCTTGTCCTAGGCGCACGATTTCCATCAATCGACAGACCTCGGTGGTAACACCGTCATGCACCTCGCTGATCAACAGCCTGATTGAGTTTGTACCGCAATCAACGGCAGCAAACCTGGTCACTGAGCCCCTCCAGGAACATCTGCATGGCTGAAGTCAAAGTCCGAAAGGTCGATCCCCAATTCGGAACAGGTAGGCCATTCCTCTGGAATGGCGCTTCCGCGTAAGCCAGCATGCTCAGCGGCCATAGCTACAGCCTCAGTGCCTAGCCTAAAATGTTCTGGCCCCTCCGCCAATGCATAAGCAATAAGAACGTGCAGGCATTTCACCCGATCAGGCATGCCCCCACCGGAGAATTCTGTACCCAAATCTTCAATCGCATTTCTTTTAGCCAAGAAATGCTCATGCGCCTTGAGGTAATCAGCACGTAATTCCTCATCGTTTTCCAGGCGATCAGTCATCCACTTCATTACATGAGCAACCTCTAGACGGGAGGCTTCTGCGGTAAGGCGCGGCTCTGTCAAGTAGTAGAGAGTAGGAAACGGGGTACCGTCGTCAAGCTTAGGTGTAGTCATTACTACCCCAGGAACCCCATCGGGCGTGTGATAAGAAATCTCTATCACCCCACGCGGCATACGGCCCAATTGCTCGGCCACTACGGAAAGATCGGCTTGGGAAACACTCATAAAGTGTATTGTCTCACGCCAAACTTGAAACTCCGATTTTGGATCGCCTAAAGGCCATAAGGATTAGGGTGCAACGGGTGGTGGCGGAGCCTCCGTAGGAATGATCGGAAGATGCATTTTTGGCCCTTCTGATCCCCCGTTCTCTTCAGCGGAAGGCTCCGGGATGCTCACAGAGTCCCAGAGTTTTTCAAACCACGGACGGGAATCATCATGACGCGTGTTTTCCCCACCGCCTATGGGGTCCTTAGCTTCCAATTCCGGAGTCAAAACTCGATATGCGCGTTCCCCGCGAGCAATCACTCCAAGTCGTGTACGCGCTTGTTCCCTTATGTAAGCATCAGACTTGTATTTGTCTAGCTCTGAGAGCAGATCGTCTTTCTTCTGCTGTTTCTGCTCAATGGAAGATGTAAGGCGCGCAATGTCTGCCCTTTGCACCATGTAGGTGTGAAGAGGTCTAAAAATCATTACGACGAGGATCACTACCACTATCCCCACAATGACCAACCCCCTGGCGTGCAGACGAATACGCTTGCGTGGCAGCTTAAAACCGCGTGTTCGCTCAGGACGATTCACTACAGGAACCGCACGCTTTTTCTTGATCATCATAGGAGCAACAGTCTAGCGCTTCCTCAGTCTCTGTTGCTTATCGCCACACAAAAAACATCTTTAACAATAGAAGTCAACAAAAATAGAATAAGCGCCGCAGGTCTCCTATCCCTAGAAAACCTCACGGCGCTTATCCTAGGTATCAAATAATTTTAATACCGCGAACTAAGCCTAACCTAGAATTTACTAACCTATGTTTAATTCCGGAAACGCGGGAATGCAGAGCGACCCGCATATACAGCAGCGTCTCCTAGCTCCTGCTCAATTCGCAGCAGCTGATTATATTTTGCCACACGTTCGGAGCGAGCGGGTGCTCCGGTCTTAATTTGACCACATCCGAGGGCAACCGAAAGATCGGCAATCGTAGTATCTTCGGTTTCACCGGAGCGGTGAGACATCATTGTGCGGTAGCCATTGCGGTGAGCAAGATCGACGGCGTCGAAGGTCTCCGTCAAGGTGCCGATCTGGTTGACCTTTACCAAAAGCGCATTGGCAGCCTTCTTATCGATGCCTTCCTGCAGACGGACAGGGTTGGTTACAAAGAAATCATCGCCGACGATTTGGACCTTGTCTCCAATAGCTGCCGTGAGATTGGTGTACCCCTCCCAATCGTCCTCTTGCAGCGGATCCTCGATGGACACAATCGGATACTGCTCGATGAGGTCAGCGTAAACCTTTGCCATCTCTTCAGCGGTGTGCTCGCCACCCTCAAAGTGGTACTTGCCATCTTTGAAGAACTCAGAGGAAGCCACGTCCAATGCCAGGGCAATATCCGTACCTGGTTTCATGCCGGCTTTTTCGATTGCCTCAACGATAAGATCCAGAGCAGCCTTGGTGGACTCTACGGAAGGCGCGAAACCGCCTTCATCACCAAGTCCGGTAGATAGCCCCTTAGACTTGATCACAGATTTAAGCGAGTGATAAACCTCAGCACCCATGCGCAGCGCCTCGGAGAAGCTCTCCGCACCGATGGGAGCGATCATAAACTCCTGAACATCGACACCTGAGTCAGCATGCGCGCCACCGTTGACAATGTTCATCATCGGAACAGGAAGAAGGTGCGCATTTGGGCCACCGATATAGCGATAAAGCGGAAGGCCTGCAGACTCAGCAGCAGCTTTAGCCACTGCCATGGACACACCCAAGATGGCATTAGCGCCAAGACGCGACTTGTTCTCAGTTCCATCCAGGGCGATCATGGCTTGATCGATAAGGCGCTGATCGTCAGCCTCTGCGCCGGCAACAGCGTCAGCGATTTCCTCGTTGATATTGTTTACGGCATTGAGAACGCCTTTGCCTAAG
This sequence comes from Corynebacterium pseudotuberculosis, assembly GCF_002155265.1. Taxonomy (NCBI): domain Bacteria; kingdom Bacillati; phylum Actinomycetota; class Actinomycetes; order Mycobacteriales; family Corynebacteriaceae; genus Corynebacterium; species Corynebacterium pseudotuberculosis. The sequence continues at coordinate 2,094,230 of NZ_CP021251.1, forward strand.
TAACGGTCGCCGCCATCACGAAGCTCGTGCGCCTCATGGATTCCCGTGGAGGCACCCGAGGGGACACCAGCGATGCCATGAGCACCGTCATCAAGGAAAACCTCTGCCTCGACGGTGGGATTACCACGAGAATCGAGAATCTCACGTGCGAAAACGTGCATAATGTCAGCCACTGTTTAGCTCCTAATGCGTTGTGGATGCAAGGTGTTCTTGCTTTGCAAGTTAATCACGCGTTTTCAGCCCAGCACATCATAAGAATGATCCCTTTTTCTTAAAAAATGTTGACCAATCAAACATTCACTGTCCGAATCACGCGTCCATATCCAATTATGCCAACAATTCGGAAATTTTGGCGGGTACTACACGTGAGTTATTACACAGCTGGCTGACGCAGCGCATAGGAAGCAGCAGCATTCCGCACTTTAACTAAGTAGTCATTAGACATATTGTATGCATGTAGCGCCGAGGTCCACCCTTCTTTAGTGGCCAAATCGCGACCATCACATAGCATATTCGCAGCAGTTAACGCCGCGTCATCGATTTGATTGGGGTCTGCTATCCCATCGCCATTGGCATCACGCCCATACTTCTTCCATGTTTCAGGAATGAACTGCATTGGACCAACAGCCCGATCGTATACGGTGTCCCCATCAAGAACCCCGTTATCCGTGTCCAGAACCTTAGCAAGCCCAGATGAGCCATCAAGCGGAACCCCGATAATCGGAGGCAAAACAAAACCGTTGGAATCTATTTCACGGCTTTCAAACAAGTGACCAGAATATGTTCCGTGCCGGGTTTCCACATACCCCAACCCAGCAAGCGTCCCCCAACTCAAATGACAGCTCGGCCAAGATTCTGCAGCAATGAGTTCCGCATTGCCGTAGGCACGTATTGCAGCAGAGCTTATAGACGTATCTGCTGCAATAGGGTCTGCCCAAAACGCAAGTTTGTCAGATGTTCTCCCCGGAGCATGAATATCTATCCGAGGCACTTCCGCAGCCCTAGCTGGAGGCACTGAAGTTGGAACCTCCTGCAATTGACGCACGGGGGATTCACCATCAAGGAAAGAAATTGCCCACCCCACGAGAGAAATGACAAGAATCACCGACAACACAATCCCCATTCCACATCCTGCTGCGCGGCGAACTCCTGAACTCATGGCGCACTAGTGTACAGAAAAAAGATAAATGAAGTCTGGCTATAAAATAAGAAAGACTTATAGCTCATTTTGACCCCCTCTTATATACAAAACCGCAACAAACTAATCTCCCCCTCCCTCTTCCATCTTCCCCACAACCCACAATCGTTCTTGCTCAGCCACAGGCACCACCCCCACGGAGCCATCAAAAAGGTAAGGTTGGCGTTTTTTCATCTTTTTAACAAAGCTGGCCGCAACGTCGTCAAAGCTAAAGGAACCTCGCCTAGCCGCTATCTCAGCATGGAACAACACCTGCAGCAGTACGTCACCAAGCTCCCCTATCAGCTCCTCATCCGAAGCACCCTCGCGAATAGCCTGGATCACCTCAGCACATTCCTCCTCAAGATAAGGAATAAGGGAAGAATGACTCTGTGCCTGCTCCCAGGCTCCACGACATAGCGCCCGAGACATCACAGCCCTTGCTTGTCCCACAGGATCCCGTCTCGAGTCAACCTCAAACACATGCGCACCACGCTCGATTGCCTTAACAACAATAGAATCCAGTTCATTAGTGCTCACAATAATTTTTTCGGACTCTACCTGGATAAATCCAGAAAGAATATCCCGTACCGGTCCCGGAACCTCACCTGTGAATATGATTTTTCCTGAGACTTTATTTAGTATTTCTACAGGAACCATTGTGGGCCAGCGCGGGTCTAGGAGAAGAACCTTCATCTTCATAATTCTAACCGCCCTATCTTGCCCACAACTCGTTGACGGTTGAGGACCGGCAATCGATGGCAACCGAGATCCAACTCAGTTGCTCCAGTATTAGCTAGTGCACCCAGAGTGTAAGATTCGTAAGGCTGAAAAGCCTTACTTTTCTACTGCGTGAATACATGTGTTTTGCTTTCAGCCTTGGCCTTCCAGTTGGTTTAGTGCAGTGTGTTCCCCAAGTCCCTAGTTATTTTGTTTCATATGTAATGAGGTATCCATGACCCTTGCAGCCTCCAGCGCTGACAAGAAATCACAGCACACGGTTCGCATCTGGACACTCATCGGCCTGATCATCGGGTCAACTGTCGGCTCAGGGATTTTTTCCTTGCCGCAAAATATTGCATCAGTAGCCGCGCCGGGAGCGATGTTTATCGGATGGGTCATTGCGGGTGTAGGCATGCTGTCAGTGGCCTTTGTTTTCCAGATACTTGCGCATCGTAAACCGCATCTTGACTCCGGCGTTTATTCCTATGTACGCGCAGGATTAGGCGATTTCATCGGCTTCACTTCAGGATGGGGTTATTGGCTGGGCAGCGTGATTGCACAGGTTGGTTACGCCACTTTGTTCTTTTCCACATTAGGGCACTACATCCCGCTTTTTAACACCGAGCATCGCCTGGCGTCCGCCATTGCTGTGTCTTTGATGACGTGGCTCATTTTTGCCGTTTTGTCTCTAGGAATTAAGCAAGCTGCCTTTATGAATGCGGTCACTACGGTAGCCAAGTTGCTCCCGATCTTAGCCTTCATAGTATTGGTATTATTCCTAGGCTTCAGCTGGGATAAATTCACCTTTGATTTCTGGGGTGGCTCCACCGGTTCCTCTGTTTTTGAGCAGGTCCAAGGCATCATGCTTTTCACCGTATGGGTATTCATCGGTGTAGAAGGAGCATCTGTGTATTCCAAGCAAGCCCGTACGCGTGCCGACGTCGGACGCGCCACCGTATTCGGCTTCTTTACAGTGCTGCTTTTGCTTGTCACCGTCGCGACCTTGTCTTATGGAGTCTTAACGCGTGAGGAACTCGCAGCTCTTCCTAATAACTCGATGGCTTATGTGTTGGAAGCCGTCGTCGGACCATGGGGAGCAGGGCTTGTCTCTATTGGTTTGTGTCTTAGCGTTCTCGGTGCGTATGTCTCATGGCAAATGCTCTGTGCAGAGCCGGTAGCCATGATGGCCTTCGACGGTCTGCTCCCCCGACAGCTAGGAAAAATTAACACTTCCGGTGCCCCCTGGGTCGCCCAGCTTATTTCTACAATAGTGATCCAAATATGGGTGATTGTCTTCTTTATCAACCAGACCACCTATGTTTCCATGGTTCAGCTAGCCACTGTGTTGTACCTTGTGCCTTATGTTTTCTCCGCGTTCTATCTCATTTTGCTAGCCACCCGCGGCAAAGGGATCTCGCATCCTGCTGCTGGCGCTCGTTTCGATGATTCCGGACCAGAGGTCAGCGGTAAAGAAAATCGCCGCCATCTCGCGGTGGCTCTCCTTGCCTTTGTGTACTCACTGTGGCTGTTCTACGCGGCAGATCTTAAATATGTGCTCTTCGGAGCTTTGGCGGTTCTTCCCGGCCTTATCCCCTATGTAGGAACCCGACTCTACAAAAAAGAACAGGTTTTCAATGCCTTCGAATGGATAGTGGTAGCGCTCATCGCATGCGCAGGATGTTACGGAATCTACGGCATTAGTACCGGGACTATGTCGTTATAAGATCCTAAAGCGAGAGGCCACACTGTTTTAAAGAAAACAGCGTGGCCTCATTTTTCAGTCTGTTGGTCTAAGCGTCGACTTTTACGGGTGCAGGGACAGCTGGTTCGAGTGCTAAAGCAGCATCGCTGACTTTGCCGACTACCGCTGCTACGCATTCACGAATGTGTTCACTGCTCAACGCATCCGGAATTTCCTCCTACGCGCTTCGCGCTTATCCTCATAGTCCTCATCATCGTTGCGCTCGACCCGCTTTGTAACGTCACGCTGAGTAGCACGAGTCCGCCCGTGAAAAACTTGGGGTTCCCCCACGGAGATGATTTTCTCGGATACTGCCTCCCCTGTAACTGATATGCGCGGCAATTCAAACATTTCCGACAGAAAATCTGCTACCCATTGGAGTAGGGCGACGTCGCGAAGCGGCTTATCAGTAACGTTGCGCCCCTCTTTAGGAAAAGACAACTGGATAGCTTTAGCCGCAGCACGATATGTCGCAGAAGGCAACAGCCGCTTCAACCGAACTTGCTTAGAGTCAGGAAGCTCCACCGGATGAATCTTGATCCGTGTTCCTTGCACTCCAATATCACTGATACCCGCTGACTTGGCCAGGTGCCGTAGCCTAGCTACCGCCAGCAGACGTTTGACTTCTTCAGGCAGCGGACCATACCGATCCTCCATCTCCTCCACTGCGAGTATCAGATCGGCATTGCTTTGCGACGCCGCCAGCTTCCGATATACCTCAAGTCGAAGCCTTTCAGCGTTGATGTATGACTCTGGGATATGCGCGTCCACAGGCAAGTCGATGCGGATTTCTTTTAGTCCGTCATCGGTGGCATCGACGATCTTTCCGTCTGCGAGAGCCCGGTAGGCTTCCACGGCTTCGCCGACAAGTCTCACATAAAGGTCAAACCCTACTCCTGCGATATGGCCCGATTGCTGTGCGCCGAGCACGTTACCGGCGCCACGCATTTCCAGGTCTTTCATAGCCACTGCCATACCAGCGCCTAAATCGTTGTTCTGGGCAATAGTGGCCAGGCGGTCATAAGAATTTTCCGTCAGCGTTTGCCCCTTGGGATACAGGAAATAGGCATAGCCGCGTTCCCGCGAGCGTCCTACGCGCCCCCTCAGCTGATGCAGTTGAGAAAGACCCATATGATGCGCATTTTCCACGATGAGGGTGTTGGCATTCGCAATGTCCAAACCGGTTTCCACGATGGTGGTACATACCAGCACATCAAATTCGCGATCCCAGAAGCCCTGAACAGTTTGTTCCAAAAGCTCCTCGCTCATCTGTCCATGCGCAACCACGATACGAGCTTCCGGTACCAGTTCCCGTAGGTCCCTAGCCTTCTTTTCAATATCGGAGACTTTGTTATGTACAAAAAAGACTTGGCCGTCTCGCAACAGCTCGCGCCGAATAGCTGCGGCGATTTGTTTATCTTCTTGTGCTCCAACATAAGTCAGGATGGGATGACGATCCTCCGGAGGCGTCAAAATAGTAGACATCTCCCGGATCCCAGCCATTGACATTTCCAAGGTTCTAGGGATCGGTGTAGCCGACATCGTCAACACGTCAACATGTGTTCTCAACGCTTTGATGTGTTCTTTGTGCTCAACACCAAAACGTTGCTCCTCATCGACGATGACCAACCCAAGATTCTTCCACTGAATTCCTGTCTGAAGCAGGCGGTGTGTACCGATTACAATGTCTACGGTGCCGTCGGCAAGCCCTTTTATCGTTTCCTTTGCCTCAACCGTGGAGGTAAAACGGCTTAAGCCTCGCAGATTCACGGGGAAACCAGCCATGCGTTCATCGAATGTGGACAAATGCTGCTGCGCTAATAACGTAGTGGGCACCAAGACCACCACTTGTTTTCCATCCTGAACAGCCTTAAATGCAGCTCGTACAGCGACTTCTGTCTTACCGTATCCCACGTCGCCTACAATCACGCGATCCATAGGAACAGGCTTTTCCATATCTGCTTTGACAGCCTCAATAGCCATCATCTGATCTTCGGTCTCAACGTATGGGAAGTTATCTTCCATCTCATACTGCCAGGGAGAATCAGGCGCAAAAGGATGTCCCGGCGCGGATTGCCGCTTGGCATAAAGCTCGACGAGCTCACCGGCAATTTCCCGAACCGCAGCACG